>JBFWIM010000086.1:0-7750 GCA_050255995.1 Intestinibacillus sp.
GACGACTGCCACTTTTTTCAGACCTTCGAGCTCGCTCGCCTGACCCAGCGGGCCGACGAAGTCGTGCAGGCTGTCGCCCGCGTTCAGAAGCCCCAGCGCTTTTGTGGTTGCGCCGACCTCCTGGAAGATGATGGTCACGGTTCCCGCTTCACGGTCGAATGCCGCGATCGTGAGCGGTACGCGCTCGCCATTGTCGCTGACGCGCAGAATGATGAACTGGCCCGGCTCCGCTTTGCGCGCGACGTTCGGCGCGTCGATCACCATGAGTTTGGTGTTCGCGTTCAGTGTTTTTTTCTCTAAAACTTCAAACATTTTTACCTGATTCCTCCTCAATAACGTTCCGCTGCAAACAATATCATTATACAATTTCCGTAACAAATATGCAAGAGCGGATGCGCCATTTCACGAGGTATGCCTTAAAAAACCAACCAGTTATTCAATAATTCAGAGTAATGTATTCCGAACGCGCGTAGCCCACATGGTCGTCATGGCGCAGCAAAAACCAATGGTTCCATTCGCCGAGCACGCTGACCGGATCGCCGTCCTGGGCGGTTGCGACCACCGGGGCGTCATAGGCCGGGCGGGCGCGGATATTCAGCTGCCCGGAGGTCAGGTCCACCGTTGCGGGCCTGGCAGGGGCGGGCTCAATATACGGCACGTCGAAGTACTGCGTAATGGAGAGGGCCAGGTTGCGCGCGATATTGTTAATATTATTCTGGATCCAATCCGTGCTTTCCGGGGAACCGCGATAGGCGATTTCGACGAGCGTGGCGGGCGCCCGTGTTTGCGCGACCTCGGCGAGCGCTCTGGACGGTACCGCTCTGATGATAGCCGGGGCTGGTATCAGGGTTTGCAGATTGTTTGCGATGATTTTGGCGAGCCGCTCACTGTTTTCGTCTCCGGATCTGTAAAAAATGTCTGTGACGCCCGGTGCGCTGCCCGTAGAGCTTGGAAGATCCTCTGAAATGAGCGCCAGATGGACATCATACATGCCTGCATTGGAGGCTTGAATGGCTTCTTCCGCAGTCATACCGGGCTGGTTACGGCCAAAAACAATGCCGCTTGCTGATAAGTACGGTTCCATGGCGTTCGTAATCTGATCTGTGAGGTACCCTTCGTCGTTTTCTTCGCCCGTAATCTCGCTATACCCCACTGCGGAAGGGGATAAGTAAATGGTCGGCATTAGAACGGCCTCCTTTAAAAACGATTGGTTGTATTTGCAGTCTATGCGAACCCGTCGGAGCGAGTGCAAACGGAATTGCCTGGCAGGCGCGCTGAAAGCCGCCGACAGGGAAGGGTTTCGGCGGTGAGGGCGGCATCTGTCGCAAACGGAAAAAATGCTTGCGGAAAAGTTCCGTTCCTTTCGCGCGATTCGGACAGGATTCCCCCGAACACTGTGGCAGAATTAGGAAAAGGCACGGAAGGGGTTTTCTCATGAAGGCGGTACGGGTTTTGATCTGGCTTCTGGCATTCGCGTTTGCGCTGCTGCGGCAATGAGACGGGGAACGTACGGGCAAGCCGGTCGGTAAGAAAGATTCGGCGCGGCCGTTCCCAGGGTTTCGGGCGTGAAACGGATTGGGCATTGGGGTGTGAAATTAAGCAACATAGCAGTTGCAATTCTGTCCCCAAGCGGGTATGATGAGAGCAGGATAAAAAGAGAGGTGCTTTTCGATGCAGATTGACAACAATCCGCTGGCGATCCGCCAGAATGAACTGGACCGCGAAGGTCACAAAAAAGAAGCCTATGAAATGAAAATGGAATTTTTGCGCCAGGTACGCGAAAGCGGCGACCACTGTCCCTGTAAGGAAAAATGCCCGCATCATGCCAACTGCTTTGAGTGTGTAACCATCCACCGAGGGCATCGCGATCATTTGCCCCTGTGCATGTGGGATATGATCAATGAACGCCTGTACGCGCTCTCCCTGCTGACAGAGGGTTCGCTTGCGCGGTTTGAACCCGGCAAAACCGAAAGCTGTGCGGGTTGCGACGCTTGCGCCCCATGAAACGGGAGCTCAAATGTCTGCGCTGCGGCACTGTGATGCGTTCCATGGGACTGGAGTCCATTCAACTGGGGCACCTTGGTCTGTTTCTTGGACAGCTCGATAACCGGTTGTCCGGCACGCTTGAGGTTGAAATTATGGTTTGCCCATCCTGCCGTAAACTTGAGTTTTACGAACGCGGCGGTGCGGAGGTTGACCCGCCGGCAAATCCGGCCCGCCTGTCACCGGCCGGGTGGAAGGAGACGCACAGCCGTCCGGCACAGGATGGTTATCATGTACATAGGCGCGGCGGACGGCGGGAAAAAGAATGAGTGCGAAGCATTCTTGATGCAAAGACATGAAAACGGCAGCGCCGGGACTTTCCGGCGCTGCCGTTTTCTGTGCTGCTGATTTCCCGTTTGGCTAAGGCATCAAAAAGCAAAGCGCCTGATCCGGACGAAAGACACGGATACAGGCGCATGGGAGATTTCTTATAGATTCAGTAAGTAGGAGAACGGCATCACCAGCACCAGGGCGGGCAGAAAATTGGTGACCGGGATGTCCTTGATCTTTGCAATGCGAAAACCGGTAAAAAACATGATTGCACCGCCGCAGGCCGAAAAGTCGGCGATCATGGTTGGCGTCGCATGCGGGACGATCAGACCCGCGCAGGCGAACAGGATCAGCAGGATTACCGCCTGCGGGGCGGCGAGCAGGCTGACAATGATACCCAGCGTGGTCGCAAATGCCACAGCCGTTACAAAGTCCAGGACGGATTTTGCCATCAGGAAGCTGCCGTCGCCGGTCATGCCCTCATTCAGCGCGCCGAAGAAGCCGGAACCGTTGAATACAAACAGAATGATCACGCCGATCAGCATATTAATGTCGGCATTATCGCCTCCCGACAGTCTGGGCATGATGCGGGTAACGGCTTTCTGCGCGTGCGCGCCGACCACATTGAGGCGCTTCTCCAGGTGCAGCAGTTCGCCGATGATCGCGCCGAGCAGCAATGCGCCGACCACCGCCGCCATGGTTTTGAGGTCGCGCATGGTGGCGGTGCCGATGACAAACGACATAATGCCGCAATAGAGCGGCAGATTGTCCTTGAGGAACTGTGGGACGACGGCGCGCAGTATCGTGCCAAGCAGGCCGCCCAGCAGGACGGAACAGATATTGACAAGGATGCCAACCGGCATTGGATGATTCCCCCTTTTCATTAAAAAGGCGGCATGTCCCGAGGTGGGATATGCCGCCTTTTTTACTTAACCGTATCGTATATCAGGCCGGCAAAGCGTTTGCCTTACTGATAGTCCGCTACGTTGCTCTTATCTACCCAAACGCATTCGGTGTAGTTGATTGGCTCAACCTTGTCGCCGTTCAGGTACTTAACCATGGTTTCTACGCCCAGACCGCCCTGACCGGGAGCATCCTGGGATACGGTGCCTGCGAGGCGGCCGTCCGCAATTGCCTTGATCGCGTCGGAAACCGCGTCCAGACCGTAAACCGGAATGTTGGCCTGCTTGCCCGCGTCTTCAATCGCCTTCAGGGCGCCCATCGCCATGGAGTCATTCTGGGAAACAACCGCATTGATTTCCTTGCCGGTGGAGAGCCAGTTTTCCACAAGCTTCAGCGCGTCGGCGGTGACCCAGTTCGCGGTCTCCTGGAAGACGACCTTCACGTCCGGGTACTTCGCCAGGATCTCGTCATAGCCTGCCTTGCGCTTGAGCTGCGCGTCGGAGCCCATGGGGCCATAGATGATGGCAATGTTGCCCTTGCCGCCCAGCGCGTCAAGCGCCTTCTGCATCTGCAGCTTGCTGGCAGCCGCTTCGTCGCCGCCGCAATAAGACACAGCCATGGTATCCTGGTTCTTCATCTGCTGAACCACTGTAATGACCGGAATGCCCGCGTCGTTGGCTTCCTTGACAGCCGGAACAATACCGTCCGCAGAGATCGGCTCCACAAGGATGCCATCATAGCCCTGGTTGATCGCAGTCTCGATCTGGTTGATCTGGGTCTGCTGGTCCTGCTTGCCGTCGAACACCTCAACGGTTACTCCCAGCTCCTCGGCCTTGGCCTTCGCGCCCTTGCCGACCGCGGTGGGGAACTCGTTGGTCTGGTGGCTCATGCAAAGCGCGATCTTGTAGTTTTTCTGGCTGTCGCCTGCCGCGGAATCGCTCGTGCCGCTCGGCTGGGTGCCGTCATCGGTTTTGGCGGTATCACCGCTCTTGTCGCCGCCGCAGGCCGTCAGGCTCATTGCCATGGCGCCAAGGAGCAGCATGGATAACAATCTCTTCTTCATAAACTCTTCCTCCTATAACATGGATGAAATTATACCAGGGCGGGGCAAGCGCTCAGGCGCGCTTGCTCTTGCCTTTGATATCAAGCAGAACCGCGAAGATAATGATAAGGCCTTTGATGATGAGCTGGAAGTTGGAGTTTACGCTCATGATGTCCAGACCATTTGAGATGACTGCGAGCATCAGTGCGCCGATAACGACGCCGTACCACTTGCCGGAACCGCCCGACATGGATACGCCGCCGATGACCGCCGCCGCGATGGCGTCCATCTCATAGCTCTGACCGGCAGTCGGAGAGCCGGTAATGGTACGGGAAGCCACAAGCAGGCCGCACAGGCCGGCCAGCACGCCGGAAATCATAAATACGATGACGCGCAGCTTACGGACATTGATACCGGAGACCGAGGCCGCGGTCGCGTTGCCGCCGATGGCATAGACGCGGCGGCCAAAGACCGTCTTGCCCAGCACAAAGGCGCAGATTGCCACGATAATGACCAGATAGATTGCAAGGATCGGGATAATGCCGAGCACCTTGATCGAGGCGATGGCCTCAAAACCGGAGGTTACGTCAAAAATGGGGGAGCCGCCCGAAATGATGAGCGCGAGGCCGCGCACGATGGTCATGGAGCCCAAAGTGACGATGAACGCCGGAATGGAGCCGTATGCGACGCCGACACCGTTCAGCAGGCCGACAACGCCGCCAATGACCAGAGCGAGCAGAACCGGCACCAGAAGCGGGAATTGCCCCGCACCGGAGCCATCCGCCAGCGGGTGGGCAAACATGGTCGCAACGACGCCGGTCAGCGCCACAGTCGAGCCGACGGACAGGTCGATATCGCCGGAGATGATGACAAAGGTCATACCCATCGCGAGGATGCCGTTGACCGCGGTCTGTTTCACGATGTTGATGACGTTGTTGGGCTTAATGAAGGTGCCGCCGGAAACGGCCGCCAGAATCACGACCAGCGCGATGAATACGATGATAAGGCCAAAATCCTTCATCGAAAATCTTTTTGCATGCAAGGTGTTGCTTTTCATTGTTCGTTCACTCCCCCAAACTGTGCGGCGTATGTCATAATGCGTTCCTGCGAGAAATCGGGACGGTTGACCTCGCCGGTCAGACGGCCTTCCGACATGACAATGATGCGGTCAGCCAGGCCCATGACCTCCGGAATCTCGGAAGAAATCACGATGACGGCCTTACCGCTCTTCACCATCTCGCCGATCAGCAGATAGATGTCACGCTTGGCGCCTACGTCGATACCGCGGGTCGGTTCATCGAGAATGATGATGTCCGGCGCGGTCAACAGCCATTTGGCCAGAACGACCTTCTGCTGGTTGCCGCCTGAAAGGTTGCCGACAAGAGCGTGACGGCTGGGTGTTTTAATGGAAAGCTCCTGAATGTAATGGTCTGAAACTTCCTTTTCCTTGCTGCTGCCCAGCAGACCGTTCGGAAACAGCTGAGCCAGATGAACCAGCGTAATATTTTCCGCCACAGAGCCAACCAGATTGAGGCCGGTGAACTTGCGGTCTTCGGTGATCAGGGCGATTTTGTGGGCAATGGCGTCCTTGGGGCTGCGGATGTTGACTTTCTGGCCGTGGATGAAAATTTCACCTGACGACTTGCGGCGCATGCCGAAAATAGTCTCCACCAGCTCCGACCTGCCCGCGCCGACCAGCCCCGCAATGCCGAGCACCTCGCCGGTGCGCAGCTGGAAGCTGACGTTTTTAATCATTTTGCCCATTGAGATGTTTTTGACCTCCAGAATCGGATCGCCGATCCTGGCCTCGGCCTTCGGGAAGACCTCTGTGATGTCGCGGCCCACCATCATACGGATGAGCTGTTCGTTGGTCATTTCGGACGTCGGGTTTGTGCCGATAAAGTGTCCGTCGCGCAGAACGGTGACGGTGTCGCAGATCGCAAAAATCTCATCCATCTTATGGGAGATATAGATGATGGCGACGCCCTCCGACTTGAGCCTGCGGATCTGTCCGAACAGCGTCTCCACTTCGTGCTCGGTGATGGCTGAGGTGGGTTCGTCCATTACGACGACGCGGGCGTTGATGGAGATTGCCTTGACAATTTCGATCAGCTGGCACTGCGCCACGCTCAGGTCCCGCATATACGCGTCGGAGGGAATGTCGACATTCAGGGAGGCCAGCAGGCTGCGCGTTTCGCGGAGCATGCCCGCTTTGTCTACGAGGCCGAGCGGCGTGCGTTTTTCCCGTCCGATAAAGACGTTTTCAAACACCTGCATGTCAAGGATCGGATTCAGCTCCTGATGAATCATGGCGATGCCGTGATCCATTGCGTCGTGTGGATTCTTGCAGGTGATTTTTTGCCCGTTCAGGACAACTTCCCCGGCGTCCGCCGAGTAGATGCCCATCAGGATTTTCATCAGAGTTGACTTGCCCGCACCGTTCTCGCCCATGAGCGCATGCACTTCGCCGGGTCTAACCTGGAGGGTGACGTCGTTCAGCACCTGAACACCTGGAAAGCTCTTCATGATGTGATTCATTTCCAGAATGTATTCCGACATGGATAAACCTCCCATTCCCAATGGATTTTTCTGTGTGTAAATGCAAAAAAAGCATGTATTTGTTTTCTATGGTTGTAAGAGTAACACAAATGTATACAAAAATCAATACACAATTTCCAAAGCAATATTTGCGTATTCTGGTCAGGTGCTGATAATCTTTTGTCGTAACCAGTCTACCCGCTGCAGAGGAATGGAAATGTGCGCAATGCAGCAAATTAAAAAACTTTTATGCTTACAGGCGGGCAGCGTAGATAGAGCGGATTTCCGAAACGGAGAGCGGGACATAGTTGTTCCCGAGCAGGCGCTGCTGGTTGTCCACCGTGCTCTGCGCGAACGGATCAAGGTCGGCCTCGGTCGCACCGTAGTCGCTCATGCGCTTCTTGTGCAGGATCTTCTCAAGCAGGGCGTCGAGATTGTCAAACGCATCGCCGGAGGTGCCGAGGATCTCGTTGATCAATGCGGCGAATTTCGAGATTTTGCCGTCCGGCAGCTTCTCGCGGTACATGCGGAGCACGTCCACAAAGAACTGATAATTGGACTCGCCGTGCGCGACGTGATATTTGCCGCCGAGGGCGTAGCTCATCGCGTGAACGGCAGCGCAGCCTGCATTGCCGAAAGCGACGCCGGCCTGGGTGGACGCGCGGAGGAATTCGGTGCTCATCGCAAAGCGGGCATCGGCGCCCTGCTGGGCGATTGCAGCATATCCCTGGAGAATGGTGCGCATCGCGGCGTCGGAGAACATTTCGCTGAACGGCGTGCACTTGGGGCTCAGGTAGGATTCCACTGCGTGGATGAGCGCGTCGATTGAGCTGGTCGCAAAAACGCCGTAGGGGAGCGAGGAAAGGAACTCCGGGATCAGCACCGCATGGTCCGCAAACATGTGCTCGGAAACAAGTCCCATCTTGGTGCCCTTGCGGGTGCGGTTGATGATGG
>JBFWIM010000087.1:0-7598 GCA_050255995.1 Intestinibacillus sp.
CCAAGTGCGGTGACAACCTGAACGTCTGGTCCGGCAATGACGACCAGATCGTCCCGCTGATGTCCCTCGGCGGCAAGGGCGTGATCTCTGTGCTGTCTAACGTCGCGCCGCAGGCTACACATGACCTGACCCAGCTCTGCTTTGAAAACCGCTACCCAGAGGCTGCGAAGCTGCAGCTCAGTCTGCAGAACCTGATTGACGCGCTGTTCTGCGAGGTCAATCCCATCCCGGTCAAGAAGGCGATGGAGCTGCTCGGCTGGAACGTCGGCGCGCTGCGCATGCCGCTCATCGATCCCTCCGCGGAGCACACCGCTTTCATCAAGCGCGAGCTGGAAGCCGCCGGCTGCAAGATTTAAAGAGAACAGGCAAAACTGTCTGGGGAGCGGCTGTGCTGCCCTCCCCAAACGTATTTTGAAAGCCAAGGAGTTTTAGAATGCTTAGAATTGCGCTTTCCGGCTGCAACGGGCGTATGGGCCGCGTCATCACGGACATCTGCGCTCACAAGGATAATGTTAAGATTGTTGCGGGATTTGATATTACGGGGCAGAAGCTTTCGGACTTTCCGGTTTATACCGATCCGCATGAGTTCACCGGTGTGTGTGACGTCATCATCGACTTTTCCAACGTCACCTCGACCGATTCCCTGCTCGACTACTGCCTGAAGTGCAAAACGCCGGTTGTCATCTGCACGACCGGTCAGAATGATGCGCAGCTTGCCAAAATACAGGACGCTTCGCTGAAGATTCCGGTTTTTCGCTCGGGCAACATGTCTCTTGGCATCAATCTGATGCTGGATCTGCTGCGCAAGTGTGCCAAAGTACTGGGCGACGGCTTCGACGTCGAAATCATTGAAAAGCACCACAACCAGAAGCTCGACGCACCTTCAGGCACTGCACTCATGCTGGCGGACGCTGTCAACGAGGCACTGCCGTATGATGCGGAGTATGTTTATGACCGGCACGAACGCCGTGAAAAGCGCCCGGCGCACGAGATTGGAATCTCTGCCGTGCGCGGCGGCACCATAGTCGGCGATCACAGTGTCCTGTTCTGTGGCCGCGACGAAGTGATCGAAATCAAGCATTCCGCCCAGTCCCGCGAGGTATTTGCGGTCGGCGCGGTCAACGCTGCGGTTTTCCTTGCCGCCTGCCGGGAACCGGGTCTGTACAATATGCAGCACGTCATCGCCTCCCTATAATAACCGCAGAAAGCTCCGAACCAAATTGGTTCGGAGCTTTTTATTGTGCTGCCGATATGGAATTTGTACCCTCACCGTCCCATGCCGGGATGAAGCTCTCGCCGATTGCCCCGCCTTCCTGCAAATAGCCTGCCAGACCCAGGCTCTGGAAGGTTTCAACGGCTTCGGCATACTCCTCCCCGGTGATCGTGCGGTTGAGTTCCGGCCAGGTTTCCGCCATACCAAAGGGCGTATACTGCCGCATCAGGCTGACGAGGATTTTCTCCCCGAAACGCTCTGCAAGATGGCGCAGCACCTGTGCCGTGTCACCTGCCAGCCCCGGAAGCATCAAGTGCCGTACCAGTACGCCGCGCGTCAGCAGGCCGTCTGCATCGAACGTTGGGGCGCCTGTCTGTCGCACCATCTCCGCGACCGCGTCCGACGCAACCTCAAAGTAATCCGCTGCGCCGGAGTACCTCGCTGCATAATAGCTGCTGTAATATTTAAAATCGGGCAGATACACATCAATCAGACCATCCAAAAGTCGCAATGTATCCCGTGTTTCGTAACCGCCGCAATTGTACACCATCGGAATAGCAAGCCCCCGCGCCTTCGCCCGTTCGATCGCACGAATGATCTGCGGCGCGTAATGGCCCGGCGTGACGAGATCAATATTATGCGCCCCCTGCCGCTGCAGATCCAAAAAAATATCCGCGAGCTGCTTTTCACTGACCGGCACGCCGCGCTCCTGCGCTCTGCTGATCGCACGGTTCTGACAATATACGCATCCCAGTGTACAATGTGAAAAAAACACGGTTCCCGCGCCGTGCGTGCCGGACAGGCACGGCTCCTCCCACCGGTGCAGCGCCGCGCGCGCTACATGCACGGTATCATCCGCTCCGCAAAAGCCCCGTTGCCCCTTCACCCGGTCAACGCCGCACGCACGCGGGCACAGCCTGCAAGCCTCCATCCTGCTTCACCCTTTCTTTCAGTAGTATAACACAAAAAGCTTTTCTCCGAAAGCACTTGACACATCGTTTATATTGTATATAATATGTATATACAATATTTAATTCTTTTGAGGAGGCGCCTATGGATCTTATTATCAGCAACACGGACGGGCGACCGATCTATGAGCAGATCTCCGCACAGATGAAGGGCATGATTATCGCAGGGCTGCTCCATCCCGGTGAAGCCCTCCCTTCCATGCGTACACTTGCCCGCGATTTGCGCATCAGCGTTATCACGACCAAACGCGCCTATGAGGAGCTTGAGCGCGACGGTTATATCTATTCGCAGACCGGCCGCGGCAGTTTCGTCGCGGAACGCAATCCCGAACTCATGCGGGAAGAACAGCTTCGTGTGATTGAGGAATATTTACAGAAGGCGGTTGAGGCCGCCCGCCTCGGCAGACTGTCTCTGCCGGAATTTCTGGAAATCGCCACAACCCTGTTTCAGGAGGAGTAATCCATGAAAAACGCACTTGAAATTAAAAACCTTTGCAAAAGCTACTCATCTTTCGCGCTTGAGAACATCTCATTCACCCTGCCGCAGGGCTGCGTCATGGGGTTCATCGGTGAGAACGGCGCGGGCAAAACCACCACGATTAAGGCCATTCTGAATCTGATCCATCGCGACAGCGGAGACATCACCGTGCTCGGTATGGATAATCGCACGGATGAACATGAGATGAAGCAGCGAATCGGTGTTGTGTTGGAAGACAGTTCTTTTCCCGCATTCTACCGCGCCAGGGATGTCAACGCGGTGCTGCAAAACGCCTATAAGGCTTGGCATCCCGAGCAGTTTTTCAGCTATCTGAAGCGTTTTCAGATTGATGAACGCAAAAAGATCTCCGAATATTCCAAAGGCATGCGCATGAAGCTGTCAATTGCTGCTGCACTGTCGCATGAGGCAGAGCTGCTGCTGCTCGACGAGCCGACAAGCGGACTTGACCCGATTATCCGGGGCGAGGTGCTTGACCTGTTCTGGGAATTCCTGCAGAACGAGGAACACTCCGTCCTGATGTCGTCTCATATCACCAGCGATCTTGACAAAATCGCGGATTATGTAACGTTTATTCACGAGGGCAGGATTCTGCTTTCCGAGCGGCGGGATAATCTGCTTGACACGCTGGGTATTTTGAAATGCACGGCAGAGCAGCTGCATGCGCTTGATCCTGCCGCGGTCAAGGCCAGACGCGTCCGTCCCTACGGCGCGGAAGCGCTTGTCTGCCGCAACATGATTTACGGCAATTATACCGTTGAAGCGGTAAATATTGAACAAATTATGCTCTTTTACACCAGGGGGGATCACGAATGAAAGCCATACTCCGTTCCGATCTGCTGAACTTCCGGCAGTCCGCCAAATCCGTATTATTGCTTATACTTTTTTTCTGCGGTATGGCTGTGCTCTCGCGAAACACTTCGTTCTTCGGCATTCTGCTTGTGACCTTATGCCTGATTGTACCGTTTCATCTGTTCAGCTACGATACCGCCTATGGCTGGGATAAACTGGCGTTGTCCCTGCCAATTTCCCGCACCAGCGTCATTGTCAGCAAATACATCCTGTGTGCCGGCATTATGGCAATCCTCCTCGTGCTGTCTTCTGCCGGCATCGGCCTGTCTCGCCTGCAGATTCCGGAAGGCACGGTCTCTGATCAAATTGCAGCTATTCTCGCGTCTGCCGCGGCTGCCTTGTTTCTTCTCGCCGTCCTAATACCATTTGTCGTGAAATTTGGCGTCACCAAAGGACGGTATATTCTTATGCTGATTGTCTGGGTTCCTGTGATGCTCGTGTTTCTCCTCAAGAACAGCGGTATGAAAAAGCCTTTTGCATCCGTCGAGAGCTACATTACGGACGGCAATCTGCTCTCCATTACGCTTGTACTGCTTCTTGCTTCTTTGCTGTTTTACCTGCTGTCGCTTCTGATTTCAGTCATCATTTACAAGCGCAAGGAATTCTGAGTTTTTTTATAAAATGCAGCAAGGTCCGTCGGTATCGACGGGCCTTGCTGCATTTGCATTCTTTATGCCGTTTTTTCTGTCCACGCACGGAAGGTCGGAATCTTCCGCAGCACCGGAAACAGCACCAGAGCAATCAGGATACCGGACACGGCCTGCACCACGTTAAACATAATGCCGGCTGCCGCCGCAGTTGCCGCCGCAGCCAGACCGCTGCCCGCAACCACCGTCATGCCGATTTCATACAAATAATAACCACCAACCATGATCAACTCGCCGACCAGACCGCCGAGCGCGATACGCACACGGTTCTTCCCCGGCAGCGCGCGATACAGCATGCCCGCCGCAACCGCTGTCAGCGCTTTGATGACCAGCGTTCCCAGCGCGTAGGATGCATAACCGGAAAACAGGTCTGCGAGCATAGAACCGATCCCGGCGGCCAGCCCGCCGATACCCGGGCCGAGCAGTATGCCGCACAGCAGTACCATGCCGTCTCCCGGATGGATATATCCCATAGTCGGGGTTGGGATTTTAATTGCCATCGTTGTAACACAGGCCAATGCAGCAAAGAGCGCCGCAATCACAATTTTTTTGATATCTTTCATTGGTATCCCCTCCTGTCATGTTCATGAGTATAATACCAAATTGGTTGTATTAAAATGTTCAGTTTCCACTTTTTTTATAATGCCAGATAATTTCATGCATTTGCGTCAAAAAGCCTGCCGCGAAACAGCATGCTTTTGTGACATACGCAGAGGCGAAAGACCGCGGATGCCTTCCATACAAAAAAGCGTCCGGAGCCTCATTTGACGCTCCGGACGCTCTATATGATCTCAATTCCAGGTAAAGCCTCAGAATGGCTTACTTCGCCATCGAAGCAACTTCTGCGGCAAAGTCATCCTGCTTCTTTTCGATACCCTCGCCCTTTTCATAACGGACGTACTTTACCAGCTTGATCTCGCCGCTCAGCTCCTTGGCAACCGCGGCAATATGCTGCTCCACAGAAGCCTTGCTGTCCTTAACGAAAGTCTGCTGCAGCAGGCAGTTCTCCTCATAGTACTTGCCTACACGGCCATCGACCATCTTGTGAATGATCTGCTCCGGCTTCGGCTTGGCAGCAGCCTTGTTCTCCTCAAGAGCCTGCGCCAGCAGAATTTCGCGCTCCTTCTCCAGAGTAGCTGCGTCAACGTCAGCCTTGTCCATAAATGCGGGACGCATCGCCGCAGCCTGCATGCCGATATCCTTGCCCAGCTCGGTCACGGTCGCATTGCCCTTCAGGTTGTCGGAAACCTGCAGACCGACCAGAACACCGATGACGCCGCCCATATGGGTGTAAGCAACGTTGAAGGTGGAATCATCATAACGCTCGAAACGGCGGATCTGGATGTTTTCACCGATGGTAAGCACCTTCTCCTGAAGCGCCTCCTGTACGGACAGGTCACCCAGCTTGCAGGCCTTGAGCGCCTCAACGTCCGCCGGCGCGGTCTTGATGACAACGTCCGCCAGATCGGAAACAAACTTCTGGAAATCCGCGTTCTTGGCGACAAAGTCGGTCTCGGAGTTTACCTCGATGATTGCGCCGACGCCGCAATCGCTGCATACGGTTGCGCAGACAACGCCCTCAGCCGCGATGCGGTCAGCCTTCTTGGCAGCCTTCGCCAGACCCTTTTCACGCAGCAATTCGACCGCCTTGTCAAAGTCACCGTCAGCATCTGTCAGCGCCTTCTTACAGTCCATCATGCCTACATTCGTCATTTCACGCAGCTTCTTTACGTCAGCAGCAGTAAAAGCCATTTTAAATTCCTCCTGTATTTTGATTCCTCATAAAAAAGGGCGGGGCAGCCCTTCACAGATGTGGTCTAAACCAATCCAGAGTGTTCCCCGCCCTTTCGCGTTCCATTTATTCTGAAATTACTCAGCGTCGGCCGCTGCAGTCTCGGACTTAGCCTCAACTTCAAGCTGCTCGCCCTGCTTGCCTTCGAGCACCGCGTTCGCCATGGTGCTGGAAATCAGCTTGATCGCACGGATCGCGTCGTCGTTGCCCGGAATAACGTAATCGACCTCATCCGGATCGCAGTTGGTATCTACGATTGCAACAACCGGAATGCCCAGCTTGCGGGCTTCGGCAATCGCGTTCTTCTCCTTGCGCGGGTCGACAACAAACATCGCGCCCGGCAGCTTCTTCATTTCCTTAACGCCGCCCAGATACTTCTCGAGCTTGGCGATTTCGAGCTGAAGCCTGATAACTTCCTTCTTCGGAAGCAGGTCAAAGGTGCCGTCCTGCTGCATCTTCTGGAGCTGGTTCAGACGGGCAATACGGGTGCGCATGGTCTTGAAGTTGGTCAGCATGCCGCCCAGCCAGCGCGCGTTTACGAAATACATGCCGCAGCGCTCCGCCTCTTCCTTGATTGCGTCCTGCGCCTGCTTCTTAGTGCCGACAAACAGGATAGAGTCACCGGCCGCCGCGATGTCACGGACGAAGAAGTACGCCTCTTCGAGCTTCTTTACGGTCTTCTGCAGATCAATGATGTAGATACCGTTGCGCTCAGTGAAGATGTAGGTCGCCATTTTCGGGTTCCAGCGGCGGGTCTGGTGACCAAAGTGCACGCCCGCTTCCAGAAGCTGCTTCATAGAGATTACTGCCATTTTTGTTTCCTCCTCAGGTTGTTTCCTCCACCCTGTGTCATCTGCCGGCGGCACCTTCTACGGGAAGACACCTCGCCACTGACATAAACAGGATGTGTGATTTTTAATTGCACCTAATCGTGCTTTAGTAGTATATCATGTCGGTTTGTGTTTGTCAAAGTATTTTTCACATTTTTTACAGTTTTATGAGCGAAACCAACGGCGTTTTTCCTTTCCTCTGCACGGGCACGCACTTTCCCACCGCACCAGGATGATATCATCCCCGATTTTGTCGATCGCATCCCAAGGGATGACGTAATCCTCCCTTCGTCCAAACAGCCCGAAAAACCAGCAGGGCCCGGGGACGACGAGCGCGACAACGCGGCCGCACATGATATCTACCTCAAGGTCCCCCACATATCCCAGCCGCGCACCGTCGCAGATATTAATAACCTCTTTTAAACGCAGCTCGGCAATCCGGCAGCCTTCCATTGTCGCATCCTCCCTTTCGCCGCGCCTATCCGATGCCTGCTTTCTTCAT
This sequence comes from Intestinibacillus sp., assembly GCA_050255995.1. Lineage (GTDB taxonomy): Bacteria > Bacillota > Clostridia > Oscillospirales > Butyricicoccaceae > Intestinibacillus. The sequence goes on from JBFWIM010000087.1 coordinate 7,301, forward strand.
GAAAGCGCCTGTCGATATTCCTGACGGGCGATTGTATCGTTTCATCAGGTACAGGCAGTTCGGATCGCGTGTCACCGTATTGACACCCTCCTGACAGCCAAGCGTGCACTGGAAGCCCATGGCTTTTAAAATCGCTTCACTTTCCCTGGAAGCAAATCCAAAGGGATATGTATAACATTTGGGGGCAGGCAACCCGGCCTCGGTCATCATATCCTGTGTCTCCTGCGCGTCCTTCTGCAAAAACTCCTTGTAGCTCTCCTGATCTTCTCCCCGCACACGCAGGCAGCCGCGGCGGTTG
>JBFWIM010000088.1:0-7530 GCA_050255995.1 Intestinibacillus sp.
GCTAAGTAAGAAACAGGGAACCGCGTGGGTTTGTCCCCTATGTTTACAAGTATAGAGCGGATTTGTGTGTATTTTGTGTACGCATCGGGAAGGTTGAATGGAATTTGCGTGAAAATACTCCGCCCGCTGGAGCAGCGGACGGAGCGTGCGTTTAATCGATATACTTCATTGGGTCGACATTGACGTCGTCCACCAGAACCTCAAAGTGGAGGTGGGGTCCGGTGGAGTTACCGGTATTGCCGGACAGCGCGATGGTCTGTCCTTTTTCAACCACGTCGCCGACTTCAACCTTGAGTACAGAATTGTGCGCATACAGGGTTTTCATGCCGTTATTATGATTGACGATGATATATTTTCCATAACCGCTCGTGGAATATCCTGCATAAATGACTTTTCCGTTATCGGCCGCCATAACGGGCGTGCCGATAGAATCGGCGATGTCTATGCCCTTGTGCATGCGGCCCCAACGCCACTTAAAGCCCGAGGTGATGGTACCGCCGGCAATGGGGCGGCGCAGCGTGCCGGTGCCGACGCCGATGTTTTTGGTGCCGACCTCGACGATTTTGTCGGTTGCGTTCGACAGCACGGTGCGGCTCAGAATCGTGCGCTCCTGCTCAACGCCGTTGACCAGAACAACCTGCGCTTCAATGGTTGCCTCGCCCGGCACACCCTGCTGGATGACCTGCACCTTGTTCTTGGCGAGGTCGTCGCTCTTGCGGGTGACGGTATCGTAGGGGATGGCTTCCGTATAGTCGATGGTCTTTTTGATTTGAACGGAGACGAGTGGTTTGGCGGCCGTGATGGTGACCTTGGTGCCGGGGGAAAGCGCTTCCGGCACAATGTCCGGGTTGAGCGCAAGGATTTCATCCACCAACATGCCGTGCGCCTGCGCGATTGAGGACAGGGTGTCATCCGCGGTCGCCTCGACGATATCGGGCTGGGTGGAGGTTTCAGTCAGGGTTGTGTAGAGGGCGTCTTCGCTTTGCAGGAGTTTGGTCGGCGCCTGCATGGTCTCGACTGCAACGTCGTCCAGCAGCGTGACTTCGGCGCTGGAGTCGTCGTCCTGATAGCTCTGTTTTATGCGGTCCAGTACGGACTGCGCCTCGGCGGCGTCCTCGAGCGCGCCGACCGCCTGACCGTTGACCTTAACGACCGCGAGTGTCGACAGGTTGTCCGCCGAGTCCGCGATTGCGGCGCTGAGGTCCTGCGGCTCCATCAGGTTGTCGAGCGCGGTCACCGCGACCTCATACGTGATGTTGGCGTCCAGCTGGAAAGGTTCGCCCAGTACTGCGGACGAGGTCTGTTCAATCTCCCGGCAGACCGCGGTCACCGCGGATTCATTCTGCACGTAGCCCAGCACGCGGCCATCCACCTTAACGGCGACGACCGGGCGCAGAACAGACGCCATTGGCACAAGGAGCACCAGTGTCATAATGAGCGTCATCGCCTGCATGCGGTGTGCCCGGACGCTGGCAAACGCCGCGCGGAGACGGTGCAGCCTGTGATAAAGATGATCGTAATAAAAGCTTCGCGCGCGGTGGGAAACCGCATGTCCGAGTCTGAATACAAATATAAGCAACAGGGAAGCCGTCAGCAGCAGGGCGGAGGCCACCGCCGCAAGGCGCTCCCGAATCGGATGCTCGCCCGACGTTTGATTTCGCTGTTTCATAGCTGAATGTCCGCGGCCGTATGGCTCTGGCTGGCCGCGCCTTTCTTGTGAACGAAAAATTAGTTACAATTCGGTAACAGAATGTATAATACTACGAAATGGTGCACTTGTCAAGGAAAACCACGAATTAGACACAGTTCGTTCACAATTTGTGCCGCTGACGGCATAATTTACAGGACTTCCTGAAGAATGGGATTGCCGCTGTAATCGGCGGGGAAAAAGAGCGGATTGAGCGCCGTGCCACGATGGTAAGCGGTAAACACGGCGCGCTGTAGCGAGAGGGCGGCAGGTACCGCGTCCTCCATCAGGTCAAAAAAGCTCTCGTGCCGCGTCACTTCAGGCACATGCGGCTTGTGCCAGGCGCGGTGGGACAGGTTGGCGCAGTCCTCCGGCAGGGGCTGCAGCGGGCGGAGCATGGTGGAGAGCAGGCCGGGTTTGCCCATCAGCTTTTCGACGGAGCGGATCTGTGTGCGTGTGGCTTCCGAGCCGCCGTGCAGCAGGGTGTGAACGGTGCGCATGGTCCGCATGGACGACTCCACCTTGGAGGGCGCAGTCTGGATGCTGAATATCTGCAGGCCGACTTCGGTCAGCATTTTGCCGATCAGGCGGCAGACGGCGGGCTGCGGGTCAAGCAGGCGGAAGGCCTCGAAACGCTCCTGCTCGGCCGAAATATAATGCTCGATGACCGCGGCGTCCAGATCGGCCTCGCACAGGCGGTGGCAGGCCTCATCATCATACTGGTAGTGCGGCATCAGCAGGGTCTCGATGGTGTCCTGGATATAGGGATGGGTGCGCCTGTCCAGGCAGTAATGCGTGCAAAAGCCCAATACATAGCTGAGCGCCGCCGAATCCCGCAGCCGGGCGGCAGCGCGTACAAGTGTCAGAAAGGCTGTGGAAATGTGTTCGCGGTGCATACGGTGACCGAGCAGAGCGGTGCGGCTGCCGAACGGCGCGTTATGATAAAAAAGGATGTCAGGCCCCTGTGCGCCCCAACGGTAGGCGACGGGCGACATGTGGCAGGCACGCGCGAGGTCGGGCTCGGCGGCATGCTCAACCATTGCGGCGAAATGATGATGTGTAACCAGGGATGGCAAGGAACGCACCTCCTTCTTGGGGAATTTCCAGTGTCTCTCTAACATTATACCGTTCCTGCTTGCAAAAAGCCAGAGAAACCGCTATACTTATCTGTGGGAAAATGTAAGCCGTGTTTTCAAAAGAAAAAGTTCGGAATTCGGCGTGATATGCGCGCGGAGTCCGGCAGAACCGCCCGGGAGCCGTGTGGCTGCGGAGGTTCCCCGCCGGACGGAACACACGGAATTTACGATACGAAACCGATTCGGAGGAAGAAACAACATGAAGCTGGGAATTGTGGGGCTGCCGAACGTCGGCAAATCGACCCTGTTTAACGCCATCACCAACGCGGGCGCGGAAAGCGCGAACTATCCCTTCTGCACCATCGACCCGAATATCGGCATGGTCGCGGTGCCGGATCATCGCCTCCAGCCGCTGACCGAGCTGTATCACGCCAGGAAGACGACGCCGGCGGTGGTTGAGTTCGTCGATATCGCGGGTCTGGTGCGCGGCGCGTCTAAAGGCGAGGGGCTGGGAAACAAGTTCCTGTCGCATATCCGCGAGGTTGACGCTGTCGTACACGTCGTGCGCTGTTTCGAGGACGACAATATTGTCCATGTGGAGGGTAATGTGGATCCGGCGCGCGACATGGAAACAATCCATCTGGAGCTGATCCTTTCGGATATCGAGCATCTGGAGCGCCGCATTGACCGTACGAAAAAAGCTGCCAAGGCGGACAAAAAGCTCGCGCTCGACGTGGAGATTCTGGAAAAGCTTCGCGCACATCTTGAGGAAGGGAAGACCGCCCGTACGTTCCCAGGCTTTGAAGACGATGACGATGTGCAGCGCGTCATCGGTGAAAGCGATCTGCTGAGCGCCAAGCCGGTCATCTATGCCGCCAACATGGACGAGGCTGGTTTTACAGGCGACGCTAAGGAGTCGGCCCGCTTTGAGGCCGTCCGTAAAATTGCGGAGGACGAGGGCGCACAGGTGCTTCCCATCTGCGCCAAGCTGGAGCAGGATATCGCCAGCCTGGAGCCCGAGGAGCGCGGGATGTTCCTCTCCGAGCTGGGCCTGGCGGAGTCCGGTCTGGACCGCCTGATCCGTGTGTGCTATGACCTGCTCGGTCTCATGAGCTACCTGACGGCGGGTGAGCAGGAGGTACGCGCCTGGACTATCCGCAAGGGCACCAAGGCACCGCAGGCCGCCGGCAAAATCCACACGGATTTTGAGCGTGGCTTCATCCGCGCCGAGGTCATCGGATATGACGACCTGATGGCCTGCGGCTCTATGGCGGCGGCAAAGGAAAAGGGACTGGTTCGGTCCGAGGGCAAGGAATATATTATGCAGGACGGCGACGTGGTGCTGTTCCGGTTCAACGTATAAACAGCAGAGGGGATGCATATGTTTGAAATGCATCCCCGTTTTTTTGTCGGGCGGTGGCATGTGTATCTGAATTGTTGTTGTAATCGAGGGGATTTTGTCATACAATCATAAATGTAGTATCATGTTTCCGCAAGGACAACAGCAGATAGGGGTAGGAAGTATATGAAAGATTTTCAGCATGCTCCTGAGGGGCTAGAGCGGGAGCTGAATGAAATTATAAACGAGGTGCGGCATGAGCAGAAGGTGCAGGCTTCTGTGCCGTCGCCGCGCGCGCAGGCGGAGGATCATCCGCGGCGGAGCGGCGAGGCTTCGCCTGTGAAGCGGCGTGCCGGACATGGAGCGGGACGTCTGGCAGGCGTCCTTTCAGCCGTTACGGCTGCAGTGCTTTTCCTCAGCCTGTCGGGATATACATATCTGTATCCGGACATCCACCCGGGTCTGCGGGCCGGATCCGTGAAGATCGGTGGCATGGATATCGCGGAGGCGGCGCGCGCCATTGATGCGGGCTGCGCATCTCTGCTGGCGGACAGTACAGTCACGCTCTCGATCCATGACAAGACTTATCCAATCGAAATCAGCGCGGTGACAACCGGTATGGACAGTCAGGGCACCGCCGCAGAGGCCTATGCCTACACGCATGAGGGCGGGTTTTTCACCCGCCTTGGGCATGTGCTGTCCGCAACGTTTGCGCGGCATGAGGTGCCCCTTGCGGTTTCGGTGGATAACACGGCGCTGAACGCGCGCTTGGACGAGATCTCCACCGAGGCGCTGACCGCGCCGACCGATCCCACATGGAAGGTGGAGGGCGATCAGCTGGTCATTGACCGCGGCAGACCGGGCGTGGATTTTGACCGCGCGGAGGTCGGCGCGGCGGTGACCGAGCGCATCCGCTCAATGGACTTTGACCCGTATGAGGTCAAAGTTGAGACCGAGGCGCAAAAGGAAATCAATCTGGAAGAGATCAAAGCAGCGGTCGACGCCGAACCGAAAAACGCCACGGTTGACAAAACCGACGGAAAAACTGTGCTGGATGCGGTAGACGGCATTCAGATGGATCTTACCACCGCGAAAAAGGCGCTGGACGCCGCGGGCGCGGATGCGCAGACCATCGCGGTGCCGATCACGCGCACCCCGGCCGCAGTCGACGCCAATACGCTGCGTCAGGTACTGTTCCGCGATACGCTTGCCTCGGCAAAGACTAGTTTTGCCTCATCAAACGCTGCGCGCGCGAACAATGTGCGTCTCGCATCCTCGTTTATCAACGGTCAGATTTTAAATCCCGGAGAGGAGTTTTCGTATAACGGCGTGGTCGGAGAGCGCACGACGGCGCGCGGCTTCCGTCCCGCGGGCGCATATGTCGCGGGCAAGCTGGTGGACGAGGTCGGCGGCGGCGTATGCCAGCCCTCTTCAACGCTGTATATGGCTGTGCTGCGCGCCGATCTGAAGGTGACGGAGCGCACCAATCACGGCTTTACGGTCGCGTACACGCCGCTTGGCGAGGATGCGACGGTTTCCTACGGTTCACTGGATTTCCGCTTTAAAAACAACACAAACTATCCGGTCAAAATCGTTGCGGACTCCTCCGGCGGCATGTTGCGCATGACGCTTATCGGCACCAAGACAACCGACAAGACCGTAACGACGGAGCGCAACATTCTCGCGACTTACGAGCCGCAGAAGGTTGAGGAGAAGGACGCGACCCTGAATGCCGGGACGACCGAAGTCAAGCAGAAGGGTCAAACCGGCTATAAGGTCGAGACCTATAAAGTCATCACGGAAAACGGAAAGACGACCCGTGTGAAAATTGGCACTTCAACCTATAAAAAGAAAGATCAGATCGTACTGATCGGCACCAAGCCGGTACCGGCTGCGCCGACCGTACAGCAGGACACCCAGCAGGTCACGACCACGCCGCCCGCGGTTCCTTCGGGAGACGCGACGGCGGGCACGGGCACTGCAGATCCTGAATAAGGAGGCGGAAGATGTATTACAATCCGGAAGCCCGGAAGGCGATTAAAAATGAAGCAAAAGGCAAGGTGCTGGGGCAGTTTTGGCCCGCAATGCTTGCGTGTGCGGTTTGCCGCCTGCCATCGCTGCTGATCGGGGTTTTGCTCCCGCTGGCCGGTGTGCTGGAACTGGCCGAACAGATTCGGCTGCTCGCTGAGGACAGCGCCGTTTCCCTGCCGAGGATACAGGCGCTGGCCGGCGCCCTCTGGAGCCGCATGATGCTGGTTGCCTTGCTCATAACAGTTTTTGACCTGCTGCTGACAGGCCCGCTCTATATGGGTCTTCGCAACTATTGGATCAAGCTGTACCGCGGCGGGATACCTACTCTTTCGGAAACGGTCGGCTGCTTTGCGAGCGGCGCGGCGTACGGACGGGCGTTCCTGACCAACCTGTGGATTCATCTGCGGTGGCTCGGGTGGATGCTGCTTCTGCTCCCGTCCGTGCTGTTGCTCGGAATGCTGATGCAGGCGGGCGCATTCCTTACGGTGCTGGGCGTTATAGCGTATTTCGTCCTTGTGATTTGGATCTGGGTCAAGGTGCAGACATACGATGGCGCGTACAATTTTCTCCACGATACGCCTGAAATGCCACCCCGGGAAGCGGTGCGGCTGGCCGGCATCCTGTTCCGCGGCCGTCTGTGGGAGCTGCTCGTATTCCTGTTGAGCTTTCTGGGCTGGGTGCTGCTGCTCAGTCTGCCGGGTTATGCGCTGTCTTATCTGGGCTACAACACGCTCGGTACTTTGGTGGACTTCGCTCTGGGGCTGTTCCTGATCGCGTATCAGGGCACCGCCTTCGCGGGCTATGTGGACGCGATTTGGGCATCGGACCTGCCGGAGGATGGAGCGCCAGGCGCACCGGATCAAATCTGAAATAAAACCGATGAAAACAGGGATGGGCGCATGGAATGCTGTGCGCAGGTTCGCAAGGGGATCAAGGCAGAGTAGAAGGCAGCCGCCCGGCTGGCCGTTCATGTTCCTGCTCGAATTGGCGATTATAGGGCCGCTATAAGGATCTGCTCCTGTTTTTTCTGAGCTTTATTCCCTGGTATCTGTTGTATTACGGCATTGTGATAGCGGCGACTGCGGCCACCGGCGCCGCCGCCGGCACGGGCGGCATATCCAGCCCGGCGGGTGTGATCGCCATGTTGGCCGCTTATTTCGCGATCATTGTATTTGGAATTTTGTTTGGCGGCTTTCTTGGCGCATACCAGACGACTTCCTTCTATTCCTTCTACGAATATCTGGAAGCGGCGTCTCAGCAGTCATGGGCGGATACCCGGTAAGAATAACCGAAGATCGGCGGACAGGCGCGGGGGGCGGTAGAATACGCCTCCTTTTTTACGTTTTCCGCGGAAAAATACGGAAATCTATTGATTATTCCCTGTGATTTGGTATATC
>JBFWIM010000089.1:0-7262 GCA_050255995.1 Intestinibacillus sp.
GGAATACGCGGTCAGCGACGAGGATTTCAAGAAGCTCGTCGCGGTATTGCGCCTGTCCGTCCCGTACACCGGCCTGATCTGCACCGCGCGCGAGTCCGCTGAAATGCGCCGCGAGGTCATCCCGCTCGGCGTGTCCCAGATCGACGCGGGCACGCGCATCGGCGTGGGCGCATATGCGCAGTCCGAGCAGGCGAACGCGCTGCCGGACAAGGAGCAGTTCACCATCGGCGATGCCCGCTCGCTCGACACCGTCATGCAGGAGATCTGCGACCTGCACAACATCCCGTCCTTCTGCACCGCATGCTATCGGGCGGGGCGCACGGGCGAGCACTTTATGAAGGTCGCCAAATCCAAGTTCGTCCATAACTTCTGCGTGCCGAACGCCATCTTTACCCTAAAGGAATACCTGCTGGACTACGCCACGCCCGAAACCCGCGCCATTGGTGAGGAAACGCTCCGGAAGCATGTGCGGCAGTTTGAAGGAGATCCGGTATATGGCACGATTGTGGAAAATTTAAAGCGGATTGAAAACGGCGAACGCGATCTGCGCCTGTAAGGAGCGCCTATGAATATGCACGCACTTCCCGAAACGCTCCGGACAGCCCCTAAGGACGAGGTATCCGCGCTCCTGCAGTACGTCTGCGAGCAGGCGACGCCCGTGGAGCGCACGGCGCTGGCCACGCTGGCAAACACGCTGCGCGAACAGCATTACAGCAAAAAGGTCTATTTCCGCGGGCTGATCGAATTTTCAAGCTACTGCAAAAATGACTGCTACTACTGCGGCATCCGGCGCGGCAACACAAACGCCGTGCGCTACCGCCTGTCTGAAGAGGATATCCTCGGCTGCTGCGAAACGGGTCACGCCCTCGGCTTCCGCACCTTTGTGCTGCAGGGCGGCGAGGATTCCTACTTTACGGACGGCCGCCTGTGCCGCATCGTGTCGGAGATCAAACGGCGGTTCCCGGACTGCGCGGTGACGCTCTCGCTCGGAGAGCGTGGGCGTGCGTCCTACCAGCGGCTGTTCGACGCGGGCGCGGACCGTTACCTGCTGCGGCACGAGACGGCGAACGCGGCGCACTACGGCAGGCTGCACCCGCCGGAGCTGACGCTCGAAAACCGTCTGCGCTGCCTGTACGACCTGCGGGACATCGGCTATCAGGTCGGCGCGGGTTTCATGGTCGGCTCGCCGTACCAAACCTATGACACGCTCGCGGAGGACTTTGTCTTCCTGCGGGAGCTCCAGCCGCATATGGTCGGCATCGGCCCGTTCATTCCGCAGAAGGACTCGCCCTTCCGCGATTGGCCCAAACCGACCTGCGAGCGCACGCTTCTGCTGCTGTCCATGCTGCGCATCCTGCTGCCGCAGGCGCTGCTGCCCGCGACCACCGCGCTCGGCACCATTGACCCGTGCGGGCGCGAAAAAGGACTTGCGGCCGGGGCAAACGTCGTCATGCCAAACCTGTCCCCTGTCGCACACCGCAAGGACTACGCGCTCTACGATGATAAGATCTGCACCGGCGAGGAGGCCGCGGAATGTCTCGGCTGCCTGTCAAACCGCATCCGCTCGGTCGGCTTTGCGCCGGATTTTTCCCGCGGGGACCACGCGTCGCGCGCGGCCAGGGAGGTGCCCCATGCGGCTGGAACATGATCTGCTCGGCGCACTGCCGGTGCCGGACGATGCGTATTACGGCATCCACACGGTGCGCGCGCTGGAAAACTTCCCGATCACAGGCACGCCGATTCATCCCGCACTCGTGGACGCGCTGGCGACGGTCAAAAAAGCCGCCGCACTCACAAACCGTGAGATCGGTGCGCTTTCTCCTGACGTTGCGGACGCCATTGTCACCGTCTGCGACGAAATCCTCGCGGGCGCGCTGCGCGACCAGTTCCCGGTAGACTGCATGCAGGGCGGCGCGGGCACCTCCGCGAACATGAACGCCAATGAAGTCATTGCAAACCGCGCCATCGAGCGGCTCGGCGGGCAAAAGGGCGACTATGCCCTCGTTCACCCGCTCGACCATGTCAACCTGCACCAGTCCACAAACGACGTGTTCCCAACGGCGGTGCGCCTCGCAGCCATCCGGCTTTTGAAGCCCGTGACCGAGCGCTTTGCCGACCTGCAAACCGCCCTGCAGGAAAAGGAGGAGGCGTTCTCCGCCGTCCTCCGCATCGGACGGACGCAATTGCAGGACGCGGCGCCCGTGACGCTTGGGCAGACCTTCGGCGCGTGGGCGCAGGCCGTCTCGCGCGACCGCTGGCGGCTCTACAAAGCGGAAGATCGGCTGCGGCAGGTAAACATCGGCGGTACGGCGGTCGGCACCGGGATGGGCGCTCCGCGCGCCTATGTGTTCACGATGATTGAGCGGCTGCGCACCCTCACCGGTATCGGCCTTGCGCGCGCGGAATATATGATGGACCCGACGCAGAACTGCGACGTGTTTGTCGAGGCCTCCGGACTGCTCAAGGCCGCCGCGGTCACGCTGAACAAGCTGGCAAACGACCTGCGCCTGCTGTCCTCCGGCCCGCGCGCGGGACTCGGCGAAATTGTTCTGCCCGCCGTGCAGGCCGGATCGTCCATCATGCCGGGCAAGGTCAATCCTGTCATGTGCGAAGCCGTGAACCAAGCCGCCATGCAGGTCATTGCGGATGACCTCGCCGTGACGCTCGCGGCGCAGGCTGGACAGCTTGAGCTGAACGCCTTCCTGCCGCTGATCGCGAAAAATCTGTTCGAGATGCTGGAGCTGTTAAACGCTGTGCTACCGCTGTTCATCGAACGGTGCATCCGCGGCATTCGCGCGGACGAAGGGCGCTGCCTACAAAACCTTACGGACAGCTACGTGCTCGCCACCGTGCTGACCGGCGCGCTTGGATATGACAAAGCGTCCGAGATTGCCGCGTGGTGCCGTGAAACCGGCAGGCCGGTGCGCGAGATCGTCCTCGAGCAGGGGCTGCTGGACGAAAAAACACTGGATGACATGCTGCGCCCGGAGCGCCTGACCGCGCCCGACGCAACAAACTCCACCAGACAGGAGCCGTAACGATGCAGAATATGAACGAAACACCGCTCGCAAGCCGGTTCACCATCGGCTTGTTCGGGCGGCGCAACGCGGGCAAATCCTCGCTGATGAACGCGCTGACCGGGCAGCCCATCGCCCTTACCTCCCCGGTTGCGGGCACGACGACCGACCCCGTACAGAAAGCCATGGAGCTGCTGCCCCTCGGCCCCATCGCGCTGATCGATACCGCCGGGCTGGACGATACGGGCGAGCTTGGGGAACTCCGGGTGGAAAAGACCTATGAGGCGCTGCGGCGGTGCAGCCTTGCGCTCGTCGTTGTCGACCGGGCGAGCGGCCTCGGCGAGCTGGAAACCGCATTTATCGGAGAGCTGCGGCAGCGCAAAATTCCCGCCGTGCTCGTACTGAACAAATGTGACGACGGCGCGCCGCCTGAAAGCGAGCTTTCCCGGCTGCGCGCGCAGGCCGACACCCCGGTTGTCTGCGCGAGTGCGAAAACCGGCATGGGCGTGGCCGAAATCAAAAGACAGATCGTCGAAAATTCCGGTTTTGAGGACGCGGAACCCGCGCTGGTGGGCGACCTTATACAACCGGGCGATCTTGTGGTGCTCGTCACGCCGATCGACAAAGCCGCGCCAAAGGGCCGCCTGATTCTGCCGCAGCAGCAGACCATCCGCGATATTCTGGAGCGCGACGCCATAGCGCTCGTCACCAAGGAGCACGAGCTGAAATTGACGCTTGAGCGGCTCGGTGCGCCGCCTGCGCTTGTCATTACCGATTCACAGGCGTTTCTGAAGGTCTCGGCCGATACGCCGGCGGAAATCCCGATGACCTCGTTCTCCATTCTGTTCGCCCGGCAGAAGGGCGACCTCGCCGGAATGGTGCGGGGCGTTAAGGCGATTGAGCGGCTCTCTCCCGGCGCGCGCGTACTGATCGTCGAGGGCTGCACCCATCACCGGCAGTCGGACGATATCGGCACGGTCAAAATCCCGCGCTGGATCCGGCAGATCGCAGGCGGCGATATCGCATTCGAGTGGGCGAGCGGCGCGTGTTATCCGAAGGATATCGCGGGCTACGACCTCATTGTCCACTGCGGCGGCTGCATGCTGAACCGCCGGGAAATGCAGTACCGCGTGGACAGAGCCCGCGGGCAGAACGTGCCGGTCACAAATTACGGCATCCTGATCGCCTATGTGCTGGGCATCCTGCCCCGCGCGCTCATGCCTTTTCCCGCCGCCCGTCTGGCGCTGGAACAGGGTTCCGCACCGCATCCGCAATAAAAAAGAGGACGCCGACAGCGTCCTCTTTTTTCATTTTTCCGTTACAACATCACCATACGCACAAGCAGCAGCAGGAGCGGAAAGGTCACCAGCATAAGCAGTGTGGACTGAATGACGGCGCGCGCCGCAAACACCGGCTCCACCTGATACTGCTCGGCATAGATCGCGTTGATAGCCGCACAAGGCAGGGCGGTAATCATGACGCAGGCCGCGCCCGCCACACCGGAAACCCCGCACGCCAGCAGCACAGCCAGCAGGATCAGCGGCAGCACGATGAGCCGCAGCGCGCTGACCAGATAACTCCACCTGTCGCACAAAAGTTCCCGCACGCGCATCCGCGTGAATGAACTGCCGATCAGCAGCAGCGAGAGCGGTGTGGTCATGCCGCCGATGGACGACGCCGTATCCTGCAGCAGTGCAGGCAGACGCAGCGGCGTCAGTACCAGCAGCATGGTCGCCAAGGATGCGAGCGTTACCGGCATTTTGCAGAGCGATTTCCACTGGAGCTTTCCTTCATTCGACAACCCGGCAATGCCCCAGGTAAAAAAGGCGAGTTGAAACCCCAGATTATAGATCACGGCATATAGCATGCCCTCCGCGCCGAAAAGCGCATCCATCAGCGGAAACCCAAGGAAGCCGGTATTCGCAAAGACGGACAGGATAACAAGCATCCGCTTCTTATCGCGGTGAACCGGCAGCAAACGGCTGAGCCTTGAAAACAGCAAAATCGCAACAATATAGTACCCCGCGGTGGCAAGCGCAGCCATCCGCAAGTTACCGGCAAGCGCCTTCGTCAGCGTGACGTCGCCCGACGCGAGGATGGACAGCGGCAGGATCGCCGACAGCAGCAGGCGTGACAGCCCCTGTTCAACCGTATCCGGCAGCAAACCGTACTTCCTGACCACAAAGCCAAATCCCATTACGAGCAGAATTTTGACAATGAGCAATACCATGGTCTCCATAAACGCGCCGTCCCCCTTCAAAAAGGAGACGATGTTCCGCAGCCTCCCTTTCTTTACTATACCTCCAATCCGGTATTGGCGCAACCGTGTTATGCGCAAAACAAAGCCGCATCCCGTCCACGCCGCACATATCTCCCACTGCCGCATTGCATTTCCCGAACGTTTATCTATAGAACGCATGCAAATATTCAAAATTATTGCCGGTTCTTGTCTGAAAACAGGAGTCACGCTTGACAAGCCATGCAGAATACGGTATAGTAACAGCAATCTCTTTGCACTGCATATTGCTACAGTACAAACTGATCAGGCATCGAGCTGCAATCGGCTTGAATCGCCGGGCCGCTTTTATGCGGCAGCGGATGATACGCATCTGCGGGACGGTTTTGTTGGTCCCGTGGGTGCGTTTTTTTGCTCTCCGGGCATAGGGCTGTCATGCATTGTCATGGGGTTATCTGAAAACTGGAGGTAACGACATGAAATCACGAACCAATGAACAACTGGCGATGCATGTTTCACGCGTGACCATTTTGTGGAACGCAGCATTGTCCGCATTCAAATTCTTCGCCGGGCTTTTCGCCCACTCCGGAGCAATGCTTTCCGACGCTGTCCATTCGGCCTCCGACGTGTTCAGCACGGTAATCGTCATGATCGGCGTCCGGCTCTCCCACAAGGAGGCCGATCATGATCACCAATACGGCCACGAGCGGATGGAGTGCGTCGCGGCGTTGCTGCTTGCGGCGCTGCTGCTTGCAACCGGGCTCGGCATTTGCTACTCCGGCGTCAGAAAGATTATGGGAGCCGGCGCAGCGCTTGTGATCCCTGGCCGACTGGCTTTGATCGCAGCGGTGATCTCCATTGTCGTCAAAGAGACCATGTACTGGTACACGCGCACGGCGGCGCACGCCATCCGCTCCGGCGCGCTGATGGCCGACGCCTGGCACCACCGCTCGGACGCGCTCTCCTCGGTGGGGAGCTTTGCGGGTATCCTCGGCGCACGGCTCGGCTTCCCGGTTCTTGATCCAATCGCCGGCATTGCCATCAGCATTTTTATCATCAAGGCTGCCGTGGATATCTTCCGCGACTCGATTGGCAAAATGACCGACCGTGCCTGTGATGCGCAGACCTTCGCAGGTCTGCAGCGGGAAATTGCCGGACTCGATGGCGTGCTCGGCATTGATGATCTGCATACGCGCCTGTTCGGAGACCGTATCTATGTGGATGTGGAAATCCGTGCGGACGGCCGCGCCCCGCTGTATGAGGCGCACGCCATCGCTCAGCAGGTTCACGACCGGGTGGAGCAGGGGTTTCCGCTGGTCAAGCACTGCATGGTACATGTGAACCCCGAACCGACAGATGCCGGCGCAACCGGCAGTTCCACGCCTCCGGAGCAGTACCATACCTCCTAGAAAAAAAGCAGCATGGCCATTCTGGCACCGCTTGCGGGGTGTTCTTCATCGGACCTCCAGAACTTCCGTGTCGCGGTTTCCAGGACTTTGTAAACGCTACCCTTGCCGTCGGGCTGTCCCTCCCCCCGCTCCATACGCTACCCCGCCAACCTTTGTCACTTATGCACAGAGAAGCGCATCGGCAATGTAAACCAGACGTTTAGCTTTGGCGTATATTGTATTAGAAACGGGGTGAAAATTTTGGAGAGTTGTCCATTTGGAATCATATATCATGAAGTGTCTCCAGGCGATACGCTCTGGATAATCGCCACCAAATACGGCGCTACCATAGATGAAATCATGGTACTCAATCCCAATATTAAACCTGATAATATCTGGGCTGGCGCGGTATTGATGATTTGTCCTCATATCCCAAACAGCTTCCGTCTCGAACAATACAACATGCCACAGAAACCGGATACGCCGGAAGTAAAGCAACCCGATGATGTGACGCGTTGGTATTCTCGGGGTAAATAAAACAATGGAGACCACCCTTATCCGGATGGTCTCTTATTGTATGCCTTCCACTGTTTCGCGGCCGGCAGCCCGCCTCAAATCAGC
>JBFWIM010000090.1:0-7124 GCA_050255995.1 Intestinibacillus sp.
GACGCGACGATCAGTCCGCCGTAGACAAAGGACGCGATGGCCGTCGGCAGCTGGCTGATCAGGAAGGAGCCGCCCTCGCCGCCGACGTGCAGCGAATCCCCGCCGAGCGCCCAGAACAGGCGGTTGATCAGCGCCATCACGATAACGCTGCCGTACAGCGGCAGCAGGACGCGGCTGGTTGCGCGCCACTCATATTTCAGCAGTTTCTTCAGCATGCGAATACCTCCCTGAACAGCGCGTCCACCGATTTTCCGCGCGTCTCGCGGATGTCGTCCACGGTCTCGTGCAGCATGAGCTGTCCCCTTTGCAGGAAAATGACCTCGTCCAGCACGCGCTCGATGTCGGATATCAGGTGTGTGGACAGCATGACCGTCGCGTTCTCGCTGTAATTGGTCAGAATGGTGTTCAGAATATAGTCGCGCGTCGCCGGATCCACGCCGCCGATCGGCTCGTCGAGCAGGTAAAGCTGCGCCGCGCGGCTCATCACCAGGATGAGCTGCACCTTTTCCTTGGTGCCCTTGCTCATGGTTTTCAGCCGGTCGATCGGGCTGATGTCGAGCGCCCGCAGCATCTCATACGCCTTGTTTTTGTCAAAATCGGCGTAAAAGTCCGCAAAAAAGTCGATCAGCTGGTTGACCTTCATCCAGTCGTTCAGATAGCTGCGCTCCGGCAGATAGGATACGGCCGAATGGGTGTATACGCCCGGCGCTTCGCCGTCAATTTTCACCTCGCCGTGCGTCGGCGTGAGCAGCCCGTTCATCAGCTTGATGGTCGTGGACTTGCCGCTGCCGTTCGGGCCCAGAAGCCCGACGATGCGCCCGCGCCCAATGGTGAGGTTCAGGTCGCCGAGCGCCTTAAAGGTGCCGAAATATTTGGTCAGACCGCTGCAAACAATCAGGTCATTCGTGTTCATTGCGTTCCCCCTCCTCTTTTTCCGCCTGCCTGCGCAGCAGCTCGACGGCCTCCGTCCCTGAGAAGCCGATCAGGCGCATGCTGCTTAAAAAATCCGCAATCCGCCCTTGGGCGAGCTGCTGCCGTACCTTTCCAATCATTTCCCTGTCCTCCGTTACAAACCGTCCGCTGGTGCGCTGGGTGTAGAGCAGTCCCTCCCGCTCCAGATCCGCCAGCGCGCGCTGCATCGTGTTGGGGTTCACCTCGGCCTCCGCCGCAAGATCGCGCACCGAAGGCATTTTTGCGCCCGCGGGGAATAGCCCGCTGACAATGCGCTCGGTGATCTGCTCGGTAAGCTGCTGATAAATCGGCCGGTCACCGCTAATCTTCCACTTCATATTGGCGTGCGCTCCTTTCTGCGGCACCTTATGTACCGCTGTATTAAGTCTATGACACAATAATACAGCGACACAAACGCTTTGTCAAGCCCTGTTCCAGAAATTCGTGTGCCTTTTTTCGCGCCGCTATGGTATAATATGAGCACTTAGAGAGGACGAGCTTGACGGCGACGGACGAGCTTTAGACGAATAATTAAGATACCACATCCTAAGAAACAATTTTTTCCGAACGAAAGGCAGTCTTATTGCTTATGACCGATACTTTGAGCTTTCTTCCCATCTCCCGCGCCGATATGGAGGCGCGCGGCTGGTATTACTGTGATTTCCTGCTCGTGACGGGCGACGCATATGTGGATCACCCGTCCTTCGGCACGGCCGTCATTTCGCGCGTGCTGGAGGACGCGGGCTACAGGGTCGCCATCCTGTCCCAGCCGGACTTCCATGACGAGCGGGATTTTACCGCCATGGGCCGCCCGCGCTATGCGGTGCTCATCAACGGCGGCAACATCGACTCCATGGTCGCGCACTATACCGCCGCAAAAAAGCGCCGCTCTGACGACGCTTATTCCCCCGGCGGCAAGGCCGGCCGCCGCCCTGACCGCGCCGTGACCGTGTACTCCATGCTGGCGCGCCGCGCCTTTCCGGATACGCCGGTCTACCTCGGCGGGCTGGAAGCCTCGCTGCGCCGCTTCGCGCACTACGACTACTGGGCCGACCATATTATGCCCTCCCTGCTGGAATCGACCGGCGCGGACGGCCTGATGTACGGCATGAGCGAGCGCGCGGTCGTCGAGCTGGCGGCAAATCTCCGGCACGGCAGGAAAGGCGCGGAAGCCTGTAAAAATATCCGCGGCATGGTTTATCTGGCGCGCCCGGAGGAGGAAATCCCGTTTAAGACCGTGGAATGCCCCTCGCTGGAGGAGGTGCTCGCCGACAAAGCCGCCTATGCCCGCTCGGTCAAAATGCAGTATGACGAGCAGGACTTCGCCACGGGCCGCGCCGTGCTACAGCGGCACGGAAACCGCGTCCTCGTGCAGAATCCGCCCGCAAAGCCGCTGACCACCGCGGAGATGGATAAGGTTTATGCCCTGCCTTATCAGCGCGCGTACCACCCCTCCTACGAGGCCGAGGGCGGCGTGCCCGCCATCGCCGAGGTGCAGTTCTCCATCATCCATAACCGCGGCTGTTTCGGCGCGTGCAACTTCTGTGCGCTGGCGTTCCATCAGGGGCGGTTCATTTCCGCGCGCAGCCACGAGAGCGTGCTGTCCGAAGCCCGGCAGATCGCGGCTTCTCCC
Source organism: Intestinibacillus sp. (assembly GCA_050255995.1). GTDB lineage: Bacteria > Bacillota > Clostridia > Oscillospirales > Butyricicoccaceae > Intestinibacillus. The sequence goes on from JBFWIM010000090.1 coordinate 2,585, forward strand.
GGCTTCAAGGGCTACATCCACGATGTGGGCGGCCCCACGGCGAACTTCCGCTTCCCCTCCTGTAAAAAGCAGGCGCGCGCCGGGCTGTGCCGGGACAAGCGCTGCCTGTTCCCGTCCGCCTGCCAGAGCCTTGAGGCCGACCACGCCGATTACTTGAACCTGCTGCGCGCGCTGCGGCAGATCGAGGGCGTCAAAAAAGTCTTTGTCCGCTCCGGCCTGCGGTATGATTATATGCTGGCCGACCGCAACGACGCCTTCTTCCGCGAACTGGTGGAACATCATATTTCCGGCCAGCTCAAGGTTGCGCCCGAGCACATGAGCGATAACGTATTGTATTATATGGGTAAACCATCATTCTCTGTATACGAAAGTTTCCGGGAACGCTATGCAAAAATCAACCAGAAGCTCGGCCGGAAGCAGTATCTCGTACCCTACCTCATGTCCTCCCATCCGGGTGCGACGCTTGGCGACGCGGTGCTGTTGGCGGAATATTTAAATAAGGTGGGCTACATGCCGGAGCAGGTGCAGGACTTCTATCCCACGCCCGGCACGCTCTCGACCGCGATGTACTACACCGGTCTGGACCCGCGCACTATGCAGCCGGTCTACGTCGCCAAAACGCCGGAGGAAAAGGCGATGCAGCGCGCGCTGCTGCAGTGGCGCAGGCCGGACAAGCGTCCCCTCGTGCTGGCCGCCCTGAAAAAGGCCGGGCGGGAGGATCTGATCGGCTTCGGCAAAGAGTGCCTGTTGCGCCCCGCGGCAGGCCGGCGCCCCGGCAAGGCGGGCCCGGAAGAGGGCAGGACGCCGCATTCGGAGAGCGTCCCTGCCGCGCAGGAAAAACGCGCCGCGCCGCCTCCCAGGCGCAAAGCCGGCTGGGCCAAACCGAAGAAAAAGAAAAAATAACCGCTTTGCGCGGCGGCGGCCGCATGCGGCTCGTTATCCCGAACTTTGCGGCTGAATTTGCACAACTTTCCCGAAAATCCGTATTCCGATAAGACCACACCAGTACAAAACGCATAAATTAAAGCCGCAGCCTTACTTTTATTTGACACGAAAGGCGTTCCGCTGTATAATGAAAAGCGAACAAAGGCGTTCATCGAAAGATGGGCGCCTTTGTCTTTTTTCCGGCGCTTTTACGCCTCCCGCATTCTGAAAGGAAGGTCTCATAATGGATCAAATTGACGTGAAGTTGTTAAAGCTGCTGCAAAAAAACTCCCGCTCCCCGATCAAATACCTGTCCGGTGAGGTTTCGTTGTCCTCGCCCGCGGTCTCCGCGCGCATTGAGCGCCTTGAGCGGCAGGGCGTGATCCGGGGCTATACGCTTGACCTTGATCCTCTTCAGCTCGGGTACCATATCCTCGCTTACATCCATTTGGACATGTCGCCGAGCGACAAGCCCAAATTTATTCCTTTCATACAGACCTGTCCCAACGTCATCGAGTGCAACTGCGTGACCGGCAACTTTTCCATGCTCATCAAGGTTTCCTACCCCTCCACACAGGAGCTGGACAGTTTCATCGGCCGCCTGCAGCAATTCGGCAAAACCGAGACCCAGATCGTGTTTTCCAGCCCGGTGGCCCCGCGCGGCGTGATGATTTAATCGCCCGGCGGTAAATAAAACTTTGCCCTTATCTTTTTTACTACCCTACCTCTCTCTTTCTGCAAGGGGGACGGAATGCCTTGGTGTTCCGTCCCTTTCGTCATTTTTTAGATAATCTGTGCAAAACCACGCGGAAAACGCCCTTTGAAACGCAAGAAAACAGCCGTTTTTCGGTTGCACGGCACATAGTTTGGTGGTAAAATTAAAGTCAGTCTCCGTATGTCCGGACGGGCATCACGGCAGGACGGCATTTTGCAGACAGAGAGACGGGCGCATAGCCCGATGGAGGATATAGAAAGCATGTGGATTGCAAATCAGTGGACAGACTACACCGTTTTGGATTGCGGCGGCGGCGAAAAGGTGGAGCGTTGGGGGCCGCACACGCTGGTTCGCCCCGATCCGCAGGCCATCTGGCCGCGGGATGAAAGCGTGCGCGCCTGGAAAACCGCGAACGCCGCCTACCACCGTTCGGCCTCCGGCGGCGGCAAGTGGGAGATCCGCAGCCTGCCGGAGCAGTGGTCGGTCTCCTACCGCGATCTCACCTTCCAGCTCAAGCCCATGGCCTTTAAGCACACCGGCCTGTTCCCCGAGCAGGCGGCCAACTGGGACTTTATCGACAGCATGGTCCGCACGGCGGGCCGTCCGGTCTCGGTGCTCAACCTGTTCGCCTATACGGGCGGCGCTACGCTCGCAGCCGCGGCGGCGGGCGCGGCGGTCTGCCACGTGGATGCGTCCAAAGGTATGGTGTCCTGGGCGCGGGAAAACGCGGCTGCCTCCGGCCTTGCGGACAAGCCCATCCGCTGGATTGTGGACGACTGTAAGAAATTCGTCCAGCGCGAGCTCAGGCGCGGCCACAAATATGACGCCATCATCATGGATCCGCCCTCCTACGGACGCGGTCCCTCGGGCGAAACCTGGAAAATTGAAGAGGACATCGCCGATTTTGTGGAGCTCACCATGGGTCTGTTGTCCGCGCATCCGCTGTTCGTGCTGATCTCGAGCTATTCCACCGGGCTTGCGCCCTCGGTCATGGCCTATCTGCTCGGCGTCACGGCCAGACGGCGCTGCCCCGGCCACATCGACGCGCAGGAGCTTGGCCTGCCCGTGCAGTCCACCGGACTTACGCTGCCCTGCGGCTCCAGCGCGCGGTTCCTCCCGGAGAAATAGCGGTTTGCACCGCAGTTTGCATCTTATCCTTATATAGAATTGAAGGACGCGTGCCATGTCTGATATTATAAAAACCGAAAATCTGGAATACGCCTATCACGACGAGGACGGCCAGCCGGTCTTTGCGCTTCGCGGCGTGGATCTTGTCATCCAGCGCGGCGAATTTGTTGCGGTGCTCGGGCACAACGGCTCGGGCAAGTCCACGCTCGCCGGGCACTTTAACGCCATCCGCCTGCCGTCAGGCGGCAAGGTGTATGTCGACCTGATGGACACCGCCGACCCCGCGCAAACCTACGAGGTGCGCAAAACCGTCGCCATGGTGTTCCAGAACCCGGATAACCAGCTTGTCGCGACGGTCGTCGAGGAGGACGTGGCGTTCGCGCTTGAAAACCTCGGCATCCCGCCTGAGGAAATCCGCCGCCGCGTGGACGACGCGCTAAAGGCCGTCGGCATGTACGAATTCCGCCGCCACGCGCCCCATATGCTGTCCGGCGGCCAGAAGCAGCGCATCGCCATCGCGGGGGTCATCGCGGCCATGCCGCGCTGCGTCGTGCTGGACGAGCCCACCGCCATGCTTGACCCGCAGGGCCGCCGTGAGGTCATGCAGGTCGTGCGTGAGCTCAACCGCCGCTTCGGCATCACAGTCATCCTGATCACCCACCACATGGACGAGGCCGTGCAGGCTTCCCGCGTCGTGGTCATGCACGGCGGCCGGGTGCTGATGGACGGCGCGCCGCGCGAAATCTTCACCCAGGTGGACGCGCTGCGGCAGGCACGGCTGACCGTGCCGCAGACCATTGAAGTGCTGTACGGTTTGAACCGCGAAACCGGCGCTTCCCTGCCGATCGGCGCGCTCTCGGTCAGTGAATGCGCGGATATTCTGCAAAAATACCTGGCGTAGACCGGGCTTCCGTCCGGATACGACCCTTTTTACTATGATTTTATGTGACGGAGGGCTTTTACCTTGTCCTATATCTTAGAGACCCGGGATCTGACCTATGTTTACGGGGCGGGTACCCCTTTTGAGCGCGTGGCGCTCGACCATGTGAACATCCAGATCGAGCAGGGCGAGATTCTTGGCATCATCGGCCACACCGGCTCGGGCAAATCCACGCTGATTCAGCACTTCAACGGTCTTCTGAAGCCCACCTCGGGCGAAATCCTGCTGGACGGCAAGTCCATCTGGGACAGCCGCGGCAAGTGCGCGCGGGAGACCCGTTTCCGCGTCGGCCTGGTGTTCCAATACCCGGAATACCAGCTTTTTGAGGAAACCATCGAAAAGGATATCGCCTTTGGCCCACGCAACATGGGCCTTTCCGGCGAGGAGCTCTCGGCGCGCGTCCGGCACGCCATGGCGGTCGTCGGCCTTGCGCCGGAGCTTGCGGCAAAGTCGCCCTTCGCGCTGTCCGGCGGGCAGAAGCGCCGTGTCGCCATCGCGGGCGTGCTCGCCATGCGGCCGGATGTGCTTGTGCTGGACGAGCCCACCGCGGGCCTCGACCCCTCGGGCCGGGACGAAATCCTCGGCTACGTGCGCGAATACCACCGCCAGACCGGCGCGACCGTGCTGCTCGTCATGCACTCGATGGAGGACGTGGCCCGCGTCGCGGACCGCATGCTGGTCATGAATCACGCGCGCGTCATGCTGACCGGCACCCCGCGCGAGGTCTTCACCCACGCGGAGGAGATCACCGCCGCCGGGCTCGACGTGCCCGAGATCACCAAAGTCTTTCTGGAGCTGCGCCGACGCGGCGTGCCCGTCGACCCGTCGATCTA
>JBFWIM010000091.1:0-6906 GCA_050255995.1 Intestinibacillus sp.
TGTATCTGGTATACTGGGGATAAAAAAAGAGGATTGCTGCAAAATAGGTTTAAAAACGGAAAAAGCGGAATATACTGGACAAAATACCGTATGAAAGCCCGGAGGAGGAATGCGTAATGGAACGGGTGCTTTGTCTGCTGATCGGCTATGGGTGCGGCTGCTTTTTGACGGCCGAGCTGGTGGCGCACTGCCGCACGGGAAAAAGCGCGGCAGAGCTTGGCTCGGGAAACCCGGGCATGGCGAATATCGCTGCCACACTGGGAGCACGCAGCGGGATGCTTGTGCTGCTCGGCGATGTGCTCAAAACTGCGCTGGCCTGCGGGTTGTGCCGGTTCGTGCTTTTCCCTGTGCTGGGTCAGATGGCCGTGCTTTATGCGGGGCTGGGCGTGGTGCTGGGGCATAATTTCCCGTTTTGGAAACATTTCCGGGGCGGCAAGGGCGTCGCGGTAACCTGTGCGACACTGATCCTTTTTTCGCCGCTCGGCGGCACGGTGAGTTGTCTGGTTGGGCTGCTCGCTGTGGTATTGACCGGCTACCTGCCGGTGGGCGCGATTGTCATACCGGTGGTGGCGATGGGGCCGGTTTTCCGTTTTTATGGCATTGAAGACGGAATACTGGTGACGGCGCTTGCGCTGCTCATGCTGTCGCGGCATTTGGACGGGCTTATCCGGGCGGCGCACGGGCAGGAAAAGCGCGTCTGGCGCAAATCATAAAAAACCGAAATTGAGACGGCGCGGGGCAGCACAGGGCGGCCACCGCGCCTTTTCTGCGGCAATTTAAGATTATCTGTGAAAGCTTACAAGGTGCGGATGGGAATGTGGTATACTGGAAACAGTAAAAAAGCCTGCATGCAGGAAAGGAGGCAAGGGGAAGATGGAAATAGGGCAGAGGACAGAAAACAACGCGGAGCCAAAACAGCCCGGTATGGGGCCGATGCTACCGCGTTATATTCATTTGGCGCCGCTCGACCGGATTGCCGGTTTTGAGGTTCGGCCAGGATTTTATGAGATGTACGGCGCGACTGCCATCCCCGGCGGTGTGAATTTTACCGTACAATCGCGCGGGGCGACCTCGTGCGAGCTGCTGCTGTTTCATGACGCCGCGGACGAAGAGCCCTATGCGGTGCTGCGCTTCCCGGAGCTCTACAAGATTGGGCATGTCTATTCCATGATCGTCTTCGGCCTGCGCATCGCGGATTTTGTCTATGCTTACCGGCTGGACGGCCCGTATGCGCCGGAAAAGGGACTGCTGTTTGACAAGACCAGATACCTGCTCGATCCCTATGCCCGTGCGATCGCGGGGCAGTATCCGTGGGGGGCGCAGCAGAAACCGGGCGACTCTTACCGGGCGCGCGTGGTGTACGGCGATTTTGACTGGGGCGCGTTCCGGCAGCCGCTGCTCGACATCCGCGATCTGGTGATCTATGAACTGCACGTGCGCGGATTCACCCGGCATCCCTCCTCCCGTGTGCGGCATCCGGGCACCTTCTGCGGTCTCATGGAAAAGATTCCGTACCTCAAGGAGCTCGGCGTGAATGCGGTGGAGCTGATGCCGGTATTTGAGTTTGACGAGATGCGGGATCACCGTGAGGTGGACGGCAGGCAGCTGCTTGATTACTGGGGGTATAATCCGGTCTGTTTTTTCGCGCCTAACGCTGGATATACCGCCGCGCGGGAGCACAACCATGAGGGCGACGAGCTGAAACGCCTGGTGCGCGCGCTGAACGCCAACGGGATTGAAGTCATTCTGGACGTGGTATTCAACCACACCGCCGAAGGGAACGAACATGGCCCGTTTTTCAGTTTCAAGGGGTTTGACAACAACATCTATTACATGTTGACGCCGGACGGAAAGTATTATAATTTCAGCGGCTGCGGCAACACGCTCAACTGTAATCATCCCGTGGTACAGCAGATGATTCTGGACTGTCTGCGCTATTGGGTGATCAATTATCGGGTGGACGGCTTCCGGTTTGATCTGGCAACCATTCTGGGACGCAACGAGGATGGCTCGCCGATGAACAAGCCGCCGCTGCTGCAAAGCCTGGCGCTCGATCCGATTCTGGGCAACGTCAAGCTGATCGCGGAGGCCTGGGATGCAGGCGGGATGTATCAGGTGGGTTCCTTTCCCGCCTGGAAGCGCTGGTCGGAGTGGAACGGTAAATACCGCGACGACATGCGCAGCTTTCTCAAGGGCGACGGGGGGATGGCGCAGGCGGCGGTGAGCCGGATCATGGGTTCGCCCGATCTGTACGATCCGGCGGTACGCGGCTCCGGCGCATCGGTCAATTTCCTGACCTGTCACGACGGCTTTACCCTGCACGACCTGTATGCCTATGACCGCAAGCACAACGAGGGCAATGGCTGGCAAAACACCGACGGTACGGACGACAACCGCAGCTGGAACTGCGGCGCGGAGGGCCCGGCCGGCGATCCCACGGTGCTGGCGCTGCGCATGCGGCTCATTAAAAATGCCTGCGCGGTGCTGCTGTGCAGCCGGGGCACGCCCATGCTGCTTTCGGGCGACGAGTTTTGCAACACACAGTACGGGAACAACAACGCTTATTGTCAGGACAACGAAATTTCGTGGCTGAACTGGGACGATCTGACGCGGCATGCGGACATGCATGCATTCTTCCAGTATATGATCCGTTTCCGGCGGGCGCATCCCGCTCTGCGCGGCGACCTTGCGCCTTGCGCCTGCGGCTGGCCTTTTATGAGCGCACACGGGATAAAAGCGTGGGATGCGGCGTACGGCTGGGAGAGCCGGACGGTCGGGGTGCTCTTCGCGGGGCGGGACGCGGACGGGAAAGAGGATATTGTCTATCTGGCGGTGAACGCATTCTGGGAGCCGGTAGAGGTGGAGCTGCCCGCGCCCCCTGACGGCCGGCAATGGAAGCTGTATGTGGACACTGGCGCGCAGAACTGCCTGCCGGCAGGGAAGGCCGTGGACATACGGCTGCCGCTTGCGCCGCGCACGGTCGCGGTGCTGTGTGCGGAGGATGTTTAATATACGGCCCGTTTCCGCTGACCGGACAGGTAGGGACAGGACTTTATTTGGAGATAAACCGCAGAAAATTATGGAAAATCTGGGCTATTCATAAAATCGTAACATTTTTATGTTAAAGTATTCCTGTGTGATTCATATTTATGCGGCTAAAATGCTCCAATAGCCGTTCGCAGAAAGGAGAGAAAGCTTCATGGCCAGCAATCCCAATTACAATGACATCACGCCTGAAATCGAGGCGCTTGCCAACCGCAGCCTGCGGAACAGCAGTATTGATCCGGGGGATTATACCAAATACAATGTGAAACGGGGTCTGCGCGATTTGAACGGGCAGGGCGTCGTAGCGGGCCTGACCGAGATTTCCGACATCCGGGCGGTACAGCAGGTCGACGGGCAGAAAGTCCCCTGCGACGGCAAGTTGTTTTACCGTGGATATGACATCGAGGATTTGGTACGCTATTCACTCGAGGAAAAGCGCTTCGGGTTTGAGGAGGCCGCCTACCTGCTGCTGGTCGGCGAGCTGCCGACGCGCCGTGAGCTGGCTGATTTCCAGAGCCAGCTTTCCTATTACCGTACGCTGCCGAACAACTTCGTCCGCGACGTCATCCTGAAGGCGCCGAGCCAGGACATGATGAATTCACTGGCGAAGTGCGTGCTGACCATGGCCTCCTACGACGAGCAGGCGGACGATATTTCCCTGCCGAACGTCATGCGTCAATGCATGCAGATGATTGCGACCTTTCCGCTGTTTTCTGTTTACAGCTATCAGGCGTATACCTATAAAAGCGGCAGCAGCCTGTTTATCCATGAGCCGCGGCTCGACCTGTCTACGGCGGAAAATATCCTTTCGCTGCTGCGCACGGATTCGTCCTATTCCTTCTGGGAGGCGCATCTGCTTGATATCTGCCTCATGCTGCACGCCGAGCATGGCGGCGGCAACAACTCCACCTTTACCACCCATGTCGTCACCTCGTCCGGCACGGATACCTACGCCTGCATGGCGGCGGCGCTTTCGTCGCTTAAGGGCCCCCGGCATGGCGGTGCAAACATCAAGGTCGTCCAGATGTTTGAGGACATGAAGCAGGAAATCCACGACTGGGAAGATGAGGAGGAAATCAAAAATTATCTGCGCGCGCTGCTGCACGGCGAGGCGTTCGACCATGCCGGCCTGATTTACGGCATGGGACACGCGGTCTATTCGCTGTCCGACCCGCGCGCCCGTATCCTGCACGCCTTTGTCGAAACGCTGTCCCGGGAAAAGGGTCGGACCGATGAATATGCGCTTTACGCGCGCGTGGAGCGCCTGGCGCCCGAAGTCATCGCGGATGAGCGCAGGATCTATAAAGGCGTAAGCGCGAACGTGGATTTTTACTCCGGTTTTGTGTATCATATGCTCGATCTGCCGCTGGAACTGTATACCCCGATTTTTGCCATCGCGCGCATCGCGGGGTGGAGCGCACACCGCATCGAGGAGCTGATCAACATGGGCAAGATCATCCGCCCGTCTTATACTTATGTCGGTGGACATCGCGAGTATATACCGGTCGCAGGGCGCGGTTGAAATTAGAACCTGTATTCATAGCTCCCAGCACCGGTGCGGCGGCTATGAATACAGGTTCTTAAAAAGCCTTCCACCCGGAATGGATGGAAGGCTTTTGTCATGTCCCGGCCTGTGCGCGCAGGTAGGTGATATACCGTTCGCCAAAGGCCGCGTAGGCGTCCAGTACCGGCCGAAAGGCTTTCCCAATCTCCGTGAGAGAGTACTCTACCCTGGGCGGAACCTCGGGGTAGACCTCCCTGTGGATAAGGCCGCTGCTTTCCAGCGCACGCAGCTGCTTGGTAAGGGTGGACTGGGTTAAGTCGGGTAGGCTTCGCAGCAGTTCACCGAACCGCAGGGGCTTTTTGTCGGAGAGGTAGTATAAAATGAGCATGGACCATTTGCCGGCAAGCAGCTTCTGCGAGGTGACATAGGGGCATTTTCCAAACAGGTTTTCCATAGCATATCTCCAATAGTATCTTTTTGCATCGTATTGATAAAAAAGAATCGTACTTTGTTTTTCTGGAAAAATATATTAATATGGTCATAACATCAATTTATGAAGGAGTAAAGCATCATGGAAACTGTTCTGCAATTTTTGAGAGAGTGCCGCACTTTTTATCTGGCTACGGTGGAGGGCGACCAGCCGCGGGTGCGGCCGTTCGGCGCGGTAAGCGAATTTGAGGGCAGGCTGTATATCTGCACCAATAACACAAAAAAGGTGTTCAGGCAGATGCAGGAGAATCCCAAAATCGAGATCAGCGGCATGGCGGGCAGCAACTGGATCCGGCTGGCTGCGAGCGTTGTGCTTGACGAGAGGCGGGAGGCAAAGGCCGCCATGCTGGAGCAGAATCCGTCGATCCAGTCGATGTACAGCGTGGATGACGGCACCTTTGCGGTATTCTATCTCCGGGACGCGACTGCGAACATTCTGGATTTCGCAGGCAAAAACGACGTTTTTACCTTTTAAATAAGCAGCAAAAGTGGCTTGCCAATCGGCAAGCCACTTTTGCTATGTTATGAGAAAGGAGGGTACGCATAATTATCAGGATGCGGCACCTCAGACGAGCAGACCCTTTTCGGTCAGGAAGTCTTTGGCGACAACGGATACATCTTCGCCCTGCACGTCGATCCGGTAGTTGAGCCCGGTCATGGCCGCGTCGTCGATCTGGCCGGCGAGTTTATCCAGCACGTCACCCAGTTCCGGGTGTGCGTCTAGCGCCTCCTGACGGACAATCGGAGCCGCATAATAAGGCGGGAAGAAATGCTTGTCGTCTTCAAGCACCTTGAGGTTGTACTGCTTGATCGGACCATCGGTGGAAAATGCGTCCGTCACGTCGATGTCCCCGTTGCCGATGGCCTGATATTTCAGGGAAACATTCATTTTTTTGGGTTCGCCTTTGAAAGTGAGCCCATAGACCTTGACGAGGCCGTCATAGCCGTCCTCACGGTCAAAAAATTCATGCTCCGCGCCAAAAACAAGCTGATCGGATACCTTGGCCAGGTCGCTGTACGTTTTCAGACCGTACTTTTCGTACGCTTCGTTCGTCACGGCGAGCGTATAGGTATTATTGAAGCCGAAGGGCTGGAGCCACGCAATATCAAACTGACTGGCAAATTCCTCGGAGACGACGCGGTAGGATTCGTCCGCATCCGTGATGACGTCCATTTTCAGGTGCGCGGTGAGCGCGGTGCCGGTATATTCCGGATAGACGTCGATCTGCCCGTTTTTGATGGCCTCAAAGCATACGAAAGTGCCGCCCATGTTGAGTTTGCGGTTGACCTTCAGGTCGGTATCGTGCTCCACCAGCTGTGCAAGCATTTCACCGAGGACGATATTTTCGCCAAAGTCTTTGGAACCGACCGTGATGGTGTTGCTTCCCGCCGAGCAGGCCGTCAGCGGCAAAGTCAGCGCCGCCAGCAGCGCCAGAGCGGAAAACCGCAGCAGAGTCTTTCTTAATTTTGTCATTTCTCAACCTCCATTGGTGCATTAAGTGGATAGTTTTCGTTCAATTCTGGACATGACATAGTCGAACAGCAGCGCCATCAGCACTACGGGGACGGCGCCCATCAGGATGCGGTCAAAACTGCGCTGCTGGATGCCGCGGTAAATGATGTAGCCCAGACCGTCCGCGCCGATCAGTACGCCCATGACCGCCACAGACAGGGAATTGACAAGCGAGATCTTAATGCCTGAAAAAATGAGCGGGAAGGAAAGCGGCAGCTCAATTTTGACAAGGCGCTGGAGCCGGGACATACCCATGCCCCGGGCGGCATCCTTGATGTGGGGTGGGATGGCCAGGAAGCCGGTAAAAGCGTTCTGCATGATCGGCAGAAGCGCATATAGGACAAGGCCGACGATC
>JBFWIM010000092.1:0-6458 GCA_050255995.1 Intestinibacillus sp.
GCCCGGCCGGAACGCCGCGCGGGCAATATTTCCTTTCAAAGTCTATCATAATTCAAAGCGCTTTACAAGGACGGAAATGCACAGGCAGAACGGGGGAAATGTCACATTTTTTTCACAAAATTCGGTTCGCATCGGGGGACAACCTGTGCTATAATAAATACTGATTCAGTATCGGGCCGCGCGCCCGGCTGAAATTTGGTGTGATATTAATGTTTTTATATAAAACGGGAGGAACAGGAATATGCGTAACAGGGTCACGCTCCACATTGCGGGGGAGAGCTACGTGATGCTTTCGGACGAGACGGAAACCTACATGCAGGAAATTGCCGCGCGGGTGGACAGTGAAATCAGCGAGGCCAAAAAGATCCCCGGCATTTCTTCGATGCGCGCGGCCGTACTGGCTGCGTGCAATATTGCAGATGACTATTACAAATCCGTACGTGCGGCGGACAACCTGCGCGCGCAGATGAAAAACTATCTGGAGGAGGCAAGCAGCCTGCGCCGCGAGCTGGCGGACGCGCAGAAGCTGCTCGACGAGCTGACCGAGCCGGATAGCCGCACACATCGGGGCGGCAAGCGATGAATCCGATTGAGCTGCTCTCACCCGCCGGATCGATGGAGGGGGTGCGCGCGGCCGTGCAGTCGGGCGCGAACGCCGTCTACATGGGTTTCGGCATCTTCAACGCGCGGCGCGGCGCAAAGAATTTTACCAAAGAGGAGATGGCGGCGGCCATCGCCTACTGCCGCGCGCACGGCGTGAAAACCAACATCACCTTCAACATCCTCGCGCTTGACCGCGAGCGGGCGGACGCGCTTGCCGACGCACGTTTTCTGTATGAAGCGGGTGCGGACGCACTGATCGTCCAGGATCTCGGACTGGCCCGTCTGCTGCGCGCACACGCGCCGGAGCTGGCGCTGCATGCTTCGACGCAGATGACGGTTCACACCGTCGCGGGCGCGAAGGCGGCGAAGGCGCTCGGCTTTTCCCGTGTCGTACTCGCGCGCGAGTGCACGCTTGAGCAGGTCCGGCGGATCACCGCCGAGGCCGGGGTCGAAACCGAGGTGTTTGTTCACGGCGCTCTGTGCATGTGCTACTCCGGGCAGTGCTACCTGTCCAGCGTCATCGGGCAGCGCTCCGGCAACCGCGGGCTGTGCGCCCAGCCCTGCCGCCTGCCCTACGGCTACGGCAAGCAGGATAACCGGCGTTACCCGCTGTCGTTGAAGGATCTGTCGCTCGCGTCCTGGCTCGGCGAACTGCGGCAGGCCGGGGTTGCCTCCCTCAAGATCGAGGGACGCATGAAACGGCCGGAGTATGCCGCGGTCGTGACGCAGGTCTATGCCGACCTGTTGCGCGAAGGGCGCAAACCCACCAAGGAACAACAAGATACACTACAAACCGTATTTTCTCGCGATGGTTTTACGGATGGTTATCTGACGGGGCGGCGCGGCGACGCCATGTTCGGCACCAAAACCGATGTGCCGCTGCATGAGGCGCAGCCGCTTTACGACGAGGCCGCCCGCCGCTTTGCGGAAGGCAGGGAAGCGCCGCTGGTGCCCATACGCATGGCGCTGACCGCCCGGAACGGTGCGTCGGTGACGCTTGCGGTCTCCGACGGCATACACGCCGTACAGGCCGAGGGGCCGGCGCCCGAACCCGCGCACCGGCGTGCGACCACCCGCGAAGATGTGACAAAATCGCTGCAAAAGACCGGGGGCACGCCGTTTTATCCGGATGTCATGGACATTGCGCTGGACGAAGGGCTGGCGCTGCCCACCGCCATGCTCAACAGCCTGCGGCGCGACGCGCTGCAGAACCTGCTGGACAGGCGTTCCGCGCCGCCTGTCCGCACGCCGTGGTGGGAGGATGCGCCGCCAAATGCACCTGTAAAGCAGATGGATTTTACAGGATATACCATAGAGGTATGTACACTGGATCAGGCAACCGACGCGCTGCTGGACACAAATCCCGCCGCGCTCTACGCGCCGCTGACCGCCCTCGCGGCCGATCCCGCCCGTACGGCGCAGCTCTGCGCCCGCCTGCCGGTCGCGGCGGTGCTGCCGCGCATCTACACCGACGACGAGTGGCCGGCGCTAAAAGAAATGCTCGAGGCCGTGCGCTGCGCGGGTGTCGGAGCCGTGCTCTGCGGTAACCTCGGGCAGATTGCGCCTGCGGGGGAGATGGGGTTTGCGGTGTATGGCGACTTCGGCTTAAACGCCGCAAATTCGGACGCGCTGCAGGCACTCGCCGCGATGGGCGTGCGCCGCCAGACACTGTCCTTCGAGCTGCGGCTGCCGCAGCTGCGCGATCTGGGCAAACCCATGGAGACAGAGCTGCTGGTGTATGGCTATCTGCCGCTCATGATCTTCGAGAACTGCGCCATCCGGCGGCGCACGGGAAAATGCACCTGTGAAGACGCGCCGTGCAGCCTTGTGGACCGGACCGGAAAATCCTTCCGCCTGCTGCCGGAATACGGCTGCCGGAACACGCTGCTCAACAGCCAGCCGCTGTATCTGGCGGAGCGCGCGGAGTATGACCGCATCGGCGCGCCCTACGCCCGTCTGCGTTTCACGACAGAGACCCCGGCGCGCTGCGCCGAGATTGCCCGCGCGGCGCGTGATGGCACGCCGCTTACCTTCCCGGAGGGCGCGACGCGGGGGCTGTACTTCCGCGGAGTGACCTGAATCTCCGGCCCCCCCCCGAAAATCCACCCGCCTGCATAAAAAGCGGGAACACAGAGGTGCGAAATGACGAAAAAGCTATCCTTTTTGCAGATTTTAATCTTGCTGATCGGCGCGGTGCTCGGCGGCTTCATCGCCAGGCTGACCGCGGGCATTCCCGTGCTTTCGTGGCTGAGTTTTGGCGACAGCCTGGGGATTTCGCCCGCGACGCTTGACCTCGGCGTGCTGCAGCTGACGTTCGGCCTGACCATCGAGGTGACGGTCGCGACGATTCTGGGGCTGATTACCGCCATTATCGTCTGCAAATGGGTCAATTGAGGAGAAACTATGAAAGAAAAGCTGATTTTGGCGTCGGCCTCGCCGCGGCGGCAGGAGCTGCTGCGGCTGCTGACCGCCGATTTTGAGGTGCGCCCGGCCGACGTGGACGAGACGCTCGACCCGGCGGCGCCGCTCCAGGACGAGATTGTCCGCCTGGCGGTTAAAAAGGCGCGCGCGGCGCAGGCCGCGGCAGGGGAGTCCTGCTTTGTCATCGGTTCGGACACCATCGTGTCGCTTTCCGGCGCGGCGCTCGGCAAACCGCAGGACGCGGCGGACGCGAAACGTATGCTGCGTCTGCTTTCCGGCCGCACGCACGAGGTCATCACGGCGCTTGCGCTGGTTACGCCGGACGGGCGGGAGGATACCGCGCTGAATGTGACGCGCGTGACTTTTTACGAGCTGGATGAGCGCATGATCGAGCGCTACGTTGCAACCGGCGAACCGCTGGACAAGGCGGGCGCTTACGGCATACAGGGCCGGGGCGCGGCGTTGGTGCGCGGCATTGAGGGCGATTATTACAGCGTCATGGGACTGCCCGTGGCGCAGCTGGCCAGGCTGCTGCGCGCGCACGGCCTGTGGGAAGGATAGGGAGGACGGCGACCCTTGCGTAAATTTTTTTCGACTAAATTTCTTGCGGTGATCCTGATCATCGCGGCTATTTGCCTGGGGCTGGCGATTTACAGCGGCGCGTCCGGCGGCGGCTCGCCGGTTTCCGGCGTGGTCGGCACCGTGCTGTCACCGTTCCAGAAGGGCATCAGCTTTGTGACCGGAAAGGCTGGAAGCCTGTACGGATATATTTTTGAGTATCAGTCGCTTCAGGAGGAAAACGTCTCGCTCAAAAAACAGATGAGCGACATGGAACAGAAGGTGCGGGACGCCGATCTGGCGCTTGAGGAAAACGACCGGCTGCGCGCGCTGCTCGGCATCAAGGAGCGCCACCGCAGCTTTGAGTTTGAGATTGCCGAGGTCATCGCGCGCAGTCCGGGCAACTGGGCAACGACGATCACGCTCGACAAGGGCTCGAACGCCGGGCTCCGCGAAGGCAACTGCGTTATCACGGAGGACGGCATGGTGGGGTATGTCTCGAGCGTCGCGCCGACCTCGGCCGAGATCACCACGGTCGTCGATACCGACATGCAGGCCGGCGCGCTCATCACCCGCACGCGCGATATCGCAATCGCCGAGGGCAACTATGAGCTGATGAGCGAGGGCTTCCTCAAGCTGTCCTACCTCAAGAAGGATGCGGACGTGGTCATCGGCGACACGGTCGAGACCTCGGGTCGCGGCGGTATTTTCCCGAAGGGCATCATGATCGGCACGGTCGAGCGCATCATCCCGGAGGAGCACGGCATTTCCAATTACGCCGTCGTGCGTCCGTTTGTGGACGTGGAGGCCGTGAGCCATGTGTTTGTCATCAAGTCCTTCGACGTGACGGAGTAAGGCCATGCAGAGAGAACGAATCCCGGCACTCAAAATTGTGATCTATGCGGCGCTGCTCGTTCTGCTGTTCCTGCTGGAAACGGCGAACGGCATGCCGGTGCGCGTGTTCGGCATCCGGGCGGACGTGCTGCCCTGTGTCATGGCGGCCGTCGCATTGACGGATGGCCCGGTGGAGGGCTGCATCATCGGCATCCTCACGGGCGTACTGTACGATGCGGGTTTTGCCGGCGCAGAGGGGCTGTATCCGCTGTATTTCATGCTGTTCGGCACGGCGGCGGGTTTTTTTAGCCAGCGCTACCTGCGCCGCATTTTCCCGTCCATGCTGCTGCTGACTGCAAGCGCCATGCTGCTGCTCGACCTGCTGCGCTATGGCTTTTCGCTGCTCACGGGCAAAAACGGCCCGTTTCTGCTGTTTTTTCAGGCAGCCTGCGGCGAGACGCTGATTGCGGCGGCATTTTCTCCGGTCGTCTACCTGATCGTGCGCGCTGTCAGCCGCCGGTTTGAGTGGATGACTAAGTAACCCCCTTCCCGGAAAGGAGCTTTTTATGGACAACCAAGCCAAGCTGCTGCGCCGTCTGATCGCGCTGTTTTTTGTACTCGTGCTGTGCGGCGGCACCGCGGTAGCGGCGCTGTTTTCGCTCCAGCTTATCAACGGCGAGGAGTATCGCGTGCAGGCCGAGCGCCGCCTGACATCGAATATGACGGTCACCGCCTCGCGCGGCGAAATCCTCGACCGTTACGGCCGTCCGCTTGTGACAAACCGGACGGTTTTTTCCCTGCGCGTCGACTATGCCTATTGGGATAAGGAAAACCAGAACCGGACGATCCTGACGCTGGCCAAACTTGTACGCGCCGACGGCGCGACGGTGGAGGATTCCCTCCCCATTTCGACGGCCGCGCCGTTCGTCTATATCGGCGAAACCGACGACAAAGCGCGGCAGACGCTTGAAAAATACGCGGAAAGCAAGAAGCTCGGCAAAGGCCTCCCGGCGGACAGCCTGATGGACAAGCTGCGCGAGCTGTATGCGGTCGACGCGTCTTATGGCGACGCGGACGCGCGCATTATCGTGGGCGTGCGCTACGAGATGGCGCAGACCGGCTTTTCCGTATTTAACCCCTACGCGTTCGCGCACGATGTGAGCATGGACCTGGTTTCCACCGTTAAGGAGCGGCACAAGGAGTTTGCCGGAGTCGATGTGGAGACCGAGCCGGTGCGCGAATACAAAACGCAGTACGCCGCCCATATCCTCGGCCGCGTCGGCAAGATTTACAAGGAGGAGTGGGAAGGCGAGGACGGCTACGAGGCCAAAGGCTACAGCATGAACGCCATCGTCGGCAAGGACGGTATGGAAAAGGTGCTGGAACCCTATCTCCACGGCACGGACGGCAGCCGCTCGGTCGAGACCAACATCTCCGGCAACGTGACCGGCGTGCTCAGCTCGACCGTGCCACAACCGGGCGACAACTGCATTCTGACAATCGATCTGGAGCTGCAGAAGGCGGCTGAAGAGGCGCTCGCCAAGCGGATTTCGGAAATCCCCGAGGCCACGGCCGGCGCGGCTGTCGCCGTTCAGGTCGGCACGGGCGAGGTGCTCGCCATGGCGTCCTACCCGACCTACAATCTCGCGAGCTTCAATCAGGATTACGACATGCTCTACAACGATCCCTTAAAGCCCATGTTCAACCGCGCCACCCGCGGCACCTACGCGCCCGGTTCGACTTTTAAGCCGCTCACCGCGATCGCCGCGTTGGAAGAAGGGGTCATCACCACAGGCACGCGCTTCACCTGCAACCACTCGATGAAGTACCTGAACCAGACGTTCAAATGCACCGGCACGCATGGCTCGCTCGACGTGGTGCACGCCATCCAGAAGTCCTGCAACATTTTCTTCTATAACCCGGGCATTTTGCTCGGCAAGAAGGATCCGGAGGCGATCAAAAACTGGGCGGAGGAGTTCGGCCTCGGCGAAAAGACCGGCATTGAGCTCGGGGAATCGGGCGGCCTGGTTGCCAGCCCGTCC
>JBFWIM010000093.1:0-6441 GCA_050255995.1 Intestinibacillus sp.
CGATTCTGAAAGCTATACCTATATATATGGACATGTTGTGGTGGCGGCTGCCCGCATGCGCGCGGAGGGCGAGAGCTTTGAGGCGATCGCCGCGGTTGTGCGCAGCCGGCTGAAGCGGTGCGAGGCGATCCTGGGCGTGTACAGCTTAAAGCATCTGAAGAAGTCCGGACGCATTTCGGGCGGCGCGGCCTTTGTGGGCGAGGCGCTCGGCCTGCGGCCGCTCAGTCTGGTGCGCGCCGGTGCGGTCACCGTAACGGAAAAGGTGCGCGGCGACAAAAACGTTGTTCCGGCGATGGTGGCGCTCGTCAAAAAGAATGCGGTCAACCCGGTCCAGCAAACGGCCGGGCTGCTTTACGGCGACGTATCGGAGGAGCGTATTCAGGAGCTGGAGCGGCTGCTCCTGAACGAGTGCGGCTTCGCCGCGGTGGAACGCTGCCCCATCGGCGTGTCGGTTATTACAAACACCGGACCGCTGGCGCTCGCGGTCGCGTATTACGGCACGCCGCGCGACGGCGGCCCGGCGGCGCCCTGACTTTGCAAACCGCCGCCCGACGGTGTTTCTGTAAAAGTATGTGCAGAAAATACGGGTTTTTGGGAACTTTTTTCCGAAATTCTATTGAAAGATGGCGGAAAACCAAGTATAATTTTGACTTGGAGTTGGAATTCTGGGGACGGCCCCGTAATTAACCCGGTTTGCGGCGAAAAATTACCGCGAATTCACCAAAACGAACAAAATTTATCCTATTAAAGGAGAACTGCGATATGAAGTACAATAAGAAAAGCGTGGAGGACATCGACGTAGGCACCAAGAAAGTCATCGTGCGCTGCGACTTTAACGTCCCGCAGGATGAGAACGGCAACATCACCGATGACAAGCGCATCGTTGCCGCTTTGGACACCATCAAGTATCTGCTGGGCCACCGTGCGGCGGTCATCCTGTGCTCTCACCTCGGCCGTCCGAAGGGTGAGTTCAAGATGAAGTACTCTCTGGAGCCTGTTGCAAAGCGTCTGAGCGAGCTGCTCGGTATTGAGGTCAAGATGGCGGACGACGTCATCGGCGAGAGCGCCAAGAAGATGGCGGCCGACCTGAAACCGGGCGAATGCATGCTGCTGCAGAACGTCCGCTTCCATAAGGAAGAGGAAAAGAATGATCCGGCCTTCTCCAAGGAGCTCGCTTCTCTGGCGGAGATCTATGTCAACGACGCGTTCGGCACCGCGCACCGCGCGCATGCTTCCACCGCCGGCATCGCGGATTACCTGCCTGCGGTCTGCGGTTTCCTGATTCAGAAGGAAATCTCCATCATGGGTAAGGCGCTCGACGACCCGAAGCGTCCCTTCGTCGCCATTCTGGGCGGCGCAAAGGTCTCCGACAAGATTGGCGTCATCAACAACCTGATCGAAAAGTGCGACACCATCATCATCGGCGGCGGCATGGCCTACACCTTCATCAAGGCACAGGGCAAGAGCATCGGCACTTCGCTGTGCGAGGCGGATAAGCTCGACCTTGCGAACGAGCTGGTCAAGAAGGCGTCCGAAAAGGGCGTAAGCCTCCTGCTGCCGGTCGACACCGTGTGCGCCGACCGTTTCGCGGCCGACGCTGCGCCTGTAACCTTTACCGCGGGCGAGATTCCGGATAACATGATGGGCCTCGACATCGGCCCCAAAACCATTGAACTTTTCTCCGCTGCCGTTAAGGACGCGGGCACCGTGATCTGGAACGGTCCGATGGGCGTGTTCGAGTTCGACGCATTTGCGGTTGGCACCAAGGCGGTCGCGGCGGCCATCGCGTCTTCCGGCGCGATCTCCATCATCGGCGGCGGCGACAGCGCGGCTGCGGTTGAGAAGCTGGGCTACGCCGACAAGATGAGCCATATCTCCACCGGCGGCGGTGCTTCTCTGGAGTTCCTGGAAGGCCTTGAGCTGCCCGGCATCGCCTGCCTGGAGGACAAGTAAGATCACGCCGCCCGGCCTTCCGCGGCATGCCCGCGAAGGCCGACGCGCGGCGAACTGAAAAACATTTCCGTGCATACAGAGGCGGAAATGTGAGAAGAATTGCTTATATGGGGCGGTTTTCGCCCCTATAAAATAAAAACTATCAAAGTTCTGACGAAGATACATAATTCGTCCACCTAGGAAAGGGGTACAAACCAATGAATCGCAGATACCGTAAGACCATCATCGCCGGTAACTGGAAGATGAACAAGACGCCGTCCGAGGCGAAAGCACTGATTGAGGAAATGAAGCCGCTGCTCGCCAAGACCAAGTGGTGCGAGATGGTGCTGTGCGTGCCGTTTACCGACATCCAGGCTGCTGTGAAGGCTGCCAAGGGTTCCAAGATCGCCATCGGCGCGGAGAACATGCACTTTGAGAAGTCCGGCGCATTCACCGGCGAAATCTCCGCGGATATGCTCCGCGAGCTGGGCGTCAAGTACGTCATTATCGGCCACTCCGAGCGCCGCCAGTATTTCAGCGAGACCGACGAAACCTGCAACCTCAAGGTGAAGGCTGCCATCGAGAGCGGCCTGCGCCCGATCCTCTGCGTGGGCGAGTCCCTGGCCGAGCGCGAGCAGGACGTCACCATGGAAGTCATCCGCAAGCAGCTCAAGATTGCGCTGCAGGGCGTTGCCGTTGAGGAGATCAAGAAGGTTGTCATCGCTTACGAGCCCATCTGGGCGATCGGCACCGGCAAGACCGCAACCTCCGAGCAGGCCAACGAGGTTTGCTCTTCCATCCGCGACTGCCTGCGCGAGCTGTACGGCGCGCGCGCGGCCCGTGCGATCACCATCCAGTACGGCGGTTCTATGAACGCCAAGAACGCGGCTGAGCTGCTGGCGCAGCCGGATGTTGACGGCGGTCTGATCGGCGGCGCGTCTCTGAAGTCCGCGGACTTCGCAGCGATCGTTGAGGCGGCAAATCAGTAATTTTCCGGACCGATTCCCCCAAAAGGCACTCGGCCCGGTCAACCCATGCTGCGCGGCGGCGCGGGCGTGGGCTGGCAGATAAGGGGGACAGGGGGAGGAAGGAACCGCCCCGCGTCCCCCTTTTTTCTGGCGCTGAAAAAGGAGTATCCCGATTATGAAAAAACCTCTTGCACTGATCATCATGGACGGTTTCGGCGAGCGCCGCGCCCGCAAGGGTAACGCCATCGCAGCCGCCAAAACCCCGCACCTTGATAAGTTGTTCAAGGAAAATCCGTTCACGCATCTGGGCGCGTCCGGTCTGGACGTCGGCCTGCCGGACGGGCAGATGGGCAATTCCGAGGTCGGCCACACCAACATCGGCGCGGGCCGCATCGTTTATCAAGAACTGACCCGCATCACCAAGTCCATTGGCGACGGCGACTTTTTTGAAAATGAAGCGCTGCTTGCAGCGATCCGCAACTGCCAGACCGAAGAGGAGCACACGCTGCACATCATGGGTCTGCTCTCGGACGGCGGCGTACACTCTCATATGGAACACATCTTCGGCCTGCTGGATCTTGCCAAGCAAAACGGCTTGTGGAAGGTCTGCGTCCATTGCTTTATGGATGGCCGCGACACCCCGCCGGAGTCCGGTCGGGGCTTTATTGAGCAGCTACAGGCCAAACTCGACGAGCTGGGGATTGGCTGTATTTCCACCATTGAGGGCCGCTACTACGCGATGGACCGCGACAAACGCTGGGATCGCGTTGAAAAGGCTTACAACGCCATTGTGCGCGGCGAAGCGCCGGTCGATCCCGATCCGGTGCACGTGATGCAGGCGTCTTACGACAGCGGCGTGACTGATGAGTTCATTGTGCCGGTCGTCGTCACCGAAGGCGGTCAGGTCCGCCCGGGCGACAGCGTCATCTTCGCGAACTTCCGTCCCGACCGCGCCCGTGAGATCACCCGCGCCATCGTCGATCCGGCGTTCGACGGTTTCCCGGTCGAGAAGCTGGGCACGCACTTTGTGTGTATGACCCAGTATGACGAGACCATGCCGAACGTCAATGTGGCGTTCAAACCTACCAGTCTCAGGAATACCTTCGGCGAGGTGCTTGCGAACCGTGGACTCACCCAGCTGCGTATAGCGGAGACTGAAAAATACGCCCATGTCACCTTCTTCTTCAACGGCGGCGTGGAAGAAGAATATAAAAACGAGGATCGCGCGCTGATCAAGTCCCCTGCGGTCGCAACATACGACCTGCAGCCTGAAATGAGCGCGCCGGAGGTCACCGCCGAGGTGCTGGAGCGCATCGCGTCCGGCAAGTACGACGTCATCATTCTGAACTTCGCGAACTGCGACATGGTCGGCCATACCGGCGTGTTCGAGGCCGCGGTCAAGGCGGTGGAGACGGTCG
The DNA here is from genome assembly GCA_050255995.1 of Intestinibacillus sp. GTDB lineage: Bacteria > Bacillota > Clostridia > Oscillospirales > Butyricicoccaceae > Intestinibacillus. The sequence continues at coordinate 4,319 of JBFWIM010000093.1, forward strand.
ATGCCTGCGTCGGCAAGGTCGTGGACGCGATCTCGAAGGCAGGGGGGATTGCCCTCATCACGGCGGATCACGGCAACGCCGACCAGATGCTCGAGACGGACGGCAAGAGTCCGTTCACCGCACACACCACCAATCCGGTTCCGTTTGTCGTTGTGGGGCATAAATGCAAACTGCGGGAGGACGGCCGTCTGGCCGATATCGCGCCGACCATGCTGGAGCTGCTCGGCATCGAACAGCCCGCTGAGATGGACGGCGTATCTCTGATCGCGCACTGAGCGGGTGCCATGCGATACCGTAGACGTTCAAACAATATAAGATAAAAAGGAGACATTTCACATGAAGGGTTACATTGAGATCGTTGACATTGTCGGCCGCGAGATTCTGGACTCCCGTGGCAACCCCACCGTTGAGGTCGAGGTTTATGTTGAGGGAGATACCGGCTCCTACATGGGCCGCGCGGCGGTGCCGTCCGGCGCTTCCACCGGCATTTTCGAAGCCTGCGAGCTGCGTGACGGCGACAAGGCCCGTTATCTGGGCAAGGGCGTGCTGAAGGCGGTTGACGCGGTCAACGGCGAGATTGCCGAGGAGATCATCGGCATGAACGTTCTGGATCAGTCGGCGATCGACAAGGCCATGATCGCGCTCGACGGCACCCCCAACAAGACCAAGCTGGGCGCGAACGCTATTCTCGGCGTATCCCTGGCCTGCGCGAAGGCTGCGGCTGAGGCGCTCGGCATGCCCCTTTACAGCTATATCGGCGGCGTAAACGCCAAGGTTCTGCCTGTTCCGATGATGAACATCCTGAACGGCGGCGCGCACGCGACCAACAACGTTGAAATTCAGGAGTTCATGATCATGCCGATCGGCGCGCCTTCCTTCCGCGAAGCGCTCCGCATGTGCGCTGAGATCTTCCACCAGCTCAAGTCTACCCTGAAGGCGAACGGCACCCCGGCTGCGGGCGTCGGCGACGAGGGCGGCTACGCTCCGAACCTCAAGAAGGACGAGGACGCGCTCCGCGTCATCGTGCAGGCGATTGAAGAAGCCGGCTACAAGCCCGGCGAGGACTTCATGATCGCGATCGACGCGGCTTCCTCCGAGTGGTGGAACGAGGAAGAGAAGTGCTATATCCAGCCGAAGTCCGGTAAGAAGATGACCCAGCAGCAGCTGGTCAAGATGTGGAAGGGCTTCGTTGACAAGTACCCGATCATCTCCCTTGAGGACGGCATGGCCGAAGAGGATTGGGAAGGCTGGGAAATGCTGACCAAGACTCTGGGCGACAAGATCCAGCTGGTCGGCGACGACCTGTTCGTGACCAACACCCAACGCCTGGGGAAGGGCATCGACATGGGCGTCGGCAACTCCATCCTGATCAAGGTTAACCAGATCGGCTCCCTGACCGAGACCCTGGACGCGATCCAGATGGCGAACCGCGCGGGCTACACCGCCGTTGTCTCCCACCGTTCCGGCGAGACCGACGACACCACGATCGCCGATCTGTCCGTTGCGCTCAACGCGGGGCAGATCAAGACCGGCGCGCCGTCCCGTACCGACCGTGTCGCCAAGTACAACCAGCTGCTCCGCATCGAAGAGGAGCTTGGCGATGTCGCGCAGTACCTCGGCCGCGACGCCTGGTTCAACCTCAAGAAGTAATTTTTGCGGTTTTCATACCGAAAGATCCAAAAGCCGTCCGGCAACTGCCGGGCGGCTTTTCAAATCTCCGCGGTTCACTGGATGCGCGGGCTCCGTATGTTCGAACGAAAGGAAAACGTCAAATACAGGATATTGTTCTGTTTGGAAGCGGATGATTTGGAGACTGAAGGCGTCTGCGTCACAGGCAAGGCGGATGAATACCGTAGCAGCGACAGGGGAAGACTAAAAACGCAGATGCTGTGGGAGAAAAGCAAGAAAGTGAACAAGTAAAAATTTCTTCTATAATTTTGTATAGGTTTTCGTATCTTTGTCACAAATGAAGGACAACATTGTTGAGGGAGCTTACAACAAAGATCACTATAATATACCTACAGCGATGGGGAGCGTCCCCAAACAACAAGAAAAGAGGAGAAGGATTATGAAGAAAAGAATTCTCGCGTTGGGATTGGCCGGCATGATGATGCTCGGCGCAC
>JBFWIM010000094.1:0-6223 GCA_050255995.1 Intestinibacillus sp.
GCATACCGCATGCATAGCTACCAGCCTTGAACGCCACTGCCGGCCAGTCCTCACCAACCAGGGGAAATACAGTCAGGGACTCCGGCGTTTATCACAGCATAGTATAGCTTGAAAGGAAGGTATCTACGCAATGCAGAACGACATGAGTAATCCGCAAAACCGTTGGCCGCATCTCAAAGATAGCAATGTACAGAATAACAATTCACAAGACGTGCAAGATCAAACTATACCGCAGGATTCCGGCGACACGGAGATATCTGAACAGGAACTGGAAGAAATGTTTCCAGACCTCTATCCTCAACTCAAACCCTATATTGATAAAATCGCAGAGTTATTACGCAATCAGCAATTGACCGCCAGTATGATCAATTCATTCGTAGATGATATCTTATACAGGGCCAGCGCAGGCAATTTCCAGGGAGAGACGGCATACGCAATTCCTGCACAGACAAACCCCAGGAGACGAAACAGACCCTACCCCAGACCATATCCACTTCCATACCCATATTATCCACCCTTTGGATACCCCATATATGGTTACGACTTTTCTCCCGAGGATTTAGTCCGTATTATGCTTCTGCAGAGATTAGGCATATATCCTTATTATTAAAACAGCAAAAGGGCCACCACCTTTGACATCTATTAATTTGATGCACCTCGTCCCTAACGGATGGGATGCATATTTTTTATTTCTTGCTCATCGCCTGCACTCCTGCGCGGCTCTCCCACAGGGCATGGCCAAGATATTTATCATCGATGCAAGACACACGTCGTAATGTTGCCGCAAGTGAATATTCAAGGCACGCTGAACGGCGTGCCTTGATCATTTTGGACATGTATTTATCATGAACGCATCCTGTGTCCAACCAATATACGGTGCAGGGCGATTTTCCGCGCATGGACCAAGTGGGCGCCCTGCAGCGTAATGCCGCGGGGCGCCCACTTGAATAGAAAGAAATATAAGGAGAGACAAAATCAGCTCATGTACTTTTCCACGTCCGCCGGTACGACGGGCTCGAAGGGGATCCAAAGGATGTGCTCCTGTAATCCTTCAATCGGTTCGCTCTTAACCAGCGCCAGCGCACATTTGATTGCGCCCTCGCCCTGCCCGGTCGGATTTTGGAATACGGTAAAGGCCAGATCGCCGGCCTGCATCGCCTCGCAACCGTTCTTAGTCGCGTCGATGCCGACAATCGGTACCGGTATTTGGGTCACACCGGACGCCTTGTACGCTTCAATGCAGCCAAGCGCCATATCGTCGTTGTTGCAAATTACCGCGTCGAATTCCTCGCCTTTGCCCAGATACTGTGTAAATTTATCCATCGCCTTGGCGCGGTCATAGTCTGCGGTGTCCTGGTAGACAACGGTCACCTTAATGCCCGCGTCTTCCAGCGCCTTGAGGGATGAAGCGGTACGCTTATTGGTATGGTCAACGCCAAGGGTACCCTGCATCATGACGATGCGCGCTTCGGTCATGCCCTTATCCTTAAAATACTTTGCCAGGAATTCTCCCTGAAAGCGGCCGGAATCGTTCTCGTTGGAGCCAACGTACACCACATTGTCGTTCAAAACCGACATATCAGCAGGTCCGCGGTTTACAAAAACAACTTTCATGTCTTGCGCCGCAGCAATGATCTCCGCCGCGTTTGTGGAGTCGACCATGTTGACGAGCATTGCGCTGTATCCATTCGCCGCGCAGGTCTGTACATGGTTTAACTGTTGCTGGATATCGTTGTTTGCGTCAAAGGAACTGCAGGTTACATCAGCCTCCTTCGCGCTCTTTAAAACAGCAGTTTCAAGGGTGGAAAGAAATTGGTCGCGGGAGGACATTGACAAACCGATTTTGATCTCGCCAGAAGCAGATGCCGTGTCGGTCTTTGCGGTGTCGGTTTGCGCGGCGCCTGTGTTCGAGTCAGCGCCGGTATCTTTGGTAGCGGTCGAGCAGCCGGCAAGAACCTGCAGAAGAGTTAGACCAGCGATGGTAAACGCGAGAAACTGCTTTTTCATATGATGACACTCCTTTACGTTGTTGTTTACAACAAATTGGTTCTTCACATGATAATCGACGCTTTGTCCTACCTGCATTCGGGTACGCTTGTTATTCTGTTTTTATTTCTCTTATTTAATTATTTCATGCCTATACTGGCGAGGTATTCCCGGGTGCGCTTTGCAATCGGAATCGGCTGGTCAAACGAACAGGGGAACATATCCTGCTCTACCACAACCCAACCGTCATAATCGACCTCCTGCAGCGCCTTGTACATATCGGCGAAGTCAACCGCGCCGGAGCCCGGCTCACACATAAGCCCCAGAGAAACTGCCTTCACAAAGGACAGACCCTCGTGCTTAATTTTATCGCGCAGCTCCTGATTGCAGTCCTTCAGGTGCAGGTACGGGATGCGGTCGTGATGCTTGCGGAAGAAGGCAACCGGATCGCCGCCGCCGTAAACATGGTGCCCGGTATCAAAGCACAGCTGAACGGTCGTGTCCTTCAGGAAACGCTCAATCTGCGGCTCCGTTTCGCAATAGGTCTGTGCATGCGGATGGTACACAACGGTCAGACCGTATTGGTCCCTGGCATAATCCGCCACCTTCTGAATATTGGCGCAAAACTGCTTCCAGCCCTCGTCGTCGATGGTCTCGGGATAGATATATTCACCGGTTTCGAGATCCGTGATGACGTCGGTGAACAGCACCATGTACCGCGCATCCGGGAACCGGATCTGGATCGGGCCGAGCTGGTCGATCGTATCCATTACAGCTTTAACGCCCTTATCCGAGCACATATCGCCCGACAGCGTCGCGCCGATCAGATCGAGACCGCGGGAATCGAGCGCCATGCGCAACTCGTCATAGTCGGTGGGCAAATAGCCGGTGGGGCCGAGCTCAGTGCCGACATAGCCCGCCGCCGCCATTTCATCGAGACACCGTGTCCACGGCGTCTGCTTTTCGTGGGAAGGAAACCATACGCCCCAGGAATCGGGGCAACTGCCTACTCGAATTTTCATAATACTTTTATAACTCCTTAATATGACGCTACAGAGACCCATTTGCCGCTCTTCGCCGATTCGGCCATTGCCGCCATGACGCGATCCACATAATAGCCATACGGGATGTCGATATCAATCTCTTTATCATTTACAATCGCTTCCAGCATGTCATGCGCCTGAATCCCCATCACGTCCGCATAGCTGATGCCCAGCTCGTCTGTTGCGCAAAAAGCTTTGTAATCACCGTGGAAGGTGTTGCCCTTTAGCGTTTTGAAGCCGCGGTCGCCGCCTGTCCCACTCTTGTCGTAGTGCTGTAGCTCGTTGATACGGGTAAGGTCGAACTTGACGGTGCCCTGCGTCCCCTGCACCTCATACGCCAACGCGCACGGCTTGCCCACCGCCACGCGGCTGGAGGACATCTGGCCCATATGGCCGTTCTTATATTTTACAATGGCGTAAATATGGTCGTCTGTGTCAACCGTAACCTTCTCGGCGCTGCCCGCAGCCTTCGAACGGGTCGGATAGAGCGTCTCCCAGTTGGCAAAGACCTCCGTAATCTCCTCGCCCACCAGCATATCGGACAGGCTGATTACATGGGCTGTCAGATCGCCGAGCGCGCCGGTACCGGCCAGAGAAGCGTACTGCCGCCAAGTAGAGGGGGTCGAGGGATCGTCGCAATAGGAGCAGTCGAACTCGCCGCGGTAGGTGATCACGTCGCCAAGCTTGCCCGAGCGAATCATGTCGCGTGCATACACGTTGCCGGGAACCTTGCGGTAGATAAAATCCACAAGGGATTTGACGCCCGCCGCCTTCACCGCTTCGCTCATCGCCTTGCTGTCGGCAAGCGAGTTCGCCATAGGCTTCTCGCAGATGATATGCTTGCCCGCCTTTGCGGCTGCAATGGCAATGGGCGCATGGTCGCAGTTGGGCGTCGCGATAACCACTAATTCAATATCGGGATCGTTTACAACGTCCTCCCAGTCGGTCGTCTGCCGCTTGAAACCGAATTTCGCCGCGGCGGATTTCGCGGTAGCCTCGTTTTTGTCACAGACCATTTCAAAAATGGGGCAGATTGTGTCGCCGTAGGCATGGCGGACTCCCGCGAAGCCGACCATGTGATAGCAGCCCATCCAGCCGGCGCCGATAAAACCGATTTTTACTTCACGCATATGTAATCTCTCCTTTAAATTAGTTAGCTTCATGGTTCTTGTAAAACAACGGAGCAGCGTCGGTGACAATCGGTTCAATTGCGCCCGAAATCTGCGCCTTGACCAGCGCGTCCGCAGTTACGGACGCCAGATAACCGTCCCACGCCGTCGGTCCGTTGACCTCGCCCTTCAGCGTTGAAAATACCCAATCCTGCAGCTCCACATCATACGCTTCGATAAAACGCGTCTTCCAATCGGTCTCAATCGGCGTGTGGCGCGCACCCTCCGCGCGGACCATCGGGAAGGAAGGCTCGGGCATTTTGATCACGCCCTCTTCACATACGACCTCACACTCGATATCGTAGCCGAAGCGGCAGTTTACAAAGACCTCCACGTCGATGCAGATGCCGCCCTTTGTACGCAGCATCATGATCTGGGGATCCTTGAGCTTCGGGTGCGTATTTTTTGTCGAACGCGGAATGACGACCTGCGCGGATTCGTACTCGTCGTCAATCAGCCAGTGCAGCACGTCGATTTCGTGGATCATTGTTTCGGTCACCGCCTGCGGCGTGTCATAGCTCTCACCAACAGCCGGATTGCGATGCGTGCAGTGCAGCATTAGCGGCAGGCCGTATTTATTTTCGTCAACCAGCGCCTTCACCTGACGGTAGCCCTTATCGTAGCGGCGCATAAAGCCCACCTGCACCAGATGCTTGCCGGCGGCAATCTCTGCCTCGACGATCTCCAGGCAGTCCGCCGCCGAGGTGGCGAGCGGCTTCTCCGAAAACACCGGCTTGCCCGCCGCGATTGCCTGCATCACGGAATCCTTATGCGCGAAGCCGGGAGAAGTGACAACGATCGCGTCAACGTTGGGATCATTCACCAGATCCTGCCCGTTTTCATAGGCGGAGGCACCGATGCTGTCCGCAACTTTCTTTGCCCCCTCAAAGAAAAGGTCACTGACCGCAACTACCTTGCCGCCCTGCAGCTTGCCGTTAAGCCGTGCGATATGCTCGCGGCCAATCGCGCCACATCCAATAACACCAATTTTGAGCTCCATAATTCTAACCTCCGTTTAGCAGTGTTCTTATGCAAAATATTTGTCCACAAACGCGCGTGTCTTTTCCATCGCGGTTTTTACATTTTCGTCCACGCTCAGCTCGTAGTATGCAGGGCGAAAGACTTCGATGGTGGTAATGCCAAGGTCAAACCCGATTTTCTCAAGCGTCGTAGTAAAACGCTCCATATCCAGGCATCCGTCGCCCGGCCACAGACGTTTTGCGTCGGTATTGTACGGCGCGCCGACCGGCAGATTTTCCGCGTCGTCCAAATGGTAGTTTGTGATGAGGTGACCGTCCGCTTTCTCGAGATCTTCCCAGCATGACCCCATTGCATAGAAATGGAACTGATCGAGCACAATGCCGACGTTTTCCCGGTCAACCGCCCTGACAATGTCGTATGCAGTGTCAAAACGGTTGATCGTACAGGCGGGCGCGCCGCAGAATTCAAGAGACAGGCGGATGCCATGAGGCGCACACATGTCCGCCAGCCTGGCAAGCATGGCAACCGCATCCTCTTTGATTTCGTCGACGCTTGCGTGTTCCTCAATCGCAAAACTGGGCACAACCGCGACTGTCTTCATATCAATCGCATTCAGGATGGGGATTAAGCGTTTCATTTCCGCAAAAACCGCTTCCTTTTCCGCTTCGGTTTTCTTCCAGTTGAAAAAGCAGAAGGCGCTGTATGTAAACGGCTTAAGGCGGTGTGCACGGAACCATTCCGCCAGCTCTTCAACCGGGTGTTCCTTCAGATAATGGTCCAATACGTCAAAACGGATGTCGATGTAATCGAAGCCGTATTTTTCACAGGCCTCCAGATCCGCCATCAGCGAATGGTTTTTACACTGATAAGAAGTGCCTTCATTAAAACAAAGTTTCATGTTATTTACCTCTTTCGCGAAAATTTTTTACAACATTCACGCGGAGAATATGGTATGAATCCGCCACACTCTCGTTCGGCTTTGTTCATGTCTCATGATCTCACCCGGCCACAATTGTGCATAATGCACAATATTTCAGCACGCCT
>JBFWIM010000095.1:0-6193 GCA_050255995.1 Intestinibacillus sp.
GCTGACGAAGAGCGTATGGCTGGCTCTCGCTCTAATGGTTGTGCAGCTTCTGTATATCCTGCTCTTTTCCGAAATATGCGCCAAGAGATGGTCTACATATTATGAGTATGAGAACTGCTGTATGACTGCGCCGCACCACTTGGAATCCCTTCCGTTTGCAGTCCTCATGAACTATCTGCTCGGCAAAATCGGCTTTAATAAGATTAAGCTGAATGCGCAGACCCTGCAAAAGCGTTTGGGCATCCTCGGCGAGCCCATGTTCATCGGTCTGGTCATCGGCGCGCTGATTGGCATAATCGGCAATTTCAATGCGCTGTTTACTTTGCAGGCTTGGGGCACCATCACCTCCGCCGCGGTTTCCACGGCAGCGATCATGGCGGTATTCCCAAAGGTCGCAGGTATCTTTGCCAACGCGTTCACCATACTGACCGACGCTTACAAGTCCAAGGCGACCAAATCCGGCGAGGGCCGCGAGTGGTATCTGTCCGTAAACGACGCCTGCGGTTATGGCGAGCCGAACACTCTGGTGACCGGCATCATTCTGATTCCAATTATGCTGGGTCTGGCGTTTATCCTGCCGGGCAACACCGTGCTGCCGATGGCGGATCTCTGTGCGCTGCCTTATATGGTTGAGGTCTTTGTCTGTGTTTCCAACGGCAATATTGCCAAGAGCGTTGTAACCGGCGCAATCTGGTTCTCCTTTGGTATGATCCTTTGCTCGATCCTCGCACCTACGTTTACGCAGGTCGCAGTCGATGCAGGATTCCAGCTGACTCAGAGCGGCGTTTATATCACCAGCTTCGGTATTATGTGCCATCCGCTGATTGCGGGACTGTTCTTTGCATTCTGGTCCAAGAATCCTGTCATCATCGGACTGGTTATCATTCTGTACTTCGTTCTTTATTTCCTGTTCAAGAAGAACCGTGCCCGTTTTGTAAACTGGCTGGAGAAGAGCGCCGAAGAGTATCAGGCAGCCTGACAGCATACCGCAAACAACAGCATTTCCTCCCATAAAAACCTCGATTTCAGCCACTGTCTGCTGCGGCGGCAGTGGCTGAAATCGTCATGAAGACCTGACACGGAAAAGAGGGCACAGCATATGCAAAGCATAACCAGACAACCGCAGAAGATTGTTGCGGTCGGCGATGCCTTTGTTTCGCCGGACACCATGGAGCAGGCGCTGCGGGAAAGCGGCATCTGTTGCGGAGAAATTGTCAAACTTTACTGGGGTACGCCGGATAAGCAGGCGTTTACGGCGCGGCAGCTCCGGCTGGAGCGCGGCGGGCCGGACGCGGTTGAATGTGCGGAGGGGCTGGAGGAGGCGGTCCGGGATGCGGACATCCTTTTGGTTCATTTCAATCCGGTTTCCGCCAGGCTGCTGGAAAAAGCCGAAAAGCTCAGGCTGATTCTGACCTGCCGGGGCGGTCTGGAGCACATCGACGTGGCGGCGGCCAGCGCGCGGAACATTCCGGTCGTCAATGTCATCCGAAATGCGGAGCCGGTCGCGGATTTTACACTGGGACTGATGCTTGACTTGACACGGGACATCTCCCTATCTTATCATAAGATAAAACAAGGATGCTGGATGAAGAGTTTTTACAACTCCGAATTTTTGATGACGCTGAACAGTCACACCGTTGGTCTTGCCGGTGTAGGCAATGTCGGCATCGCGCTGGCGCGCAGGCTGAAAGCGCTTGAGGTGCCGATGATTGCCTTTGATGCTTATACCTCCAGGGAGCGTCTCGAAAAGGCCGGTTTGGGTGATATTCGCATGGTTTCCAGCCTGGAGGAGCTGTTTGAACAGGCGGATATTGTTTCGCTGCATCTGCGCCTGACGGCGGAGACCGAGCATATGATCGACAAACGCTATTTTTCCCGCATGAAAAAAACCGCATATTTCATTAATACCGCGCGCGGTGGTCTGGTCAACCAGACCGACCTTGCGGATGCCCTGCGAAGCGGGATGCTCGCCGGCGCCGCGCTGGATGTGTATGACAGCGAACCGCTGCCGCCGGACGATGCGCTGCTCACGATGGAGCAGGTCGTGCTGACGCCGCATATCGCGGGTACGACAGTGGACGCCATCCCCAAAGCGCCCTTCCTGCTGATGCGGGAGGTGGATCGTTGGCTGAAACAGGGTATCACCGACAGAGTGGTCAATTTTCAGGATATCCGACTTGCGGACTGGAAAGGGTGAAAAAAGCGTATGATTTTGAAACAGGAACGTGAGCAGGTTGTGGAATATGGGAAAAAGCTGATTGAAACAGGGCTGACGGTCGGCACCTTCGGCAACATCAGCGTGTACAACCCCGAGAAGAATCTGATGGCGATCAGCCCGAGCGGGATGGATTACTACAAGACCGAGCCGGAGGATATCGTGGTGCTCACCCCTGAGGGCGAAAAGGTGGACGGCAACGCCAAACCCTCCAGTGAATACGACTTGCACCGCATTTTTTATCTGAAGCGCCCGGGAATTCGCGCAGTGATCCATGCGCATTCGCCGTTTGCAACCACACTGGCCTGCATGCAGTGGAGCATTCCGCCGCTGCATTATATTGTCGGCTATTCAGGGCGGGAGGTTCCCTGTATCCCATATGTGCAGTTCGGCACCTATGAGCTTGCGGAGGCCGCGCTCGCGGGGATGGGGGAAAACCATGCCGTGCTTCTCGGCAACCATGGACTGATCACCGTGGGCAGCGCGCTCCGGTTCACACTGGATATCGCGCAGCAAGTGGAATTCGCGGCACAGCTTTATTATCGGTGCAGGGCGCTCGGCGAACCCAAGCTGTTGACAGAGGAGCAGATGGCGGTCGTTCTGAATGCGTTTGAAAGCTATCGGCAGAAGTGAGGAGAAACGGAGGGGATCAAGTGGGAAAATGCGTTTACTGCGGAAAACCGCTTCCCGAAAGGCCGCTGCGGGCAAAGGTGCATACGCGCGCTTTTGAAGTATGCTGTGAGGCCTGCCGGGAACAGACCGAGCGGTATGTGAAACAGGATAAAAAATGGAAGCTGCTGATGTATCTGATGATTTTTGTTGGCGGAACCGGCTTTTTGCTGAGCGCATTTCTGGGAAGCGGCAGATATGGCATGACCGGCGCCTACGCCGGACAAATTCTGGCCGGGCTGGCGTTTCTGTTTTTTCCGTATCCCATTGCGTCTTTTGAGACATTCCATGCGATGTCAATCAAAGCCGTCACATTGCTGTGCCGTGTGATCGGTTTGGTTTTTGTGATATGGGGCGTGGTGCTTCTGATCTTCATATGAAAGAGTTCCGCCGTAGAGCTGTCAGGCAGGAGGGATGAGAGGATGTTGAAATTCAATGCGCTCGGCGTATCCGAGGGACTGGTGAAAGCAAAGGCTTTTGTGCTGCGCGAGCCGGATTTGACAGTCGGCTGCGAAACCATTGACGACGTCCAGGCAGAGCAGGCACGCGTCACGAAGGCGGTGGGGCATGCGAAAGAGCAGCTTGCGCGGCTCAGGGACCAAACCGCGGTTCGGCTTGGCCCAAAGGAAGCGGAGATTTTTGAAGCGCATCTGATGATGCTGGAGGACGAGGATTTTATCAGCGGAATGCTGGATATGATCGCGGCGGAACGCGTCTGCGCAGAATATGCGTGTGAACGAAACCGTGAATCCTTTGAGGCAATGTTCCGCGCGATTGACGACGAATACATGCAGGCGCGTGCGGCGGATATCCGGGATATCTCCCTGCGCGTGCTCAAAAATCTCAAGGGCTTTGAAGACAATAGCCTCGACGCGATCACAGAGCCGTGCATCCTGATTGCTCAGGATCTGACGCCGTCCGATACCGCAAAGATCGGCGTCACACCGGTGGTCGGTTTTATGACTGCGGTGGGCGGTCGCACCAGTCATTCTGCGATCATGGCGCGTTCCATGGGTATTCCTGCGGTGGCCGGTATCGGCGCATATCTGGAGCAGATACCTGATGGCGCGTTTCTGCTGCTGGACGGCACGGCGGGCGAGGTTATTGTAGAGCCGGATGTGCAGACCGAATCGGCGTTTGACAGCAAAAAGGCGCTGTTTGATGAGCAGAGGCGGAAGCTCGCGATCTATCGGGACAAAGAGGGCGCGACTTCTGACGGTCATCGCGTGGTCATTGAAGGCAATATCGGCAAACCGGAGGATGCGCAGCGCGTGGCGGATCTGGGCGGGGAAGGCGTCGGCCTGTTCCGCAGCGAATTTCTTTTCATGGATCGCAGCGATCTGCCGACAGAGGAGGAGCAGTTCGCGGTCTATAAGCAGGCGGCCGAGATTATGGGTGACAGGCCAGTTATCATCCGCACGCTGGATATCGGCGGCGACAAGAATGTGCCGGCGCTTACCCTCCAGCCCGAACAGAATCCGTTTCTGGGGTATCGGGCGATTCGCATCTGCCTGGATCGCAAGGATTTGTTTTTGACGCAGTTGCGCGCGCTGCTCCGTGCCTCCGCGTTCGGCAATATCCGTATCATGTTTCCGATGATTTCCTCGGTGGAGGAGGTGTGCCGCGCCAAAGAGATGCTGGCCGAGGCGATGGCGCAGCTCGATATGCAGGGGATTGCCCATAATAAGCAGATCAAGGTCGGCATCATGATCGAAATCCCCGTTGCAGCCGTTTGTGCGGACATTCTGGCGAAGGAGGTTGATTTCTTCTCCATCGGGACAAACGACCTGATCCAGTATTCCTGCGCGGTGGACCGCATCAATGATAAAATTGCGGCGCTGTACCAGCCGCTGCATCCGGGCGTGCTTCGCCTGATTAAAATGACGGCGGACGCTGCCAGAGCAAACGGCATCGAGTGCGGCGTGTGCGGCGAAATGGCCGGCTCGCGCGGGATGGCCTCGGTACTGTGCGGATTGGGCATCACACATCTGTCCATGTCTGCGTCTTCCATTTTGTCCGCGAAGTCCGATCTAGATCATCACAGCTACGCGGAGTGCGTCACGCTCGCGGAAAGCCTGCTCGGTTCGCAATGCGCCACAAATGGGGAGCGCATCTTCGCGGAAAAACAGAGCGGATGAGCGTGTTGGAGCAGGGCGTGAGGAACCTCTTTCATGGTAAAAAACTGGTCGTTTTTGATATGGACGGCGTTCTTGCGGACACAGAACCTGTGCACGAATTTGTGAAGGAAGAAATGCTGGAGCAGATGGGTGTTCCGGATAAAATCGACTTTTCCAAGGTTGCGGGCCTGTCCATCGTGGAGGTTTGGCAGCCTGTGATTGAAAAATACGGGCTGTCAATCACCGCTCCTGAAATTGAACTTTGGCAGTCCCGTCTGGTGCTGCGGACGCTGCGCGAGCGGAACATACCGGTCAGCCGCGGATTGCTTCCGCTGCTCGACGCGCTGGACAGGCGGCGCATCCGCGCCGCTGTGGCGTCCTCTTCCGGCCGGTTTCTGGTGGAGGGCGTCCTTCAGCTGTACAGCATCGCGCGTCGGTTCGCGTATGTGGTAACAGGAACCGACGGGCTGCAACGCAAACCTGCCCCGGATATTTACCAGCGCGCGCTGCAGCTGGCGGGCTGTGCGCCGCACGAGGCGCTTGCCATTGAGGATTCCACTGTCGGCCGCATGGCGGCGAACGCGGCCGGGATTGACTGTATCGGCTACCGCAACCCCACCTCGGGTGAACAAAACCTCGGCAATACTGTGCTGATGGTGGAGCGGTTGGAGGAGTTGTGCGCAATGATGTAAAGCGGTTAGCGATTGTGCGGCGGCCTTTCCGGAACGGACACCCCGCTGAGAACACTCTTTTCTGTTGGATATGAAACCGGACGGATAACCGGGCAATCATGTGTGACGGGAAAGAGTGTTTTTTCGTAGTCGATGCCGCAAGGCATGAAACCGGTTTTGGGAACCCCGGAGAGGTACAGGCTTTATGGTGACTTCATCACAGACAAAGCGCGCGTCGGCGGATACACTATAAGCAACCATAAGAGAAGACTTCCCCGCGGGAAGCCTGTGACGGAGCGGCGGACACCGTTTTTCGTCGCGGTTTTCGTTCGCATTGCCGATCCGGCAGGGGCTTCGGAGAAGTACGCTGCTTTTACAGCGCATCGGCAGTTTGCCGGGCTTATAAATGGGGATTTTTTATTAAACCATAAGAAGGCTGGTGCAAAACATGAAGAAAAAGGTTGTCATCATCGGTGGTGTGGCAGGCGGCGCAAGCTGTGCGGCAAGGCTCAGAAGGCTGG
>JBFWIM010000096.1:0-6153 GCA_050255995.1 Intestinibacillus sp.
GCGGCGATTTAATCGGGGTTGTCCTGCGCCAGCTCGGCGCATCGTCCATCCGTGAAATCAGCAGCATCATGCACATTGTAAACTTTGACCTTGGCGACGGCACGGAGGTTTCCTACGTATTCAACATTACCAAAAACAGCCGTTACTTCCTGCAGCGTATGCGTCCCTATCCGCTGCCGCAGGGCAAGTTCGGAGATGTGCAGGAAATCATTGAATTTATCACAAAAGACATCGCAGCCTTCCGCAACGCGCACAATTCTTCGAATTTTAACAAGTTTGTGCACGTCACCGACAAGATGAGTCAGCTCATGGTCAAAATGGAGGATCTGTTCCTCCACTACAATATTAGCGGCGCGGAGCTTGAGAGTTTTCACCAGCAGCTCGAAGCCTTAGTCCGTGCAGCGGACACGCTCAAGAATACCGCAAAGTCGCTCTAAAATTTATTGCGTCTGTTTGAAAGCAGGAGAACTTCCTTCCGGAAGTTCTCCTGCTTTTTATATTTTGTACAACACCTGAAATATCGAGACAAATCGCAGACCAACTTAAACTTTTTTCTATAAAATCACGTGGTACTGGAATCGGTTGTAAAGCGGTTGACGAATCCTGTGAAAACTGGTATCATTAAATAAATCTATTTTGTATTCCATTGATATAGAATGCATGCATGTGCGACGAAGCTCTGCCGGGAAGGTAACGGAAGAATCTGTCCGTCCTGTGGGTGGCAGCAATGAAATCGCCGCATTTCTCATATTTGCGCCTTAACATATGTATTTTAAATGCAAAAACGATTCAGATGCGGCTGTTTGTCTGCTCTTTGCAATATCTTCCCTGCACATATAAACTGAATGCATTCTAGGACCTCCGCGTATCGCGAAGGTTTTTTTACTGTAATTGCGGAGTTTTCCACCGCGGCTGCCCTTTGCCGCCGCGACGCTGTTCGTGTACACGCCTCCGCATTCTCATATTACTTTACAAAAGAAGGTGTTTTCATGGAGTCCTATCAGTTCCTGCTCGTGTTGGCTATTATTCTTTTGTCGACAAAGGTTTTAGGCCTTTTAAGTGAGCGGGTGCATATGCCCCAGGTGGTCGGCGCGCTGCTTGCAGGCATCCTGCTCGGCCCCAGTGTGCTGGGCATGGTTACCGAAAGCGACTTTTTAATAAAAGTCGCCGAGCTTGGGGTGATTATCCTGATGTTTACCGCCGGTCTGGATACCGATCTTCAAGAGCTCAAGCAGACCGGACTTGCCTCCCTGGTGATTGCCATCATCGGCGTTGTGGTGCCGCTGCTCGGCGGGTTCTGGTGTTATCTGGCATTCTTCTCGGACAGCACCGACCCTGCCAATGTCCTTAAGGCAATCTTCATCGGCGTTGTCCTGACCGCAACTTCGGTCTCAATAACCGTCGAAACGCTGCGCGAGATGGGCCGTCTGCGAGGTAAGGTGGGCACAGCCATTCTGGGCGCCGCCGTCATTGACGACATCCTCGGACTGATTGTGCTGACCGTTATTTCCGGCTTTGCCGATCGCGCGATTCACCCGCTCCACGTCATTGTTCGCATCCTGCTGTTCTTTATATTCATCGCGGTCGTCGGCTATGTTGCCCACCGGCTCTTTAAGAAAATGGACAAGGCCTGGGGGGAACGGCGCCGTGTCGCCATCGTAGGCTTCGTGTTCTGCCTGATCATCGCCTATGTCTCAGAGGTCGTTTTCGATATCGCCGATATCACCGGCGCCTATTTCGCCGGACTGATTCTGTGCAATATCTTCCGTACGCGTGAGTATATTGCGAAAAAAATGAATATTATCTCCTATATGTTTTTCTCGCCGCTGTTCTTTGCCAGCATCGGCATACAGACGCAGGTATCCGGCATGACCAGCTCATTGATCCTTTTCTCCGTCATCCTGCTGATCATCGCCATCCTGTCCAAGATTGTGGGCTGCAGCCTGGGCGCAAGGTTGTGCCATTTCTCGGGGAAGGAATCGCTGGCCATCGGCATCGGGATGATCTCGCGCGGCGAAGTCGCACTGATCGTTGCGCAAAAGGGCGCGCAGGCGGGTCTGATCAACGCAAGCATGTTCCCGGCGATCGTTGTCGTCGTCATTGTGACAACGCTCATTACGCCCATCCTCCTTAAAATAGTTATGAGCAAATGCCCGCCTTCGGCTCCCGCCTGCGACGTGTGACGCCAGGCCCCATACAGGTAAAAACCCGCTGCTTTCCACATAAAAGCAGCGGGTTTTTTGTGCATTGCCCTTTTTTTGGCGGACACTTTGTGGTATACTGAACTGTATGGCAATTCCAGCCCGATACTGCGGGCTGTCTGTTTATGGAGGATAAGCATAGATGAATGCGAAACGGTTGATTCCGCCGGCAACGGCTGCCGCCGGCGTTTTGGGCGCAATCCTGCGCGGTTATAACCTGCACACCGGTTACGAAGAGGGTACCTGTCTGCCCATTCCGGGCAATCTGCCCCAGATATTACTGATTGCGCTTTCTCTTGTAGTCGTAGTGGGTTTGCTCCTCTGGTCGCGCAGTTTTGCTTCGCAGCGCGGCGCCTCCTTTGAGCAGGCCTTCGGCTGCCGGAGCACCGGCTACAAAATGCTTGCGGTCATTACGGCTCTGGCCATGGGCGGCGCGGGCGCGTTCGGGCTGTTGTCGCTCCTGATGGGCGGAGGTACCGCTGCCCTTTCCGTCGAGGGCAGCCGGCTGATGGACTTGATTCCGCTGATCCCCCTGTGGCTGCTCGCCATCCTGACGATGGTTTCCTTCATCGCCACTGCCACCGCGCAGTCGCGCGGCCTGATCAGCGAAAGCGCTGCGGTCTTTACCATTATCCCGATGTTCTGGGCCTGCTTTGACCTCATTATCACCTTCAAGGACAACGGCGCAAGTCCGTTTGTCTCGCTTTATGCGGTCGAGCTGTTCGCCGCGATCGCCCTGGTGTTCGCGTTTTATGCCATTGCAGGCTTCCTGTATTCCACGGGCAACCCGGCACGCTTTGTTTTCACCGCATCGGTCGGCGTATTCTTCTCCTTTACCTGCGTCGGCGGATATCTGGTCTGCTGGCTGTTGGGCGGCAGCCCGATTGTGCTCAGCGCGGAAGCCACGCTGCGCTATGTCTGCTTCGGCGCAGCCTCCGTCTATCTGCTGGCGAATCTCGTGATTGTCACGGGCGCGCTGTACCGCACAAAGAAAGCGCTGTAATAATTCCGGTTCTTACACACGGCCACACGGCTTGCCCTCTATGGTGCGTTGTGATATGATAGTGGCATCGCAAAAGGAGGTTTTCCCATGAAAAGACTGTGTTCTCTGCTGCTCGCAGGCGCGCTGCTGACCGCGGCCGCCGGTGCGACCTATGCGGATTCTTACGGCAGCACCTGGAACGTCTTCCCGGACCAGCTGCGGGACGATGTCAGCGCCGCGCTGACCGCGACCGGCGCATCCGCGCTGCCCGCCCTGTCGGCAGACGATCCCGACAGTACGGACTTCACCTTCCCGCTCTCCTATGGCGCGGGTACCGTCACGATCTATGCGTCGGGCGCACAGGGCAAGGCATACGCCCTTGACGCTACGCTGAATACCGCCGGCGCAACCGCTGCGCAGGCCGAGCAGTACGGCGCGGTCTGTGGCGCCATGATGAAGGTGCTGACGCCGCAGGCCAGCATTGATGCGGTCAACACCGCCGTCAGGCTGGACAGCGTAACGCCCGCCTCGTCCGGTGATAATCTGCTTGGCTACTTCAGCAATCAGGTGCTGCTGACCAATGAAATCAAGAGCGGCAGCGTACGCTTTTCCGCCATCCGCTATCCGGATAACCTCTCTGGCATCGGCCTTGTGGTCAACGATCACTTTTTAGCGCTGGATGTCGCGCCCCGTATCGTCAACAGCCGCACGCTCGTGCCGCTGCGCGGTATTTTTGAGGAAATCGGTGCTGACGTCACCTGGGATGAGGCGACGCAGACCGCCGCAATCTCTCAGGACGGCAAAGTGGTCAAGGTCACCATTGGCAGCAAGGCCGCTACGGTGGACGGCAAAAGCGTCGCGCTCGACACCCCTGCCCAGCTTTCCGCCCCCAGCGGCCCGGCACGCACGCTGGTACCCGTCCGGTTTATTGCCGAGGCGTTGGGCGCGCGGGTCGGTTGGCTGAACAGCCCGCAAACCGTCCTCATTTCCAACCGGTAAGGTAAACCCCCTGCCAAAAACGGCAGGGGGTTTTTTTATCATAAAAAGCGCCATTCCCGAAGGAATGGCGCTTTTTGTTGCAAGATTAGAGATTGGTGGGGGTCAGCGCTTCGTAATCTTCGAGCGTGCCGCCCTTCTTGAAGCATTCGATAATCTGGCGGCCCAGCGGGTCCAGCTCATCGGTGTAGAACTTATCCAGCTCCTTCGCAAAGAAGTCGGTCAGGATCTTCGCGCCGGCGTCGTAACCGTCGGTGCCCACGCGGTCCTGTGTGTCCACGCGCAGGTACTTGGAACGGATGCGCTGGCCGTCGATGGTCATATCCTTCATCGCATAGCCGAGCAGCGGGCAGCGGGCCGGCTCCAGGTGCTCCTTGCGGATCTTGGCGCCGCCGTGGCGCGCAAGGTATTCACGGGAGATCCACTCCGCCATGAAGCCGATCTTGTATACGCCGATGTGCTGGTTCGGAATCAGCACATAGCGGGTGTTCGGATTCTCAACAATCTGCCGCAGCAGCAGGTTCGCCTGCTTCACGCGCTTGCCGGTTGCGAAGGGCCAGTAGGAGCCGACGCCCTCGCTCTTCAGCTCGCCGCCGCCCACGATGGACGGATTCTTAAAGCCGCGCGGCGCAACCAGACGCCACAGCCAGGCAAGTGCCGGCGGAATGATGTGCAACATGCCCATGATGCCGTAGTTGGGGTTCTCGCGGGTCGTGGGGGGCATACGGGTGCCGAAGGAACGCACGTCAACCTCGACAGGCTCCTTCACGATGTTCGGCACCTTCCAGCGCGGTACAATGGCGCGCGGGTTCGGGCAGCGCTCGCCGTTCGAATCCAGCGTATGCTCCCAGATCAGCAGCGTGGAGCCCGCATGGCCTTCCATGTTGAAGAAGCAGAGCGGCTCATCCGGCTCGGTGCAGATGCGCTCGTAGACCGGATCGCTGCCGTAGTGCAGCACGCTGTCCATGCGGAGGAACCAGCCGTCCTCGCCGTCTACCAGAACCAGCTTGCCGCTGTCGTTCTGGATCTTGGGATAGCAGGTCGCCATATCGTCGGAAACCGGCTCAATTTTGCAGGTCGAGCCGATGTTCAGATAGGTTTCCTCGCCGGTTACGGTGTTGACGGAAAGCAGGACGCGGCCGTCGGGCTGACGGGAAATATCCTGCAGCATTTCGCTCTTGCCGCCGCCGGAAGCGCCCTCGTGCATGATGACCAGCTCGTTTTCGTACGGCGTGATCAGACGGCCGGCCGAAGCGTGCGCGGTGACCCAGCCCTCCTGCTCGCCAATGTCGAGCAGTACGGAATAAACGCCCTTCTTGGCGGACGGTCCCGGATACAGGTTGTAGGAAAAGACCTCGTGGCAGTCGTCGAGGCGGTTGTGCACGACGACCTGCTTGCCGTTAAAGTGCGTATGGCGGAACGGCGGCGCGACATAGACGATGGCGCGGGGCTTGTAGCCCTCGGTCTCCTCCGCGTTGACAAAGCCCTGCAGATGCGCGAGCCCGAACGCGAAGAACGCCGCTTGTTTCGGGCAGACCAGCATGGAGCCGTAGCCGTAAATGTTGCCGCCGGAGTTGAAAGGCATCAGGATCAGTTCCTGCGTTTTGAGCCAGTCCATCGTCTGCTTGCGCAGGTCGGCAAAGGGATAGCCGTACTTGTCCTGGAAGCGCGGCTTGTCGGTCGGCTTGTCGTCGGCGATGCGCATGCAGTCCGGTTCGCGGCGGCGCATGTAGTCTTCCATAAAGTTGACGGACGCGCCGTTTTTACAGCGAATGACGTCGGCTTCCTTTACAGGACCCTTGCCCTCCACGTCAAAAACAACATCATATTTGTCGACCTTGTCCGGGCCAAACACCATTTCATAGAGTTCCGCTTTGCTGGTCGGCACCGAAACGCCTTTGCAGTTCTCAATGACGTCGGTCAATTCATCGGTAAAGGTGAATTTTGTAAGTAAACGATCCATCCGTTTTTCCT
>JBFWIM010000097.1:0-6065 GCA_050255995.1 Intestinibacillus sp.
TGGAGTAAAGCACCAGAAATTTGATATCTTCCTTGGTGCGGATAAAGCCGTAGCGCACCAAACGGTTCGCCTCCTTTAAATAGACTCAATTTATCAACAGTATACCATAGTGCATCACAAATGGAAAGACAGTCTGTGCGCTATTTTATCAAGAGAAGGTTGCATTTCCTTTTGCTCATGCAGTATAATGAAAGTCTGGGAAAAACGTCGAAATGGGAGGGAAACCATGCCTGAAATCACGATAAAACCGGCAACGGCGGAGGATGCCGCCGGGATGCTTGCCCTCTATGCGCCCTACGTCGAGCATACGACGGTATCGAGCGAATATGAGGCGCCGTCTCTGGCCGAATTTACCGGACGCATTGAGACCTACACACGGCAGACGCCATGGCTGGTCTGCCGGATTGCAGGCGAGGTTGCGGGCTATGGGTATGCTTCTCCGCACCGGAGCCGCGCGGCATATCAGTGGTCGGTCGAGACGTCTATCTATGTTGCGGAACGGTTTCACCGGCACGGCGTGGCGCGCGCGCTTTATACCGCGCTGTTTGAACTTCTGACGAGACAGGGCTATTACAATATCTTTGTCGGCATCACCTCGCCGAACGAGCGCTCGGTCAAATTCCACAGTGCGATGGGCTTTGTGATTTCCGGCGCCTATCAGAACAGCATGTACAAATTTGGAGAGTGGCGCGACGTGATCTGGATGGCGAAATCCCTTCGCCCGCATGAAGGCGCGCCGCATCCGACCCTGCCGTTTCCAGAACTGGCGGAGCTGCCGTTTGTTCAGAATATCCTCGGGTGGGCGGCTGCGGCCATTCGTGCCGAATAATGGAGGGCGCAGGGATGGCGATGCATGAGGATCACCGCAGGCGGGTGAAACAGAAGTTCCGGGCGGGCGGTCTGGACACGATGCATGACCATGAGGTGTTGGAGCTTCTGCTGTTTTATGCGATTCCGCGCATTGACGTCAATCCGGTGGCGCACCGGCTGATGGAGCGCTTCGGCAGCCTGCACCGCGTGCTGGAAGCGCCGGTGGAGGAGCTGCTGCGTGTGGACGGCATCGGCGAAAACAGCGCGCTCCTGCTCCATCTGTGCAGCGAATTGTTCCGCCGGTATGAGGTGGATCGCTCAAAATGCGCCCTGAAGCAGAAGCCGCTGTCCTCTACCGGTGAGATCGGCGCATACATGGCGCCGCGATTCCTTGGACTGCGGGACGAGGTTGTGCTCCTCGCCAGCGTGGACAACCGCGGTCTGGTACTGGACTGTCAGGAAATCGCGCGCGGCACCGTCAATGAGGCAAACGTTCCGGTGCGCCGGATTGTCGAACTCGCAATGCTGTTTAACGCCAGCAGCGTAATTCTGGCGCACAACCACCCCAATGGGCTGGCGCTGCCGTCGCGGGAGGATATTGCGACGACCAGACGCATTCAGGCGGGTTTGGAGGCGGTGGGTGTGCGGCTGCTGGATCATATCATCGTGGCGGACGGGGATTTTGTCTCTCTCCGGGACAGTGGGATTGTAAAATAAAGAGAAGTATTTTAACATTTGGAATGCCAGGAAGCGCTGCTGCGCATGCTGCATTCAGGAAGGAGGAGCGATATGCCGAAATTTAAGGTGGTTAGTCCATACAGGCCCGCCGGCGACCAGCCTGACGCGATCGACAAGCTTTCGCAGGGCGTAGAGTTGGGGTTTCGCGAGCAGACGCTGCTCGGCGTCACCGGCTCGGGCAAGACCTTTACGATGGCGAACATTATCGAGCGCACGCAGCGTGCGACGCTTGTGCTCGCGCATAACAAAACGCTGGCCGCGCAGCTCTGCTCCGAATTGCGGGAGTTTTTTCCGGAAAACGCGGTTGAGTATTTTGTCAGCTATTATGATTATTATCAGCCGGAGGCATACATCGCCTCGACCGATACCTATATCGAAAAGGACAGCGCGATCAACGACGAGATTGACCGGCTGCGCCACTCCGCGACCTCGGCGCTGTCCGAGCGGGAGGACGTCATCATCGTCGCGTCGGTCTCGTGCATCTATTCTCTGGGCGACCCGATCGACTACAAGAGCATGGTCATCTCGCTGCGCCCCGGCATGGAACTGCGGCGCGAGCAGCTTTTGCAGCGTCTGATCGACATCCAATATGAGCGCAACGACATCGCATTTGAACGCAACCGCTTCCGCGTGCGCGGCGACACGGTGGAGGTCTGGCCGGTATATTCGGACAGCGACTGCGTGCGTATCGAATTCTTCGGCGACGAGATCGACCGCATCAGCCAGATCAACCCGCTCACCGGCACAATGGTGCGCGAGCTGGGGCATATCGCGATCTTTCCGGCGAGCCATTATGTCACGCCGCGCGAGAAAATGCAGACCGCCGTCACACAGCTCCGGCAGGAACTTACCGAACGGGTGCAGTATTTTGAGGCGAACGGCAAACTGGTTGAGGCGCAGCGCATCCGCCAGCGCACGAATTATGATCTTGAGATGATGGAAGAGATCGGCTTTTGCAGCGGCATTGAAAACTACTCGCGCGTGCTGAGCGGCCGCGAGGCGGGCAGCGCGCCGTTTACACTAATCGATTATTTTCCGAAAGATTTTCTGCTGATCGTGGACGAGAGTCACGTGACGCTGCCGCAGGTGCGCGCGATGTACCACGGCGACCGTGCGCGCAAGGAGAGCCTTGTGGAAAACGGCTTCCGCCTGCCATCGGCCTTTGACAACCGGCCGCTGAATTTTGAAGAGTTTGACGCGCGGCTGAACCAGATCATCTACGTTTCCGCGACCCCTGCCGATTATGAGAAGGAACATTCCTCGCAGATCGTCGAGCAGGTCATCCGGCCGACCGGCTTGCTCGATCCCGAGATCGACGTGCGCCCGGTCGAAGGGCAGGTGGACGACCTGATCGGCGAAATCAACATCCGCACGGCCAGGCAGGAGCGTGTGCTGGTTACGACGCTGACCAAGAAAATGGCGGAGGACCTGACAAGCTATTTGGAGGGCGCGGGCATCCGCGTGCGGTATATGCACCATGACGTCAAGACCATTGAGCGTATGGAACTGATCCGTGACCTGCGTCTGGGACTGTTCGACGTACTGGTCGGCATCAACCTGCTGCGCGAAGGGCTTGACCTGCCGGAGGTATCGCTCGTTGCGATTCTGGACGCGGATAAGGAAGGCTTCCTGCGTTCGGAAACCTCTCTTGTGCAGACGATCGGCCGCGCCGCGCGAAACGCCGAAGGCAGGGTCATCATGTACGCGGACCGCGTGACCGCTTCCATGCGCCGTGCGATCGACGAAACAAACCGCCGCCGCGAAAAACAGATGGCTTTCAACGAGGCGCACGGCATCACACCCACAACCATCCGCAAGACGGTGCACGATATTATTGAAATTTCCGGCGACGCCGGCAGCAAGACCCCGGGCAAGGGCAGCAGCAAGTATTTGACCAAGGGTGAGAAGGCTGCGCAGATCGCTCAGCTCACCAAGCAGATGAAGGAAGCCGCGAAGCTGCTGGAGTTCGAGGTAGCCGCCGAGCTGCGCGACAGGATCAAGGAGCTGGAAAACAGCTGACCGCAGGTTTTATCATTCGCAACACAGAGGAGTGAAACATGCAAGACCATATTTTAGTAAAGGGCGCGCGCGAGCATAACCTGAAGAACATCGACGTGAAAATTCCGCGGGACAAGCTGGTCGTCATGACCGGTCTGTCGGGCTCAGGCAAATCGTCACTGGCATTTGATACGATTTATGCCGAAGGGCAGCGGCGCTATGTCGAATCCCTGTCCTCCTATGCCCGCCAGTTCCTTGGGCAGATGGAAAAGCCGGATGTCGACTATATTGAGGGTCTATCGCCCGCAATCTCGATCGACCAGAAAACGACCTCCAAGAACCCGAGATCGACCGTCGGCACCGTCACGGAAATTTACGATTATCTGCGTCTGCTCTGGGCGCGCATCGGCGTGCCGCACTGTCCCAAATGCGGCAAGGAGATCCACCAGCAGACGATCGACCAGATCATTGACCATCTTATGACGCTGCCGGAGCGCACCAGGCTGCAGGTGCTCGCGCCGGTTGTGCGTCAGCGCAAGGGGGAGCATACCAAGACCTTTGAGGAGGCGCGTAAATCCGGCTATGTGCGCGTACGCGTGGACGGCAATGTCTACGACCTGTCAGAGGAGATCAAGCTGGAGAAAAATAAAAAGCACTCCATCGAGATCGTCGTGGACCGCATCGTAATCAAGGACGACGTACGCGCCCGCCTGACGGACTCGGTTGAGGCAGCCTCCGCGCTGACGGGGGGGCTTGTCATCGCTGACGTGATCGACGGGGAAGAACTGATGTTTTCGCAGAATTACGCCTGCGAGGACTGCGGCATCTCAATCGAGGAACTGACTCCGCGCATGTTTTCGTTCAATAACCCCTATGGCGCGTGCCCGACCTGCACCGGACTCGGCGTGCAGATGAAGATCGACCCTGACCGCATTCTGCCGAACCGCAAGCTGTCCATCAAGGACGGCGCAATTCAGGCAAGCGGCTGGGGAAATGCCGATCCGGGGACGATTGCGCGGATGTACTACGACGCGCTCGGCAAAAAGTACGGGTTCACCGCCGAGACGCCGGTCGAGGAGATGTCCGGCGAAGCCGTGAACGCGCTGCTCTACGGCACGGGCAAAGAGATGCTGGAGCTCAAGGTGCAGCGCTTTGCGGGCGGCACCATGCAGCAGACCTTTGAGGGGATTGTCAATAATCTGGAGCGCCGCTATCACGAGACGACCAGCGAATACATGCGCGCCGAAATTGAGGAGTGCATGAGCGAAATTCCCTGCCCGGACTGCAAAGGCCGCCGCCTCAAAAAGGAAATGCTGGCGGTCACGATCGGCGGTATCAATATTGCGGGGTTCTGTGAAAAGTCCGTGGTAGCCGAGCTGGATTTTCTGGACGGGCTTACCCTCAATGAAAAAGAAACCATGATCGCTGAACGCATTCTCAAGGAGATTCGGGAGCGGCTCGGTTTTCTGCGCGCAGTCGGTCTGGAATACCTGACGCTGTCGCGCCCCTCAGGTACGCTTTCGGGCGGTGAAAGCCAGCGCATCCGGCTCGCGACGCAGATCGGTTCCTCGCTGATGGGAGTGCTGTATATTCTCGACGAGCCGTCCATCGGCCTGCACCAGCGCGACAACGACAAGCTACTCGCCACACTGAAGCGGCTGCGCGATCTGGGCAATACGCTGATCGTCGTGGAGCACGACGAGGATACGATGTACGCTGCCGACCATATCATCGACATCGGCCCTGGCGCGGGCGTGAACGGCGGACATATTATATACGAAGGCGATGTGAACGGACTGTTGCAGTGCGGAGAATCGCTGACCGGCCAGTATCTGAGCGGCAAAAAGCGCATTCCGGTGCCGGAAGTGCGCCGCCTTGGCAACGGCAAGCGGCTGACTGTGCGCGGCGCGTCGGTCAACAATCTGAAAAACACCGATTTTACGATCCCGCTCGGCACGCTGACCTGCGTCACCGGCGTATCCGGTTCCGGCAAGTCCTCGTTTGTCAACGAGATTCTCTACAAGCGGCTGGCGGCGGAGCTCAACGGCGCGAAGACCCGCGCGGGCGCACACGAGGGTATGGACGGCATCGAGTACCTCGACAAGGTGATCGACATTGACCAGTCGCCGATCGGGCGCACCCCGCGCTCCAATCCTGCGACCTATACCGGGGTGTTCAACGACATCCGCGAGCTCTTTGCCTCCACGCAGGACGCCAAAATGCGCGGTTACGGCCCCGGGCGCTTTTCCTTCAACGTCAAGGGCGGCCGCTGCGAGGCCTGCGCGGGCGACGGCCTGCTCAAGATCGAAATGCACTTTCTGCCGGATATTTATGTTCCCTGCGACGTCTGCAAGGGACGGCGGTATAATAAGGAGACTCTTGAGGTACGCTATAAAGGCAAAAACATCTTTGAAGTGCTGGACATGACGGTTGACGAAGCGCTGCGCTTCTTCGAGAACGTGCCGAAGATCGCCCGCCGGATTCAAACGCTGCAGGATGTGGGACTAAGCTACGTCAAG
>JBFWIM010000098.1:0-5947 GCA_050255995.1 Intestinibacillus sp.
GCCCGGTTCGCAGATACATTGCTATAATAAGGGCAATCCATACGGAAACTGCATACAGAACATTTACAAAGACGTAAAAGGCAACTTTTGCGTCTTTTTTTGTTTTTTATGCAGCAAAATCAAAAGGGGTGCAATTAAAATGAAAAACGATTGGAAACAGCGGATGGCGGGAATGCTGACTGCCGCTTTGCTGCTCAGCGCACTGGGCGGCTGCGGCTCCGCCACTACGGAAGAAAGCGAACCTGCCGACGCCGGCACATCCACGGATGCAACGGCCGACAGCGACACTGACAGCACGAGCGGCGCGAACGAAGTGACCGACCTGACCCTCTATGGCGTAATTGATCCGCAGATCTCCACACAGCAGGTCATCGCCGACAAACTGGGCTATTTCAAAGAGGAGGGTCTGAACGTCACCAACAAGCTGATGCAGTCC
This sequence comes from Intestinibacillus sp., assembly GCA_050255995.1. Classification (GTDB taxonomy): domain Bacteria; phylum Bacillota; class Clostridia; order Oscillospirales; family Butyricicoccaceae; genus Intestinibacillus. Next base: position 437 of record JBFWIM010000098.1, read on the forward strand.
GGCGGCGATATTTCCCCGCTGATTTCCGGCGGCACCGCCGAGGTCTCCTTCGAATCCACCTACACCGATATCGCGCTGGCCGCAAACAACGTCGGCGTGAAGGTCGTCGCGGCGATGGCCGATATTGGCAATACGCAATGTGTCGTTGCGCGCAAGGGCGTGACGATCGGTTCCCCCAAGGATCTGGAGGGCAAAACCATCGGCATCGCGTCCGGTGCGGGCGTCCTGATCGCGATCCGCAATATGTGCAAAGACACCGGCGTGGACATCGACAAAATCAAGTTTGTCATCCTCTCCCCATCCGAGCAGATCGCATCCTTTGAAAAGGGCGATATCGACATCATGGCCTGCTGGGAGCCGTGGGTGACCAACGCCGTCAAACTGGGTGGCACGCTGCTGTTCAGCGGCCGCAAGTCCTATCTGCCCGGCTATGAGGGCGACGTTGACTGGCTGAGCTTCTACACCACGATGCAGGCGACCGACAGCTTTATTGAAAAGAACCCGAACACGATTGGATCCCTGCTCAAGGCGCTCAAAAAGGCAACCGACTACATCGCCGAAAATCCGGACGACGCGGCCAAGGTTGTTGCGGAGGGCATCAATCAGGATCCAGCTGACGTTAAGGAAATCATGGCCAAATACACCTATACGATGGAATACAGCAAGGCCTTCGTAGACGCAAGCATCTCCATGGCGGACTTCATGAAAGAAATGGGCAATATCCCCGCTGCGCCCGATATTAGCCAGTACACCTCTCCCTCTCTGCTCCAGAGCGTTCTGCCCGAGCTGTATACCGCATCCTGAGCACGTCAGGGGGAAAACTCACATGTATGACCTGTTACTGACACATGCGACCATTGTAAACGCCGACGAAGTCGTGACGGGGTCTGTCGCGGTACAGTCCGGAAAAATCTCCGGGATTTTTCCGGACTGCCACGAAGCGCCGACGCGCGAAACCCTGGATCTTACCGGCAAGCTGGTGTTTCCGGGTCTTACTGACTGCCATGTGCATTTTAACACACCCGGCTATTCCCACCGTGAAACCTTTGCCTGCGGTACGGCTGCGGCTGCCGTCGGCGGGATCGCCACCATCCTTGACATGCCAATGCTCAACCGGCCTCCCGTGACCGACGCGGAAACCTTCGTACACAAACACGCGCTGGTACAGCCGGACGCTGCGACGGATTTCGGCTTTTGGGGCGCGCTGGTCAATCATAACTTTGACCGGCTGCAGGGGCTGGACACGGTGGGCGCGCTGGCTTACAAATGCTTCATGTGCGACCCCGGCGATAACTATACGCGGCTGACAAACGAGAAAATCGGACTCGCCCTGGAGCATCTCAAGCCGTTCGACGGCCTTACCGGTTTCCACTGCGAGGATGAGGAGATGCTCTCTGCCCTGCAGGCCGAAAAAATGCGGGAAAAACGGTTCTCCCGGCGCGACTTTCTGGATGCGCATCCAGTGGCAGCCGAACTTAAAGCGGTGCAAGACGTACTCGCGCTGGCAAAACAGCGCGGCGCGCGTATCCATATCTGCCATGTGAGCCACCCGATTGTGGCGCAGGCTGTCAAGCAGGCGAAGGCCGACGGCGTCCGCGTGACCGCGGAAACCTGCCCGCAGTATCTGGTGTTCAGCGAGGATGACCTGCTTGAAAAAGGCATGCTCTTCAAATGCACCCCGCCGCTGCGCAAAAAAGAGGACGCCGAAGCGCTCTGGGAATACGTGATTGACGGCACGATCGACTGCATCGGCTCCGACCACTCTCCCGCCGCACCCTGCGAAAAGACCGAAGAGGCAAACGGCGCGTTTGGCGCATGGGGCGGTCTCGGCGGCGTGCAGACCACCGTACAGGTACTCTTCGACCAGATCGTTCACCGCAGGCGGCAAAGCCCCACCCTGCTGGCAAAATTGATGGGTCAGGGGCCCGCCCGGGTTTTTTCGGTCTATGGGCGCAAAGGCGCGATCGCACCGGGTTTCGACGCCGATTTCACCATCATCGACCCCGAAGCCGCGTGGCAAATCACCGAAGACAGTCTGCTCTACCGAAACCCGGTCTCCGCGTTCTGCGGTGTCAGCGGGCAGGGCCTGCCGGTGCGCACAATCATACGCGGGCAAACGGCGGCCGAAAACGGCGCGATCCTGCAGCGGCGCGGTCGGCTTGTTACAAAACAGGCATAGCGCACGTTACACCGCTTTTCATGCATCCGGCCTTTGGCGGCATGCACGGATCCGTACTCCTTCCCCGGGGTGGCGTTTTCCTTTCTCGCTGTTTCACCCCGGGATAAGCAGCAGGCCCCGGACAAAATGTCCGGGGCCTGCTTGCCGTGGGGTTGGTCTAGCCGATGCCGAAGAACCGCTTTCCGTTCTCCATCGTCACGCGCACGACCTCCTCAACCGGCAGCGACAAAACCTCCGCAATCTGCTCGGCTACGCGGCGGACATACAGCGAGGAGTTTCGCTTGCCGCGATAGGGCTCCGGGGAGAGGTACGGCGCGTCGGTCTCGATCATAATGCGGTCGAGCGGTATCTCCCTGATCACCTCGTGGGGCTTGCGCGCGCTTTTGTATGTGATGACGCCGGTGAAGGAGATGTAATATCCCAGCTTCACCAGCTGCTTCGCCAGTTCGGCGCTGCCGGAGTAGCAGTGAAACACACCCGTTACCCCGGGATGCTGCTCCACAACGGTCAGCGTGTCCAGATGCGCCTCCCGGTCGTGAACGATAACCGGGAGCCCGAGCCGCTTTGCCATGCGCATCTGCGCGTGGAAGATTTCCTGTTGGTATCGGCGCTTATCGGGGTCTTTCTCCCAGTAGTAGTCCAGCCCAATTTCGCCGATCGCGCGCACCCGGGGATGTCCCTGCGCAAGCGTCTCAATCGCCGCAAGATCCACGCCGTCCGCCAGGTTCTCCGGGTGGTATCCCACGGCGGCATATACAAAATCGTAGGTTTCCGCATAGGAAACCGCCTTTTGACTGGTCACAAGGTCGCAGCCCGGGTTGACGATCAGCCCGATGCCGTGCTCCGGCATGGAGCGCAGCAGCGCGTCACGGTCGCCGTCAAAGCGCTCATCGTCATAATGCGCGTGGGTGTCAAACAACAGCACGGTCAGGCGTCCTCCTTTTTCCGTTCAAAAATCAAATCCATCTCCTTGATACCGCCCTGACCGCTGAAGCGCGTCGGCATGAACCCCACATAACGCTAACCCTCCGCGGCGTGTCTGTCAATAACCTCACGATGCTCGCACGAGCCGTTATCAATCCAGAAACCGCCGCCCGTGTAAAGCGGCACGTACAAATATTCGTACATATCCTGCCTCCGTTCCATTTCCGTATGCACCTCGTCTGTGAAAAAGGCCGCCTGTCAGGCGGCCCTTTGTTTTCAGAATATCAGCAGAGCTTTGCGCCCGCCGGAATCGCGTCGTCCAGCATCAGAAGATTCAGCTTGCCGTCCTTCTCCGCGGAAAGCAGCATGCCGTTCGACTCCTGGCCCATCATCTTGCGGGGCGGCAGGTTGGTGACGGCGACGACCGTCTTGCCGATCAGCTCCTCGGCCTTGTAATACTTGGCAATCCCAGAAAGGATCTGGCGCTGTGTTCCCGAACCGTCGTCAAGCTGGAACTTCAGCAGCTTTTCGCTCTTCTTCACGTTCTCGCATGCCAGCACCTTGCAGACCGTCATGTCCACCTTGGCAAAATCGTCAAAAGCAATATCGGGCAGGAAAGTAACCGCAGGCTTTGCAGCGGCTGCCGCCGCTTGTTTCGCCTCAATTTCCTCGAGCTTTTTCGCGATGTCGATGCGGCCAAACAGAATCTCGGCGGAGCCGACCGTGCCGCCGACCGGCATGCCGTCGAAGCTCGCGAGGGACTCAATGCCCATATCCTGCACGCCAAGCTGCGCGAAAATCTTCTCCGCCGTTTCGGGCAGATAAGGCATCAGCTCGGTCGCGGCAAAGCGGATGGACTCAAGCAGGTTATACAGCACCGTGCCGAGGCGTACACGCTTTACCTCGTCCTTGGCCAGCGCCCAGGGCATGGTTTCATCAATATATTTGTTGGAGCGGCGCAGCAGCGTGAAAATTTCGTCGATCGCATCGGCGACATGCAGCCCGTCCATCTTATCCTCGACCGCCGCAGGCAGTGCAAGCGCCAGATTCTCCAGTTCGTAATCGACCGGTTCCCGCTCGGCGGGCGGCATAATCTTGCCGTCAAAGTATTTGTGCGTCATGGCAATCGTACGGTTGACCAGATTGCCGAGCACGTTTGCCAGATCGGAGTTGATGCGCTCCATCATGAGCTCGTAAGAAATCACACCGTCGTTCGCAAACGGCATCTCGTGCAGCACATAATACCGCACCGCGTCCACGCCAAACAGCCCCACCAGATCATCGGCGTAGATCACGTTGCCCAGTGACTTGGACATCTTGCCGTCGCCGACCAGCAGCCACGGATGGCCGAAGACCTGCCTGGGCAGCGGTTCGCCAAGCGCCATCAGGAAAATCGGCCAGTAAATGGTATGGAAGCGGATGATGTCCTTGCCGATGAGGTGCACGTCGGCAGGCCAGAAGCGCTTGTAATGCTCGTCGTGGCTGCCCTCAGGATCATAGCCGCAGAAGGTGATATAGTTTGTCAGCGCGTCCAGCCAGACATAGACGACATGCTTTTCATCAAAAGTGACCGGGATGCCCCAGGTAAAAGAGGTGCGGGAAACGCACAGATCCTGCAGGCCGGGCTTTAAGAAGTTGTTCACCATCTCGTTCTTGCGGCTTTCCGGCTGGATGAACTCCGGGTGATCTTCGATGTGGCGCATCAGCCGGTCGGCGTACTTGCTCATTTTAAAGAAGTACGCCTCCTCCTCGGCGTCGGCTACCGGGCGGCCGCAGTCCGGGCACTTGCCGTCCACAAGCTGGCTTTCGGTCCAGAAGGATTCGCAGGGGGTGCAGTATTTGCCCTTGTAGCTGCCTTTGTAAATGTCGCCCTGCTCATACAGCTTCTTGAAAATCATCTGCACCTTTTTGACGTGCATCGGATCGGTTGTACGGACAAACTTGTCATAGGTCGTATTCATGAGATCCCAAATCGCCCTGATCTCGCCCGCGACGCCGTCCACATACTGCTGCGGGGTAAGGCCGGCCGCAGCAGCCTTTTGTTCAATCTTGAGGCCGTGTTCATCCGTGCCGGTCTGGAAATAGACGTCGTAACCGCTCATGCGCTTGTAACGGGCGATCGCGTCCGCCAGCACAATCTCGTAAGTATTTCCGATATGCGGCTTCGCCGAGGTATAGGCGATGGCCGTTGATATATAATAGGGTTTCTTGTCCATAATTCTTCCTCCATTGCATAATTGCTGCCTAACGTTTATGATATACCAAATCACAGGGAATAATCAATAGATTTCCGTATTTTTCCGCGGAAAACGTAAAAAAGGAGGCGTATTCTACCGCCCCCCGCGCCTGTCCGCCGATCTTCGGTTATTCTTACCGGGTATGCGCCCATGATTGCTGAGGCTCCGCTT
>JBFWIM010000099.1:0-5936 GCA_050255995.1 Intestinibacillus sp.
GCATCAACCTGTCCATGAAGGACGTAAAGGAAGAAGAAAAGATCCGCTGATTGTGGGTCTGTAACGCAAGGCCGCCGCTTTCTGAAGAAAGCGGCGGCCTTTTGTGCGGTTCCGGCTTTACAGCGAAACAAAAACCGGCTCATGGCGGGCGGCAAGCAGGATTTTGTCCAGCAGATCGGCAGTCGCGATTTTCAGGCTGGAGGTATTGATGCAGGGATGGCAGCCGAAGAACGCCTGCGCGGTCACATCGCGGTCGATCAGCAGCTGTACGCGGCCCTCCGTATCGTTCATCAGGCCGAGCACGCTGACCGAACCGGGCGTAATGTGCAGAAATTCCTGCATAAAGGCCTCGTCGGCGAAGGACAGGCGCGCCGAACCGATCTGCGCCGACAGCTCCTTGGTACGGAACGGTTTGCGGCCGGGCATCATCAGCAGGTAAAACTGCGTTTTCTGGCGGTTGCAGAGAAAAAGATTCTTGCAGATTTCGATTCCGAGCCGTGCTTCCACCTCCTCGCACGCCTCGATGGACGGCGTCGGGTCATGATCGAGACGGGTGAAAGGCACACCGAGACGGTCGAGCAGGTCGTAGGACGCGGCCTCCACCGGCAGCCGGTTTGCCGTGTTTGCGGGGCGGCCGGAATAAACCGTTGGGTCAAGATAAAATTCGGGCATGGCGGAGAAGCTCCTTTGGTTTTTATTTCTAGTGTAAGCCCCGGAGCCTTCCCCGGTCAAGCCCCGGTGCGGGCGCAAAGGCCGTTTCCTTTCTTTGCAGTAGGCGTGCATTTGAGGAACGGGGAGGTCCGGCCGGCGGTGGCAGCAACGTCGGCATTCGGTGCTTTCCTGTGTATGCTTGCCTTTATTTGCAGCAAAACACAAAATTTTTACATTTATATTCGGTTTTTTGTGATATACTAATTAACAGTGCAGCAATAAAAGCCGCGTTTATGGGCGTGGATCCGGGACTGGCAATTTTGGACGCCAAAGCGGCAGGAACAGACAATTATTTTGCAAGCTCTGAAATTTAAGTATACGGTAAAGGAGTCACATATGCATTTCTATCAGCAATTCTGCGAAGAGGATTTTGACGGAAACGGCGCGCTCACCGGTTTTCGCCTCAAGTATTCCGAAAGCTATAATTTCGGATATGATGTCGTCGACGTCATCGCGCGTGAAAATCCGGATAAAACCGCCGTCGTCTGGTGCAATGAAGCCGGGGAGGAACACATTTTTTCCTTTGCGGACATCAGCCGGCTGAGCAACCAGGCCGCAAATGTGTTCCGCGCGCAGGGCATCGGCCGTGGGGACAAGGTCATGGTCATGCTGAAGCGGCATTATGAATACTGGTATGTCTCCGTTGCGCTGCACAAGCTGGGTGCGGTGCTCATCCCCGTGACCCATATGCTCACCGCTGACGATATCGCATACCGTGTGGATATCGCGCACATTAAGGCCGCCGTCTGCACGCCGGAAGGCGCTGCCGTGAAGAACCTTGCAACGGCGCAGAGCCATTGTCCCTCGCTGCAGCAGCTTTGGGTCGTACGGGCGGACGCAGACGGTTTTCACAACCTGACGACGGATATGGACAGCGCCCCGGATGCGCTGGAGCGGGTAAGCACCGAGGTCACCGATCCCATGATCCTGTACTTCACTTCGGGGACAACCGGCTATCCCAAGGCTGTTATGCATGACCATACCTATTCTCTCGCCCACATCCTCACTGCGAAGCACTGGCAGCAGGTGCAGGAGGACGGTCTGCATTTCACCATTTCGGAGACCGGTTGGGGCAAGGCCTCCTGGGGCAAGCTGTACGGCCAGTGGCTGTGCGGCAGCGCCGTCATGGTGTATGATTTCGACAATTTCGACCCGCTCCGGCTCATGGAGATTATCAACCGGTATGAGGTGACTACATTCTGCGCGCCGCCCACGATTTATCGGTATCTCACCAAAAAGGGACTGATCCCCATGCCCAGCCTGGTGCATGCAACGACGGCGGGGGAGGCGCTTGCTCCCGAGGTGTACCGGGACTTCCAGGTGCAGGCCGATATTCCGCTGTGCGAGGGCTTTGGACAGACCGAATCCACCCTGATTCTGGCCAACCTCGCGGGCAATTCCGCCAAAACCGGCTCGATGGGTAAGCCCACCCCCCTTTACCATGTGGAGCTGCTCAAGGAGGACGGCACCTATGCAGCCCCCGGTGAGGTTGGAGAAATCGTTGTGGTGCCGCCTGCCGATGGCAAACAGCCCGGCATCTTTATGGGCTATTGCGACAATGACCAGCTTTACCGTTATGTCTGGCGCGGCGGCATGTACCATACCGGCGACACGGCGTGGAAGGACGAGGACGGCGACTTCTGGTACAACGGGCGGATCGACGATGTGATCAAAACCAGCGGTTTCCGTGTCGGCCCCTATGAAATTGAGGACATTCTGCTGAAACAGTCGGCCGTTCTGGAATGCTCGGTCGTAGGCGTGCCGGACAAGCTGCGCGGGCAGGCGATCAAAGCGTTTGTCGTGCTGTCGCCTTCCTATTCACCGACTGCGGAGCTAAAACGCAAGCTGCGCAAGGAATGCAACCAGCATCTTGCGCAGTATAAATGGATCCGTGCCCTTGAATTCGTAGAGGAACTGCCTAAAACCATCAGCGGCAAGATCCGGAGGATTGAGCTGAGAAAAGTCTGAGCGCGGAAGCAGATGCTGTCCGCGGCATGCGCTGCGTGCCGGCGCAAGTTCCCGGATGGGTATAGGGTTATAAGCGCTCCTGCCGGCACTGCATTTGGATGCGGTGCCGGCAATTTTTCGGTTTATCCGGCATATAACCGGCCCCATTTCGCAGCGCGGCTCATAAACTCGCGAAAGATGCAGATACTGAAGCATAAAATGAAACAGGGATGATGTCATGCCGTTACAAAAAGCTTTTCTGGAAACTGAAGAATGCATCCTGTCCGGGGAAAAACCGTCGCAGGGTCTGCAGGTGCTCGCGGAGCAGCCCTGGTTTGGCGCGTTTCCCTTCTCCATGCTGCTGGAGCAGCAAAAAACCGAACAGTCGCCGGTTCACCATCCGGAGGGCAACGTTTGGGTACACACGCTGCTGGTGGTGGACGAGGCCGCGAAAAGAAAACAGTACAGCACAGACCCAAGAGAGTTTATGTGGGCGGCGCTGCTCCACGATATCGGCAAGCCGCAGACCACGAAAGTGCGCAAGGGGAGAATCACGGCCTACGACCATGACCGCAAGGGCGCCGAGCTGGCGCATGCATTTCTTTCCGCGCTTACCGGCGAGGAGGATTTTATAAAACGCGTCGTGTGGCTGGTACGCTACCATATGCAGATCCTTTATGTCGCGAAATCACTGCCTTTCATGGATATTGAGGGGATGAAAGCACATACGGATATCCGCGATGTGGCGCTGCTCGGCTACTGCGACCGCTTGGGAAGAACGGGAGTTGATGCCGCGGCCGAACGCAGGGCGGTGACTGTATTTCTGCAAAAATGTCGGGAAACGACCGACCTTCCCTGGCTCGCATCACAATAAAAACAGGGGCGTTGAGGCCGCAAAAAAGTAGTCCGGTGGGGATAACCGCACCGGACTACTTACATTTGCTCGCGAAAATCATTTTGCGGACACGGCGCATCCGCGGCAACCCGGCAAACTTTTCCCGCCCGAGGGGATGGTTTGAACGCGCGTGCAGTCAGGAATGCGCTTTGTCATCCCCGGGCTGATGTCTGCTGCCACTCTGCTTTTTCGAGTTCCGGCTCTCGCCGTCGAGGGCGCTTTCAGCCATAGTGGGGCCGCCGTGGGCTTTCTGTTTGCGTACATTTTTGGGGTCAAGCTGACTGTCTTTAGCCATGATACATCACCTCACGGATAGTATGGACTCGCGAAGGCGGATTTATGCCGCGGCTTCCGCGATCTGTGTACAGCGGCCGAAAAAAATCCTGTATAATACAGGAAGCAACGGATGTAATGGGACTTTGTTGAGGGGAGCGGGCTCTCCTTCCGAAATATCGTCCCAAAGGCGGGAGGAGGCCCGCAGCTGGAAAGGAGCAAACGATGCGCGATCAGCATTATTTAAAACTTTTGGCGGAAAAATACCCGACGGAGCAGTTGGTGGAACAGGAACTGGTGAAAATGACAGCGGCGCTGTCCCTGCCGAAGGGGACGGAGTATTTTTTTAGCGATCTGCATGGCGAGCACGAGGCGTTTATTCATCTGCTGCGGTCTGCCTCCGGCGTCATCCGGGATAAAATTGAAATTGTATTCGGACAGTCGCTTCTGGAATCGGACCGTGCGGAGCTGGCCTCGCTCATCTATTATGCGGAGCAGCAGCTGATTTACAAGAAAAAAACCTGTCCGCGGTATTACGAATGGTGTGAAATCACGCTCAATCGCCTGGTGAAGGTTTGCAGGGAAGTCAGTGCGAAATATTCGCGCGAAAAGGTTCGGAAAACGATGGACGAAGAGTGGGCGTCCATTCTGGAAGAGCTGCTGTATGTGGATGAGGACATTGATACGCTGCGGTATCACCGGTCCATGATTTCCGCCTGCATCGAAGCGGGCGCCGCGGATCAGGTCATTATTTCGCTGTGCGCGCTGATTCGCCAGATCAGCATCGACCACCTGCATATCATCGGCGATATTTTTGACCGCGGGCCGCGCGCAGACCGCATTATGGATGAGCTGATGAAATATCACGATGTGGATATTCAATGGGGCAACCATGATGTTTCCTGGATCGGGGCAGTCTGCGGCAACCGTGTCTGCGTTGCGAATGTGCTGCGCATTGCGACGCGCTACAACAATTTTGATTTGCTGGAAGACGGCTACGGGATCAACCTGCGGCCGCTGTCTGCATTTGCGGTCATCCAGTTTAAGCTTGAGGGTCAGCTTGTCGGCAAATATCCGGAGTTTCAAATGGATGACCGGAAGCTGCTCGATAAAATCGACTTTGTAAAGCAAACGGTGCGGGTCGGTGCGAAAACCTACCCGATGCGGGACTGCAGTTTTCCGACGGTCGACGCGCAGTCCCCGTATACGCTCACTGCGGAAGAGGAGGCGCTGATGGAGCAGCTGGCGGCATCCTTCCGCCACAGCACGGCGCTGAAGCGGCATATCGAATATCTCTTTTCCCATGGCGCAATGTACAAGGCGACAAACGGCAATCTGCTGTATCACGGCTGCGTACCGATGCTGCCGGACGGCGCCTTCGATCAGTGGGAGTTTGACGGCAGGCAGTATTCCGGCAAGCGGCTGTTTGATTTTATGGACAGCAGCATCCGTGAAGCGTATTTTAACGGCACGGCGCGGGATATCGATTTGATCTGGTACTGGTGGTGCGGAGCGAAGTCCCCGCTCTATGGCAAAAGCGCGATGACAGCCTTTGAACGGTACTTCATTGCGGATAAAAGTACTTATGAGGAGCTCGCCAACCCGTATTACGATTTGTATGATGATCCCGCGGTGTGCCGCAGAATTCTGGACGAATTTGGCCTGCAGGGAGACCATGTGCACATCGTAAACGGTCACGTGCCTGTGCGGCAGGGCGAAAACCCTGTGAAGGCGCAGGGGATGCTGTATATCATTGACGGCGGGATTTCCAAGGCGTATCAGTCAAAAACCGGCATCGGGGGCTACACGCTGATTTATAATTCGCATTATATCGCGCTGGCGGAGCACCAGAAGTTTGTTCCCGGAGACGAGGACGCGGTGCCGTCGGAGCGCTATGCAAAGATCCGCGTTGTGGAAATGATGCCGAAGCGCAGAACCATAGCGGAAACCGACGTGGGAGTCGTGTGGCAGCAGCGCATTGAAAAGCTGAAACAGCTGCTGCAGAGTATGCGTGCCGGACGCATTTAATATTGTGCAAAGCGTAAAAGCGCAGCGGGGCCGCAGTGTTGTAACACTACGGCCCCGCTGCGCTTCTGCCGTTTATTTCGGT
>JBFWIM010000100.1:0-5916 GCA_050255995.1 Intestinibacillus sp.
ACCTTTTCACCGGAAAATGGAAGAGTTTTTTTAAATTTTTCATCTGCTTTTTATAGGCAGTCCCATATTTCTTCAAAAATTCCAGATGCGGTTTCACTTTTTTCCACACCAGCCCGGGAAAGGCGGCCACATACAGTATAAAACGCACCAGCAGCATCAACAGGGCAAGGATCGGTGGACTGAGAGCAATGAAATACAGCAGCGCGCCCATTGCCGCGCCGAGCAGCACATAAGACCGCCCCTCGCCTGCGGCGATAGTCAGCACAAACACAAAGATCGTTCCAAGGGTTCCCATCCAGAACAGTGTGTCGCACAGAGCTGTGAGCGCCACTCCCGCGTTCAGCGAACGGCGCACTGCACGCAGAAGGTCATAAAAAACGCCGAGCGCCACGCCCATAACGACCGCCTTGAGGAAAACCATGGTTTGAAACGCGATTGAAATCTCCATCAGCCGAACAGCTTTCCAAACAGACCCGTGCGCGCCGACGTACGGTCCTCATATTCCATAGAATCGATCTGTCCCCGTATCAGCAGTTCGCCGTTTTCCAGGTTCAGCTTTTCCACATTCAGATCGCTGCCCCGCACAACCAGCACGCCTTCCGTTGTCACCATGGAGATGGTGTTCTCATCGAAATTCTCCACGTCGGTCACACCGGATACGCTCAGTTTGGCTCTGTCCTCCAGAATCAGGTTGTGCGGCAGTTCCCCGCCCGCGCGCCGCAGCTTTTCCTCATTTGCCATGTTTTCATCCTCCGCAATAAAAAATAGAACACCTTGCTACCTCATATATATGAGGCAGCGAGATGTTCTATGCGTTTTACAGGATTTCGCGATACATGCCCGCAGCGTCGGCCTTCAGCGCGTGCTCGCTGATCTGGAGGACCTCCACCTTCATGGTACGCTGGCCGAAAGTGATCTCAACGACGTCTCCCTCTTTCACCTGATAGGAGGCCTTCGCGGGCTTGCCGTTGACCGTAATGCGCGCGGCGTCGCAGGCGTCGTTCGCCACGGTGCGGCGCTTGATCAGTCGTGAAACCTTGAGGTATTTATCCAGTCTCATGCTTCTCCGTTCACCCGGTCCCGTAGCTGTTTGCCTGGTTTGAATACCGGAATAACCGCGGCTTCGATCTTCATAGGCTCACCCGATTTGGGGTTGCGGCCAATGCGCTCCGGACGCGCCTTGGTCTCAAAGCTGCCGAAACCGACCAGCTGCAGTTTATCGCCTTCCGCCAGAACGTCCTCTACCGCGCTCATCACCGCATCAAGGGCTTTCTCCGCGTCCTTCTTGGTCATGTCTGCTTTGCTGGCCACCAGCGCGATGAAGTCGGTTTTTTTCATGTTCATCTTCCTCCGTCACTAAATTCCTTCATTCTTTGCCGCATCCCAGAGCATATCCATCTCCGAAAGCGACATGTCTTCCAACTTCTTTCCGGAAGCTTTTGCCTGCTCTTCCACTCGGGCAAAGCGCCGGATAAACTTGTCGCAGGCGCGCTCCAGTGCCTGCTCCGGGTCCGCTTTGACAAAACGCGCGACGTTGACCACGGCAAACAGCAGGTCTCCGAGCTCCTCCGCAGGATCGCCCTCACCTGTGAGCGCGCAGGACAGTTCGTCAGCCTCCTCCCGTACCTTGTCAATCGCACCCGATGCATCCGGCCAGTCAAAGCCGACTTTAGCCGCCTTATGCTGTATCTTCTCCGCGCGAATCAGCTGCGGCAGGCTGCGCGCCACGCTTTCCATGCTGTCGGTCGTGGTGTTCTGGCTCTTTTCGATGCGCTTGAGCGCATCCCAGTTTTGCAGCACCTCGGCCGACGAGGATACCTTGACGTCGCCGAAGATATGCGGATGGCGGTAAATCAGTTTTTTGCAGATGCCGTCCGCCACGTCGTTCATGTCAAAATTGCCTTTTTCCCGCTCCATTTCCGTGTGAAATACGACCTGGAGCAGCACGTCTCCCAGTTCTTCCTTCATGTGTTCAAGGTCATCCTGATCAATCGCCTCGACGACCTCGTAGGTTTCCTCAATAAAATTGCGGCGGATGCTCCTGTGATCCTGCTCCCGATCCCACACGCAGCCCTCAGGCGAGCGCAGGATCTCCATAATATGCAGCAGGTCGTCGAACGTATACTTTTCTTTGGTCTGAAATGCTATCATTTGAAACTTCCTATCATTTTAAGTGCAGCAGGTTTGCGATTTTCTCACCGCCCGGCATCAGCAGGATATCATCGCGCTCAATTGCGTGCAGAGAGAGCAGCAAAACGACATAGACCGCGACGGCAACGACAATGGACAGCAGCGTAATCCCTTTATCCGCCATCGAGCCGGGCACGGCTCCCAGCGCGCGCGTGCATACCTGAAAGCAGATGACCGTCGCCGCGCCCATGCCGATCGTCGACGCGAGCGGCCGCAGCACAGTCTTCCCCAGCGGCGGCAGCGCGCGGGTCAGCCGCCCGATCTGGAACAGGTTGAGCAGCGCAATCAGAGCGTAGCACAGGGTGGTGCTGACCGGCGCACCGGTAATACCAATGTGCGGGTTGCCAAGCAGCGTGTAGTCGCTGAACAGTTTGACAAGCGCGCCCAGGAACATGGAAATCAGCGGCAGGTCAGCCCGGCCAAGCGCCTGCAGGGTCGCGTTAGTAATCGCGACGACCGCAACGCACGGCACCGCAAGGCCGAGAATCTGCATCAGCGGGCCGGCAAGCGCGGTGTCCGAATGGTACACCAGCCGCAGCACGGGCTCGGCGAGAATCAGGAAGCCCGCGCCGGCGGGCAGCGTAATCATCATGGTCAGGCGGAACGTCGTACCCATGGTTTTAGAGATGCGGGTGAAATTCTGGCTTGCGTTCGCACCTGCAATGGCAGGCAATGCGCTGATGGCCAGCGCCGTGACCAGCGTCTGCGGCAGGTTGAAAAAGTTAACTGCCATACCCGTGTACACGCCGTAGACGGAAGCTGCAAGATCCTTGGACATGCCGATATCCTGGAGCCGTGTGGAGATCAGCGCCACGTCGATCAGATCGGTCACGCTCATGACCGCCGAGCTGATCGTGATGGGAATCGACAGCATCAGCAGGTTTTTACAGATCGTCCCGGGTGAACGCACCGCGTCGTTCAGGACAAGAGAGCGCGTATGCCGGCCGCGCAGCAGTCCCTGCACGATCATATACAATGCGGCAATCACCTCGCCGACCGTGACGCCGAGCACCGTGAGTGCGGCGACCATTGGCGCACCCAGCCCATGACGCATCCCCATGAAAGCCAGGCCAAGTCCGACAAACAGCTTGCCCAAAGACTCTATGACCTGCGACACCGCAGTCGGTACCATGTTGGACTTGCCTTGATAGTAGCCGCGGAATACCGACAAAATCGCGACCATCAACACCGACGGCGCGATCGCCTGCACGGCCAGCGTGGCGTCGGGCGATTGGATCAGTCCGGCCAGCGTGCCCGCTCCGAAATACAGCAGCAGCGAGCACACCGCGCCGACCGGGACAAACACACAGGCTGCGACCTTGACAATACGGCGCACCTCGTGTTCGCGCCCAAGCGTCGTGGCCTCAGCCACCATTTTTGACAGCGCGGCGGGAAGACCGACCGTGGATACAACCAGCATGGCCATATAGATCCGATAGGACATGCTGAACAGGCCGAATGCCGGGAACCCGTCGCTCCCGATCATGTTCTTGAGCGGGATTTGGAACAGCGCGCCGATCACCTTGACCAGCAAATTTGCCAGCAGCAGGATAAACGCGCCCTCCACAAAATTCTGTTTTTTTCGATGCAAGCCAAGCACGCCCTTTTCTTTTGTTTCTTGCTTTATGCTATTGAAGGGCGTACCAAAGTATGCCGAAACACCTTTGCCGGTCCCGGCATGCCCTTTACAATTTTGTCAAACAGCGCAGCGTCAGGCGGGTGAAGCGTTCCTGCGCACGGGCTGCTATGCCCATGACATCCTCGTGCGTAATGGGAACGTCCTTGACGCCTGCCGCCATATCCGTAATGAGCGAGAGGCCAAGCACCTCCATGCCGCAGTGAACCGCGGCGATAGTCTCGTTTACCGTGGACATGCCTACCGCGTCACCGCCAAGCACGCGCATCGCACGGATTTCCGCGGGGGTCTCATACTGCGGGCCGGGCGCGTACATGTAAACGCCCTCGCGCAGATCAATTTCCTCCTCGGCCGCCGCATCGCGTGCCGCCTGCTGAAGACGGAGCGTATAGGCCCGGCTCATATCCGGGAACCGGGTGCCCAGCTCCTCACAGTTCGTCCCCCAAAGCGGCGTGGCGGTAAACAGGTTGATATGGTCGCGGATCAGCATGATATCTCCCTCGTGGAAGCCCAGGCAGATGCCGCCGGCAGCATTGGTCAGCAATACCGCGCGCGCGCCAAGCAGCTTTGAAACCGCAACGGCAAAGGCGCTTTGCTCCGGACTGTTCCCCTCGTACATATGCATGCGTCCCTGCATCAGCATGACGCGGCGGCCTGCCAGCATGCCAAAGGTCAGCGCGCCCGCATGTCCGACCACCGTGGACGCCTTGAAGTGCGGAATCTCCGCATAGGGCACGGTGACAGCCTGCTCGCACTGTTCTATCAGATATCCCAGACCGGAGCCGAGTACAACCAGGACCTCCGGTGCAAAGCCGCCCGTTTTTTCTCGTAAAAAATCCGCGGTCTCGCGGTAGGTTTCAATCTGGAACAACGGTCAGCCTCCTTATGCGCATTTTATGATCGGCCGTCCCGCCGGATTGGGCGCGGAGGGACGGCAGCGGAATCCGAATTGTTAAAGCTGCGCACCGCAGGCCGAGCAGAACTCATCGTCCCTGCCGCACGGTTTTCCACAGTTAGGGCAGGACGCAGCCGCCTTGTTCTCCGCAATTTTCGCCTTGAGTTCATCGACGCGCGCGCGAAGCTCATCAAGCTTGGCAATACGGTTTTCCATTTCTTCCTCAGGGGTTTCAATGCCGATGTGGATATCGTATACGATCTTGCCGATCTCCTTATAGAGCACCTCGCATTCGGTATTCAGGTCGAAAATCTGCAGGCTGATGCGGGTAGCCTGCGCCATTTCAGAGGCTTTTTTTCCTGCGGTATCCGCGGCGCGGGCCGCCGCCTTGCCGGTTTTATCTGCCAGAACCTTTGCCTTTTCCAGCAGCATTTGTACCTTAGGGTCCATATTTTCAGCTCCTCCTGGGCAATTCCGTACCAAACGCCGGATGCCGATATTTAAAGTGATTATAAACCACCGACTTGTAAAAATCAAGACAGCGTCCGTAAATTAATGGAAAACTAGCCGATAAACTCATGCAGAAGCGAGTTTTCCGGTAAATACGGCCGATAATCAATCGGTTCAAAACGGCCGATCGCCTGAAAGACCTCATGCAGCCCGATCGCACGCAGTTCCTCTTCCCGGTCGCGGATCTCGCTTTGCAGCATCTGCATCAGGATATTGGTCTCATACGGCAGATAGGAATCGATTGCCTGCGTTGCGTGGTGTTTGAACGGATCGATATACAGCGCCTCCCCCCGGCGCACGGAACGCCACTGGCGCAGCGTGGCCTCCACCGGCGAGGCGCGGAAGTTGCGGTCACGGATGGCGCGGCGCATAAAACGCAGCATCTCCGGTTGCAGTATGGTGCCGTCCGGCAGCATCAGCTTACTTGCGACACTCAGATACAGGCGGACGGCCTTGTCCTCGAGTCCGCCGGTGATGGTGTTGCTGAAGGAATGGATGCCTTCAATGACCGCGACCTCGTCCGGTCCCAGCCGCAAAGGCCGTGCCTCTTCCGTGCGGCTCTGCTGTTCAAAATCAAAATGCGGTACTTCGATCTCCTCACCCGCAGCCAGACGCTGTAAATGGTCGTTTAGCAGCGGCAGATCCATGCAGAGTGGCGATTCGTAGTCGATAATGCCGTCCTCAT
>JBFWIM010000101.1:0-5890 GCA_050255995.1 Intestinibacillus sp.
GATATCGTTCCATCAGGGTGAGCTCCTGGTGCTCTGCATTCAAAAGACAAACAAATGGATCACCGGTGTTGTCGCCGCGGGATGCAATTATTATTTCTGTTATTTCGCCGGGGGCCAGCAGCGGATAAGGTATTGTTCTAAAGACGGGGAGACCCTATGGGATTGTTGCGTTCCGCATGGTTTGTGTGTGGAAACGGCGGTTTTCGCCTGCAGCACAGAGGAGGGCAATGAATGCCGTCTGTTTGCCCTGGCCTACAAACATAATTGTTATCCTTACTTGATGGAGTGCGTTCCGGTGGATGGCGCGTTTTGTCCTGCGCTGTGCTGTTCATGTAGACCGAAGCCCCCCTGCCCGGAACCAAAAGTTTGTGAAGATCTGCTGGAGTCCGTGGCGTTAATGCAAACAGCGCTCTCTCATATCCTGAGTACCGAAGGGGAAAAACTCCAGAAAGTTGTTTCAGCCACCGATGACGTGGATACGCTTCTGGAGGTGAACCAGACGGTCAGCCGCACCTTGACCGATGCCACGTTTCTGGAACAGGTGCTGTACCATAAGCTGGAACTCATAAATGACATTTGCAGCGCATGTAAACCGGAGAAAGTGAACCCTTGCGACCGATGCAAACCGGAACAGGAAGATAATTGCATATAATTTAATTTCAAAACAGACGCGGGGGATTAATTTTGCTGTTAAATGACTGCTATATCAGATACAGAGTCCCGGGGAGCGGATAATGGTCGCTCCCCGGGATTTTTATGCCTTGGGTTTCGCTGTGAGAAAACCTTCTTGAGTCTCCGTCGGATACAGGTGCCCAGTTACGGCTAACCCCCGCCGTCCTTCAACACTGGCGCGGAGAAATACCGCCGCGCAAAACAAAGTCCCGCTGACCGAGCACCGCAAGGGCCCGGCCAGCGGGACGATTATTCTTTGTTTATCGAATCAGGCTCCTGCCGGTGAGGAATCTATCCACCTCGCGTGCGGCCAGCTTACCTTCCTCCAGCGCCCAGACAACCAGACTCTGCCCGCGGCGCATATCGCCCGCGGCAAAGACCTTGTCCGCGCTGGTCTGGAACTGTCCGAATTCGGCGCGCACGTTGCTGCGCGCGTCGCGCTCAAGCGACAGCTCGGCAGGGATTGTGTCCTCCGGCCCGAGGAAGCCCATGGCCAGCAGCACCAGATCGGCCCTCCAGACCTTCTCACTGCCCGGAATCTCGCGGGGGCTCATGCGGCCCTGCGCGTCGCGCACCCACTCGACCTGCACGGTGTGCACTTCGGTGACGTTGCCCGCGGCGTCGCCCACGATCTTCCTGGTGTTAATCAGGTAGTTGCGTGGGTCATTGCCGGTTAAGTGGATGGCCTCCTCCTGACCGTAATCCACCTTCAGCTTCTTGGGCCATTCCGGCCACGGGTTGGATGCCTCCACGCGCTTGTGCGGAGGCTCGGGCATGATTTCAAACTGGTAGACGTTTGCGCAGCCGTGACGCAGGGAGGTCGCCACGCAGTCGGTGCCGGTATCGCCGCCGCCGATGATGATGACGTTTTTACCCTTGGCGCTGATGTACGCGCCGTCCGCCAGACCCGAGTCGAGCAGGCTTTTGGTGTTGGCCTTGAGAAAATCCACCGCAAAGTGCACGCCTTTCAAATCGCTGCCCGGCACAGTCAGCCCGCGTGCCTTGGTTGCGCCCGCGCACAGCACCACGGCGTCAAACTCATCGACCAGCTGCTGCGCGGGAAGGTCGCGGCCCACCTCGGTGTTCAAAACAAAGCGTACGCCCGCCTGCGTGAGCAGGTCGACGCGGCGCTGCACCACGTCCTTGTCCAGTTTCATGTTGGGGATACCGTACATCATCAGGCCGCCGACGCGGTCGCTGCGTTCGTATACCGTCACCTCATGACCCGCCACAGTGAGGTAATACGCGGCGGAAAGGCCGGAGGGGCCGGAGCCGACCACGGCCACGCGTTTACCGGTGGGCGCACCCTGCAGCGGCCAGACCCAGCCCACAGAGAAGGCGTGCACACTGATCACCTCTACCAGGCAGTTGATCGTGACAGGCTCCCTGTGGTCGCCCTCGGTGCACGAACCCTCGCAGGGCGCAGGGCAGACGCGCGCGGTGAACTCCGGGAACGGGTTGGTGCGCGCCAGACGCAGGTAGGCCTCCTGCCACCGGCCTTTATACACCAGATCGTTCCATTCCGGAATCAGGTTGTGCACGGGGCAGCCCGCGGCCATGCCGTTCAGCAAAACGCCGCCGTGGCAGAAGGGGACGCCGCAGTTCATGCAGCGCGCCGCCTGCGTTTTCACCGCTTCGGACTCCATCGGCACGCGCAGCTCGTCCCAGTCCCCGATGCGCTCGGCGGCGGGGCGCTTTTGGGGGTTTACTCTCTCGTATTCTAAAAATCCGGTCGCTTTTCCCATAGTAACTCCACCTTCTTAATCCTTAAAACTTTCTTCAAAGGCGGCCATTACCGCCGCTTCGCCATCCAGACCCGACTGACGGGCTTTCTCAATATTCTCCATCATGCGCTTATAGTCGTGCGGGATAATGCGGGTAAAGCGGCCGGCATAGCCGGACCAGTCGTCCAGAATCCGGCGGCCCAGCGGGCTGCCCGTGCAGGCGACATGCCGCTCGATCATCTCGCGCACCTGCGCCAGCTCCTTTTCGGCGATATCGGTCTCCAAAAGCACCATGGATTGGTTGCAGTAGGCCGGATCGAAGTCCAGCGCGTAGGCTATGCCTCCCGACATGCCCGCCGCGAAGTTGCGCCCGGTTTTACCGAGGATTACCACGCGGCCGCCCGTCATGTATTCGCAGCCGTGGTCGCCAACACCTTCCACCACCGTGCTCACGCCGCTGTTACGCACGCAGAAGCGTTCGCCTGCAATGCCATTGAAGTAAGCCTGTCCGCTCGTCGCGCCGTACAGCGCCACGTTGCCGATCAGGATATTCTCTTCCGGCGCAAACCCGGAGGCGCGCGGCGGATAGACGACAATCTTGCCGCCCGAAAGACCCTTGCCGATGTAGTCGTTGGAGTCACCCTCCAGCTCTAGCGTCAGGCCGCGCGGCGCAAACGCGCCAAAGCTTTGACCGGCCGAACCGACAAAACTGAGCTTGATCGTGTCTTCCGGCAGACCCTCCTCGCCGTAACGCTTGGAGATTTCGCTGCCAATCAGCGTGCCTACCACGCGGTCTACGTTGCGGATGGACAGCTTGGCGCGGATTGCCTTTTTGGATTCCAGCGCCGGACGGCACATGCGCAGCAGTTTGCTCATGGTGAGCGAGCCGTCCAGCATGTGGTTCTGCTTCTGGGTGTTGAAGCGGCCCACGTCCGCGCCTGCGTAGGGCTGGTAAAGGATGCGGGACAGGTCGAGGCGGCTGGCCTTCCAGTTGTCGATGTCGTCGCGCGCGCGCAGGCGGTCGGTGCGGCCGACCATGTCCTCAATGGTGCGGAAGCCGAGGCTCGCCATGATTTCGCGCATATCCTGCGCGATGAAGCGCATAAAGTTGACTACATATTCCGGCTTGCCGGTAAAGCAGCGGCGCAGGTTCTCATCCTGGGTGGCGATGCCCACGGGGCAGGTGTTCAGGTTGCACACGCGCATCATCACGCAGCCCAGCGCGATGAGCGGGGTAGTGGCAAAGCCGAATTCCTCCGCGCCCAGCATGGCGGCGACAACAACGTCCTTACCGGAAAGCAGCTTGCCGTCGGTTTCCAGCACCACGCGGTCACGCAGGCGGTTGAGCACCAGCGTCTGGTGCGTCTCAGCCAGACCCAGCTCCCACGGCAGGCCCGCGTTCTTGATGCTGGTCAGCGGAGACGCGCCCGTGCCGCCGTCGTAGCCGCTGATAAGGATGACGTCGGCTTTGCCCTTGGCCACGCCTGCGGCGATGGTGCCGACGCCCACCTCGGATACGAGCTTGACGTTGATGCGCGCGTCGCGGTTGGCGTTTTTCAAATCGTGGATCAGCTCTGCCAGATCCTCGATGGAATAGATGTCATGGTGGGGCGGGGGAGAGATCAGGCCCACGCCCGGGGTGGAGTGGCGCACGCGGGCAATCTCCGGATAGACCTTGCGTCCGGGCAGCTGTCCGCCTTCGCCGGGCTTGGCGCCCTGCGCCATTTTGATCTGGATTTCCTCCGCATTGACCAGATAGTTGCTGGTCACGCCGAAGCGCGCCGATGCGACCTGCTTGATGGCGCTCTTTTTGGAGTCGCCGTTCGGCAGGGGAGTGAAGCGGGCGATATCCTCGCCGCCCTCGCCGGTGTTGCTCTTGCCACCGAGGCGGTTCATCGCAATGGCTAAGGTTTCGTGCGCTTCCTTACTGATGGAGCCGTAAGACATCGCGCCGGTTTTAAAGCGGCGTACGATGGATTCGACCGGCTCGACCTCCTCGATCGGGATGGCGTCGCCGACCGCGTAGTTGAACTCCAGCAGGCTGCGCAGTGTGACGTGTTGTTCGCCGTTGATTTTTTTCGCATAGTCACGAAACAGCTGATAGTTGCCCTCGCGGCAGGCGCGCTGCAGCAGGTAAATGGTCTCAGGGTTATAGAGATGCTCTTCCGCGTCGTCCTTGCACTGGAACGTGCCACCGCTCTCCAGCGAGTCGGCATACAGCGGAGATTCGCGGTAAGCGCTGTCGTGGCGCATTTCGTTTTCGCGTGCAATCTCAGCCAGGCCGATGCCCTCCAGGCGCGAAGGCGTGTGGGTAAAGTATTTATCAATCAGGTCTTTTTTCAGACCGACCGCCTCAAAAATCTGCGCGCCATGGTAGCTGCGGATGGTGGAAATGCCCATTTTGGTCAGCACCTTGAGCACGCCCTTAACTGCTGCTTTGATAAAATGCTGACGGCCCTCCTCGGCAGTCTGGCCGCCCAGCAGATCCTTTTCCGCCAGATCGTCAATGGTCTGGAAGGCAAGGTACGGATTGATCGCGGTAACGCCATAGCCGATGAGCGTGCAGAAGTGGTGCACTTCGCGCGGCTCGCCCGACTCCAGAACCAGACCGACGCTCGTGCGGATCTCCTTGCGAATGAGGTGGTGATGCAGCGCAGAGCAAGCCAGCAGAGCCGGAACAGCCGCGTGCGCTTCGTTCACGCCGCGGTCGGAAAGCACGAGGATATTTGCGCCTCCGGCCACCGCGCGGTCAGCTTCGCGGAAAATGCGATTCAGCGCTTTTTCCATTTCGCGTGCGCCGCCTTCGGCAGGGTACAGCATGGAGATCGTCACCGTGCGGAAGCGGTCGTCGTGCAGGCCTTTTATGGTGGCAAGCTGGGTATTCGTCAGGATGGGATGCTCAAGGAAGATACTGGCGGTATCCGCGCGGTCGGGATTCAGCAGATTGCCTGAGCTGCCCAGCAGAATGCTGCCGGAGGTGACGATTTCCTCGCGGATGCCGTCAACGGGCGGATTGGTAACCTGCGCGAACAGTTGTTTGAAATAGCTGTACAGCATCTGCGGCTGATCGGAGAGCACCGCAAGCGGGGAATCCATGCCCATTGCGCCGAGCGGGTCTGTGCCCTCGACGGCCATTGGCAGGACAATCTTCTGGATATCCTCGTGGGTGTAGCCGAACGCCTTCTGCAGGCGCAGAAGCGGCTCACTGTCTGCCGCCGCAGGCTGCGCTGCAGGCAGCGACTCCATGCGCACGATATGGCGATCGATCCACTCGCCATAGGGATGCTCGGCAGCGGCGCCCTCCTTGATCTCCTCATCCGAGATGATGCGGCCGGCGCGGGTGTCGATCAGCAGCATTCTGCCCGGTTCCAGACGCCCCTTGTATTGCACGTTCTCCGGCTTGATGTCCACTACGCCGACTTCAGAGGCCAGCACGACCTTGTTGTCCCGGGTGACATAATAGCGGGAGGGACGCAGGCCGTTGCGGTCGAGCA
>JBFWIM010000102.1:0-5875 GCA_050255995.1 Intestinibacillus sp.
TTGACCCGCATTCTGAGAAACAGCGGCGTAATGAACGGCGTAATTTATACAGAAGGTTATGAGCCGGATGCCAAAACCATTGAGGAGATGAAGGCGTACGTGGTCAGGGACGCGGTGCGTGCGGTCACCTGCGATGAGAACATCGTCTATCCGGCGGAGGGCGAAACCCTGTACCGCGTCGCGCTGTATGACTACGGCGTAAAATATAACATCGAGCGTGAGCTGTGCAAACGCGGCTGCGAGGTCACGGTCATTCCGGCGCTCACCCCGCCGGAGGACGTGATAAACGGCGGGTTTGACGGCGTGATGCTGTCGAACGGCCCCGGCGACCCGGCGGAGAACGTCGAGATCGTCGAAAACCTCAAAAAGCTGCTCGAGAGCGGCATACCGATCTTCGGCATCTGCCTGGGGCATCAGCTGCTGAGCCTCGCCATCGGCGCGACGACCGAAAAGCTCAAGTACGGACACCGCGGCGTGAACCATCCGGTCAAGGATCTGGACTGCGACCGCACCTATATCACCAGCCAGAACCATGGCTACGCGGTGGTCGGCGAATCGGTCGATCCGAAGCGGGCACGCGTGCGGTATGTCAACCTGAACGACGGTACGGTCGAGGGGCTTGAGCATACCGGCCGCCCGGTATTCACCGTGCAGTACCACCCCGAGGTGTGCCCCGGTCCGATGGACGCCTCGTACCTGTTTGACGAATTTATCGAAAACATGAAGAAGACCAAGGGAGGAAACCGGTAATGCCATTAAGAACAGATATCCATAAGGTAATGGTGCTGGGTTCCGGCCCGATTGTGATCGGACAGGCAGCCGAGTTTGACTACGCCGGCACGCAGGCATGCCGCGCGCTGCGCGAGGAGGGGCTTGAGGTCGTCCTGGTCAACTCCAACCCCGCAACGATTATGACCGACAAGGCCATGGCGGATAAGGTTTACATCGAGCCGATGACCGTCGAGGCCGTTCAGGAGATCATTCGCAAGGAACGCCCGGACTCCCTGCTGCCGAACCTCGGCGGACAGACCGGCCTGAACCTCGCGATGGAGCTGTGTGAAAACGGCTTCCTCGAGAAAATGGGCGTCAAGCTGCTCGGCGCGAATCCGGACACCATCGCCAAGGCTGAGGACCGCCAGATGTTCAAGGACACGATGGAGAAAATCGGCGAGCCGATCATCGCCTCCAAGGTCGTGCACTCGGTCGAGGATGCGGTTGCCTTCACCGAGGAGATCGGCCTGCCCGTCATCATCCGCCCGGCCTACACGCTCGGCGGCACCGGCGGCGGCATCGCCTATACCTGGGAGCAGCTGCGCTCCATTGCCGCATCCGGCATCATGCACTCGCGCATCAACGAGATTCTGGTGGAAAAGTGCATCGCGGGCTGGAAGGAAATCGAATACGAGGTCATGCGCGACCATAAGGGCAACGCGATCACGATCTGTAACATGGAGAACGTCGATCCGGTCGGCGTACACACCGGCGACTCGGTCGTCGTCGCGCCGTCCCAGACGCTGTGCGACAAGGAATACCAGATGCTGCGCACCTCCGCGCTCAACATCATCACGGAGCTGGGTATCGAAGGCGGCTGCAACGTTCAGTACGCGCTCAATCCGGATTCCTTTGAGTACGCGGTCATTGAGGTAAACCCCCGCGTCTCACGTTCGTCCGCGCTCGCGTCCAAGGCGACCGGCTACCCGATCGCCAAGGTGACCGCCAAGATCGCGGTCGGCTACGGCCTGGACGAGATCCCGAACGCCGTTACCGGCAAGACCAAGGCCTGCTTCGAGCCGACGCTCGACTACTGCGTCATTAAGTTCCCGCGCTGGCCGTTTGACAAGTTCGTCTACGCGGACAACTCGCTCGGCACCCAGATGAAGGCGACCGGCGAGGTCATGTCCATCGCGAACAGCTTTGAGGCCGCGATGATGAAGGCCGTGCGTTCCATTGAGATGAAGCTGACCTCCATGATCGACCCTAAGCTTGCTTCCTGGACGGACGACGAGGTCAAAGCCGGCGTGCGCCGGATCAACGATCAGCGCCTGTTCGTCATCTGCGAGGCCTTCCGCCGCGGCATCATGACCGTGGACGAGGTGTTTGAGATCACAAAGATCGACGTCTGGTTCCTCTACAAGTTCCTGAACATCGTCGAGATGGAGAACGGGCTGAAAAAGGCCGCTGCGATTGACGCGGACCTTTATGACCGTGCCAAGAAGCTCGGCTTCCTGGACCGTACCATTACGGAGCTGTCCGGAAAGCAGATTCCGGAGGAGATCCGCCGCCTGCCGATCTACAAGACGGTCGATACCTGCGCCGCCGAGTTCGACGCAGAAACTCCGTACTACTATTCCGCCTGGGATGAGGAGAACGAGGTCAAGCCCGACAACGGCAAAAAGAAGGTGCTGGTTCTCGGTTCCGGCCCGATCCGCATCGGCCAGGGCATTGAGTTCGACTACTGCTCGGTACACGCGGTCTGGGCGCTCAAGGATCTCGGCTGCGAGACTGTCATCATCAACAACAATCCGGAGACCGTTTCGACCGACTTCGACACGGCTGACCGCCTGTACTTTGAGCCGCTGACCCCGGAAGACGTCACCGGCGTGGTAAACGCCGAGAAGCCGGACGCCGCAATCGTCCAGTTCGGCGGGCAGACCGCCATTAATCTTGCTGCGCACATGGAAAAGCTCGGCGTGCCGATCCTTGGCACCCCGGCGTGGTCGATCGACGCGGCGGAAGACCGTGAGAAGTTCGACGTCATTCTCGAGAAGTGCGGTATCCCGCGGCCGGCCGGCCATACGGTAATGACCGAAGACGAGGCAGTGCAGGCGGCGGAGGCGCTCGGCTATCCGGTGCTCGTGCGTCCGTCCTATGTCCTCGGCGGTCAGGGCATGGAAATCGCGTACAAGGAAGAGGATGTGCGTGAATTCATGCGTGTCATCACGCGGTACACGGTGGAGAACCCGGTTTTGGTCGACAAGTACATGATGGGCCGTGAAATTGAGGTTGACGCCATCTGCGACGGCGAGGATATCCTGATCCCCGGCATTATGGAGCACCTGGAGCGCGCGGGCGTGCACTCCGGCGACTCGATTTCGGTTTACCCGTCCATTACGATTGAGGACCGCCACAAAGAGGTCATCATCCAGTACACCGAGGCGCTTGCGAAGAATCTGGCAGTTCTCGGTCTGGTCAATATTCAGTTTGTACTGTACAACGACGAGATCTACGTCATCGAGGTCAATCCGCGTTCGTCCCGTACCGTCCCCTACATCTCCAAGGTGACGGGCGTGCCGATGGTTGACCTGGCAACCCGCTGCATGTTCGGCGAGAAGCTGCGCGACATGGGCTACGGCACCGGCCTCTATCCGGAAAGCAACCACTACGCGGTCAAGGTGCCGGTGTTCTCCTTCCAGAAGCTGCGCGACCTCGACACCCAGCTCGGGCCGGAGATGAAATCCACCGGCGAGGTGCTCGGCGTTTCGACCTCGTTCCGTGAGGCGCTGCTCAAGGGCCTCATGGGCGCGGGCTTTAAGATGAAGCGGCGCGGCGCGGTGCTCATTTCGGTGCGCGATTCGGACAAGCAGGAGGCGATCAAAATTGCGGAGCGCTTTGAGTCGCTGGGTTTTGAAATTTACGCGACCAGCGGCACGGCGAACATCCTGAACCGCCATATGGTGGGGACGAACGCGATCCGCAATGTGGACGAGCCTGCCCCCAACATCATCGACCTGATCGAATCGGGCAAGATCGACTACGTCATTGCGACCTCGGTCAAGGGCCGCCATCCGGAGCTTGGTTCGGTGCACATCCGCCGTACGGCGGTGGAGCGCTCGATTCCGTGCCTGACCTCCATCGACACGGCTTCCGCGCTGCTGCGCTGCCTGGAGGGCGATGTTAAAATCGAAAACTGCGAGCTGGTGGATATCAACACCATTTAAATGCAGCCCGCCCCGCGAGATTTTTTCTCCGCGGGGTGGGTTTTCGTATGCACTTTGGTTTGCATACCGGCGCGTCCGGGCGGGTTCGGACTTATGTCCGCCGCTGGAAAAATCCAGTTGACTTGTCCGGCCGGGCTGGGTATAATCAGGGATAGGGAGCATCAATTGTATACTTTCTGATCACTTTGAAATGAAAGGAGTTTTGACATGAAGTTTTACATTTGCAACCACTGCGGCAACATCATTGCTTATGTAAAAGACACGGGCGTTCCGGTTATCTGCTGCGGCGAGAAAATGCGCGAACTGGTGCCGAATACGACCGATGCCGCGACGGAGAAGCATGTGCCTGTCATCACGGTGGAAGGCCAGATGGTTACCGTAACGATTGGTTCCGTGGAACATCCCATGCTGCCGGAGCACCATATTGAGTGGATCGCGCTACATACCAAGCAGGGCAACCAGCGCAAGGAACTCAAGCCGGGCGATAAGCCGCAGGCAAAGTTTATGATTTGTGAAGACGACGAGGTGATTGCGGCGTACGAGTACTGCAATCTCCACGGACTGTGGAAAAAGGAGGTATAAGACACATGAAGAAGTATGTTTGCAAAATCTGTGGTTATATTTATGACGAGGCGGCGGGCGATCCGGAAAACGATATCGATCCCGGCACCAAGTTCAGCCGTCTTCCGGACGACTGGAGCTGCCCGATCTGCGGCGTAGGCAAGGAGAACTTCGAAGAGCAGGCCTAATGCTGCGGCCATCGGTTGCACCGGCTGGTGCAGTCCCGAAAAAATAGAAAGCGCCGGATTCCGCGGAATCCGGCGCTTTTTGCATTGTGCGGGCCGTTATATATTCAGATTTGCATAAAATCAAGGAGAAGAGGATGCCGCAAAGCAAAACCCTTGGGCAGCAGTCGTTTGCATGGCACGAGGCAGCATAAAGGCCCGGATCATGCGGCATCCTCAGGGGTTAGCGGGTTCAGATGCTGCGGATTAGGCCGCCTTCCGCCCGGATGGATGCGCCGTTGGTTGCGGACGAAACTTCGGAGCAGTAATAGACGATGGTGGCGGCGACCTCCTCCACGGTTGTGATGCGCTGGAGGAGCTGCGTAGGTTCATAAGTCATAAAATATTCTCGTATCGCCTGCTCCAAATCTTTTCCCTCGCGCATGGCGCGGTCGGTTTGATATGCGGCCGTATTTTCTGTCCATGTCAGACCGGGCAGCAGCGAATTGACCGCGACCCTTGTGCCCTTTGTCATTTCAGCCAGCGCCCTGGCCAGACCGATGACAGCTGTTTTTGATACGCTGTAGTGCACCATATCCACAAGCGGCTTGATGCCGCACTCGCTTGCCACCAGAACCATTCTGCCGCTGTTGCGCGCCAGCATCCTGGGCAGGAAGTGGCGGCACATGCGAACCTGTGAGAATAAATTTGTGTTCATCATCCAGGCCCACTCATCATCTGTGATTTCCGCAAAGGGCGTGCCTTTGTAAGCGCCCATATTGCCCACCAGAATGTCGAGCTCGCCAATGGCGTCCACTGTATCCGTCACAGCTTGCGCCCCTGCCTTTGTCGCCAAATCACCGCATGCCGTGTAGCAGGATCCGAAAGCGGAGAGTTCATAGGCGGTTTGCTGCAGAATATCGGGATGGCGGCCGTTAATAATTACGGCTGCACCCTCCTGAAGCAGCAATTTTGCTACGCCTTTTCCAATGCCGGCGGTGGAGCCGGTCACCAACGCCAATTTTCCCTTGAGTTTGAGATCCATCTCAATAACCTCCTACGCCGCAAGTTTATATGTATACAGGATATAATATATAATTATATATGTCAACTGGTATTCGGAATATATTTATACTCTCGTATACAATGCCGAAATCAGTGAACAATGATTGTCCGGTATGCCAAGAAAAAAAAGCCGTAAGGCACAGCAAG
>JBFWIM010000103.1:0-5840 GCA_050255995.1 Intestinibacillus sp.
ATTGTATATACATATTATATACAATTAATTGAATTCGTCAAGCACTTTTCTCAAAAATTTTTTTATGCTACACTACAGGGGAGGGGGAAGGATAATGGAAGGCTGTACATTATGCCCGCGCGCCTGCGGTGTAGATCGCGCGGCAGGGCAGAAAGGCTTCTGCGGTGCGGATCATATGGTGTGCGTGGCACGCGCGGCGCTGCACAGATGGGAGGAGCCATGCCTTTCGGGCACGTGCGGTGCGGGGACGGTGTTCTTTTCGCACTGTACGCTCGGATGCGTCTATTGCCAGAACCGGGCGATCAGCGGAAGGGAAGAAAGCGGCGTACCCGTAAACGAAGCGCACCTTGCGGATATTTTTTTGAAATTGCAGCATAAGGGCGCGCACAATATTGATTTGGTTACGCCGAGTCACTATGCGCCGCAGATTATCCGCGCGCTCCGGCGCGCGAAAGAGAACGGCTTAACGCTGCCTGTCGTTTATAACTGCGGGGGATATGAAGCGCAGGATACCCTCCGGATGCTGGAGGGGCTGATTGATGTGTATTTGCCGGATTTTAAATATTACAGCAGTTATTATGCGTCGCGGTATTCAGGCGTGGAAGATTATTTTGAAGTTGCATCGGAAGCGGTAGCCGAGATGGTGCGGCAGGTGGGAACGCCCGTGTATGATGCGTCCGGACTGCTGACGCGCGGTGTGCTTGTACGGCATTTGATGCTGCCCGGGCTGGGAGGCGACACGGCGCAGGTCCTGCGCCATTTGGCGGAGCGGTTCGGTGACCGCATTCTTGTGAGCCTGATGCGGCAGTATACGCCTTTTGGGGTCGAAAAGAGCTATCCAGAGCTAAACCGTACGATCACGGAAAAGGAATATGCTGAGGCGGTGGAAGCTTTCCAAAGCCTTGGGCTGACGGGTTATCTTCAGGAGGGCGAAGCAATCGGTGAGAGCTTTATCCCGGCGTGGGGTGGAGAAGGGACGAGTTTTCCGCCGGAAAACGCATAAAAAAGCGCCGAACCATATATGGTTCGGCGCTTTTGAGGAAAAGTTGTTATAACGATGCGATGACATGCTGCATATTATATATGCCGGGCTTTGTGCAAGCGGCAAGAAATACGGCGGCATTGACCGCGCCGACGGCAAACACTTCACGCGACTGGGCAGAATGCCGGATTTCAATCACCTCATCACGTCCGCAGAACAGCACACTGTGCTCGCCCACAATGGTGCCGCCGCGGACAGCGGAGATGCCGATTTCATGAGCCGGCCGTTTTTCACGGCGCGTGTGTCGGTCATAGACATATTCGGCGTCGTAAGGCAGGGCCTCGTTCACAGCATCCGCCAGCATAAGCGCGGTGCCGGAAGGGGCATCAAGCTTTTGGTTGTGATGTTTTTCAATAATCTCAACATCAAAACCGTCACCGAGTACTTTTGCGCATTTGCGCAGCAGATCAAGCATCAGATTGATGCCGAGAGACATGTTGCCGGACCGAAAGACCGGAATTTGCCGGGCGGTATCGGTGATCTTTGCAAGCTGGGCTTCGTTTTGCCCGGTCGTGCAAATCACGACCGGCGTTTTGCTTTTCAGGCAGTAGTCAAGCAGGGAATCGGTCGAGGAAACATTCGAAAAGTCAATGATAACATCACACGTACCGGTAAACTCATGCGGGTCTGTATAAACCGGAAAATGAGCAAGCTTCTGACCCGTTAAATCAAATCCGGCGACAATCTTGACATTGTCCTTGTGCGCACAGATGTCCGTGATGACGCGGCCCATGCGGCCGTTGCAGCCGGAAAGCGCAATTCTTAGCATTATAAAACTCCTTGGTTTTGAAAATATGCCCGGGAAGAGCCGAATAGCAGCGATCCCGGGACATTTGTGGTTTTTTTATTTAAATTTTGCAGCCCGCAGCTTGCAGTTCACGCTTTAAGTATTCGACATGTTCCGCCGAGGGCTCCACGAGCGGGAGGCGAAGTCCGCCGACGCTCCAGCCGAGCAGCTCCATGGCTTTTTTGACCGGGATGGGATTTACTTCGCAAAACAGTGCACCGATCAGGTCGTGCAGGCCGAGCTGCAGCTTTGCGGCCTCCGGATACTTGTTTTCAAAGCAAAGCTGGGTTATGTCGTGCGTAACCTGGGGGGCGACGTTTGAAAGAACCGAGATGACGCCCTTTCCGCCGAGAGACATCAGGGGAACGATCTGGTCGTCATTACCGGACCATACATTGAGATTCTCTCCGCATTTGGCCATCGCTTCCGCCAGCAGGGAAAAGTTGCCGGACGCAGCCTTCAGGCCATTGATATTCGGATGTTTTGACAGCTCCAGCAGGGTATCCGAAGTAAAGCTCATGCCCGTGCGGCTGGGCACGTTATACAAGATAATCGGTAGGTCGGCGCAGTCCGCGATAGCAGTGAAGTGTGCGACAAGGCCGCGCTGCGTGGTCTTGTTATAGTACGGGGTGACCGAAAGGCCGCCGTCCGCGCCGCATTCCGCAGCCAATTTCGTCAGCGCAATCGCATAGTCCGTGTGGTTTGATCCCACGCCTGCGATAACCGGCACGCGATGGTTCACGTACTCGCAGCACCAGGAGATTACCTCCCGGTGCTCCTTGTCATGCAGTGCCGAAGCTTCGCCCGTGGTACCGCAGACAATGATGGCGTCGGTGCCGTGCGCAATTTGATGGTCAATCATTTTGCCGAATTCTTCGTAGTTTACTTCGCCGGTAGTTTTAAAGGGTGTAATAATTGCAACGCCCGCGCCGGTAAAAATCGGATTCTTCATTTAAAAGGACCTCCTCAGTCAATATAACCTTCGGCACACAGCAGTTCTGCCAGCAAGACAGCGCCGCCGGCTGCGCCGCGCAGGGTATTATGGGACAGGCTGACAAACTTGTAATCATAGAGAGCGTCCTCGCGCAGGCGGCCGATGGAAACGCCCATCCCGCCCTCCAGATTGCGGTCAAGCCGGGTCTGCGGACGGTTGTCTTCCTCAAAATAGGTCAGGAATTGTGCGGGTGCGGACGGGAGCTTGAGCTCCTGCGCGCGCCCGGAAAAGTTTTTCCAGCGCTCCAGAATTTGCTCGCGCGTCGGCTTTTTCGCAAATTTAACAAAAGCAGCCGCCATATGGCCGTCGGATACCGGGACACGCAGGCACTGTGCGGTAATGATGGGGGAGGAGGCGTTTTCAATATGATCGCCCGCGACATGCCCCCAGACCTTCATAGGCTCCTTTTCGGATTTCTCTTCTTCACCGCCGATATAGGGGATAACGTTGTCAAGAATTTCCGGCCAGGTTTCAAAGGTCTTCCCTGCGCCGGAAATGGCCTGGTATGTGCAGACGGTAACCTCGGTCGGCTGGAATTCCAGCAGCGCGGTCAGCGCGGGTACATAGCTCTGAATGGAGCAGTTGGACTTAACGGCGATAAAGCCGCGTTTCGTTCCCAGACGCTTCCGCTGTGCGGGAATAATTTCGGCATGCTGCGCGTTGATTTCCGGAATAATCATCGGTACGTCCGGAGTGAAGCGGTGCGCCGAATTGTTGGAGCAAACCGGGCACTCCAGTTTGGCGTAGCGCTCTTCCAGCGCGCGGATTTCCTCTTTTTTCATATCAACGGCGCAAAAAATGAAATCCACTTTGGAAACCAGTTCCTCCGCGTCGGCGTCGGCGTCGAGCATCCGCATGCTTTTCATTTTTTCCGGCATGGGGGCGGCCAGTTTCCAGCGGCCCGCGCAAGCCTCTTCGTAGGTTTTACCTTTATTGCGTGCACTGGCTGCAATTGCCGCGACGTGAAACCAGGGGTGGTTTTCCAGAATAGTCGCAAAACGCTGGCCCACCATGCCGGTCGCGCCGACGATACCTACGTTGTACTGTTTCATATCTCTATCTTCCTCCTAAAATATTGAACGGATTTAAGCGGATGGAAGGGCTCGTTTACGCGGCCCGCGGGAAAATACGCCGGGAAAAGAAAAAACCGGTTGAAAAACCGGTTCCAGCTATACTATAATAGACAGGAGCAAACGCCCGCAGTCGTATCGTGATAGCTCTCCACCGGCTTTTCGGTGACAGACGGCAGGATCTTATCCGAACCGTCCAGCACAGTCGCCGCACACCGCGCCGACTGTCTTCGGCGGAAATCCCCTTTCCCGTCCGGTCGCAGGGGGTGCGCCCTCACGAACGGTACTGATGGAAACCGCGCCTCTATCTGTTTATTATGATGTGCATTTCATTCTTTATTGTAGAGTACGGTACCTTTTTTGTCAATAGGAATCAATATAAAGGAGAAAGAATCCATGAAACGCTTTTTGAGCATGATGATGACAGTTTGCCTGTCCGCGTCGCTTCTTGTCGTACCGGCTTCATGCGCGGACACGGGGACAGAAACGATCCGCGTCGGCCTGTATTACAATACTGCCGCACTGTCTGCGCCGCAGCTGCAAAATTACCAGGGGAGCGGCTATCAGGCAGGATATTATGACAGCGGCAAGAGCTTTCACAGCCTCTATCCGATTTCGGAAAAGAAGACGGCCATTTTAAAGGACGCAAATTATGTTGCGGCAAGTGACGGAACCTATGCGGAAGGGACCTCCGGAGAAACGAACACTGTGGGCGCATACCATGTTCAGCTTCCGGAAAGTTATCGTACGGCGGATGCGGCGCGCGCAGCCGCTCAGACCGCGGGAACGGGGGCGTTTGTCTGCTATCTCGGGGCTACATATTATGTGCGGCAGGGGCAGTATCCGTCGTTGAATGCCGCGCAGACGGCGGCAAGCGCGTCGGGCGGTTCGGCGGTAGGCGCATCTGATACGGGAATTACAGTTGTGGCAACGGGCACGAATACGATTTTATTCGAATACGACGGCGACCAGACCTTTGCCATGGCGCCGCAGGGGGATCATCCACTGACTTGGTTCAAGGGATATAAGTATTATGGAAATTTTGCATATTTCCGGAAAGACGGCGGCAACCTTTCTGTTATAAACTATGTGCCGCTCGAGGATTATGTGAAAGGCGTTATTCCATATGAAATGAGTCCCGATTGGAATGTGGAGGCACTTAAGGCACAGGCAGTCTGCGCGCGTTCGTTTGTGGAGAATGAGCCCA
Organism: Intestinibacillus sp.; assembly: GCA_050255995.1. GTDB lineage: Bacteria > Bacillota > Clostridia > Oscillospirales > Butyricicoccaceae > Intestinibacillus. Next base: position 5,101 of record JBFWIM010000103.1, read on the forward strand.
GCAAATACACCGCGCAGGGGTTTGACGTCAGCAATACGGTCGATTGTCAGGTTTACAAGGGCGCGAATCAGGCGACGGAAAATTCGGATACCGCGGTGGATGAAACTGCGGGGCAGACGCTGTCCTACGACGGCAAGCCGGTGGTAGGCTATTATTTTTCCGCAGACGGTGGCGCGACAGAGGATGCGTCCAATGTCTGGGGGGGCGATTATGCTTACCTGAAGGGTGTGGAAGACCCCTACGAAAATACGGAAGCTGCACAAAACGGCATATGGTCTGTTACCTTGACGGCGGCGCAGATCGGTACTAAGCTCAAAACAGCAGGGTATTCGATCGGCACGGTTGCAGCTGTCAGCGTGACCAATCGCACCGCAATGGATAATGTTTTGACCGTTACGGTTACGGATACTACGGGTACGACGGTCATTCTCGAAAAGGGCAAGACGCGCACGGTATTTGGCCTGAACAGCCAGCGTTATACCGTATCGGGCAACGCTTCCGGCAGCAGCAGTACGCAGGAAACGGCCAGCCTCGGCAGCAGCATTTTAAGCGGCGCAAAGGCCGCAATGAGCGGAGAGAAGCTGTCGTCCGGCACTGCGGGCAGCGGTACGGCCGGTGCGGTTTCCACCAGCTTCACCTTTGACGGGCGCGGCTGGGGGCATCAGGTCGGCATGAGCCAATATGGCGCGAAGGCGATGGCGGATGCGGGCAAAACCTATGACCAGATCTTGAAAGTCTAT
>JBFWIM010000104.1:0-5801 GCA_050255995.1 Intestinibacillus sp.
CGGACTTTCCAACCGCTATATAAACGACCAGGGGCTGACCGAACGTGAGGCGCGCATCCTGTAGCCGGACCGCAAAGATCTGGTTTCCGTATGGCGCCACCATAATAGCCGCGCAGTGGAAGGCCGCCTGAGTGTGCCATCTAACGCGCTTTCCCGCCGTATACAGTGGGAGAGTAAGCGCGACATCAATATCGGCAAGCTGTTCGTCTGCCTGGACGTGTTCAGCGAAAGCAGCCTGCTGAGCTACCATTTTAAGGATGGACTTCTCAATATCCTTTTGAAACCGCATCAGGGCAAGGCCGATATTTCGGGTTCGGTTGTGCTCGCGACGCTCAGGAGTATGAGTAAGTGAGAAGAGGCCGTCCGGGGAGAGAAGAAAGATGGAAATGATGAACAGGATAGACTTTTTAATCGAGCGGGTGCAAAAGCAGAACCCGTCCGCCAACGTCAAGAAGATCCGGGCGGCGTATGAATGTGCGGCGGCTGCGCACGAGGGGCAAAAACGCCGCAACGGCGAACCGTATATCATTCATCCGGTTTCCGTGGCGGAAGTAATTGTCGAAATGGGTCTGGATACCGACTCAATCTGCGCCGGGCTGCTGCATGACTGTATAGAGGACACAGGATTTGGATATCGCGAGATTGAAAACAAATTCGGTACCTCGGTCGCGGAGCTGGTAGACGGTGTGAGCCGCCTGGGCATGCTGCGTTACTCCAAAGAGCAGGAGCAGATGGAAGACCTGCGCAAGATGTTTATGGCCATGGCCAAGGACATCCGCGTCATCCTGATCAAGCTGGCTGACCGCCTGCACAATGCCCGCACGTTCCAGCATCTTCCGGAGCGCAAGCAGCGCGACAAGGCGCTCGAGACAATGGAGATCTATGCGCCGATCGCGCACCGTCTGGGCATGCAGCGCATCAAGTGGGAGCTGGAGGATCTGTCCCTCAAGTGCCTCGACCCGATCGGCTATAATGAGATTGTCGAGGGCCTAAAGGCGCAAAGCGCCCAGCACGAGGAGTTTCTGGAGTGCATCAAGGAAACCATTGACGCCAAGCTGGCCGAGGCGCACATCACCCATGAAATTTCCGCACGAGTCAAACACATCTATTCGATCTACCGCAAGATGTACGCACAGCATAAAACCATTAACGAAATTTACGACATTTGCGCCATCCGCGTCATTGTAGGCACAGTTGCGGACTGTTACAATGTTCTCGGCTATATTCATGACCTTTACAAGCCGATTCCTGGACGTTTTAAGGACTACATCTCTACCCCCAAGCCGAACGGTTACCAGTCCCTGCATACCACGGTCATCGGTCGCGCGGGCGTCCCCTTTGAGGTACAGATCCGCACCGACGAGATGCACCGGATGGCCGAATACGGCGTTGCGGCGCACTGGAAATACAAGCAGGGGCTGGACAGAAAAAGCAGCGAAGAGGCGTTTGCCTGGATCCGGCAGCTGCTGGAAGCCCAGCAGGACACCGAAGCCGAGGACTTCATCAAGAACATCAAGGTCGATTTATTCGCGGACGAGGTGTTTGTTTTCACGCCCAAGGGCGACGTGGTCAACATGCCGGCGGGCGCTATTCCAATCGACCTTGCCTACGCCATCCATTCAGCCGTCGGCAACCGCATGGTGGGCTGCAAAATTAACGGGCGCATTGCGCCGATCGACACGCCGCTCAAAAACGGCGACATTGTTGAAATCGTCACCTCCAAAGAGACGCGTGGCCCAAGCCGCAACTGGGTTAAGATTGTGCGAACCACCGAGGCGCGCAACAAGATTAAACAGTGGTTCAAAAAGGAGTGCCGCGAGGACAACATTGCACAGGGTAAGGAGGAGCTCGACCGCGAGCTGCGCGCCAACCTGCTGTTCAACGGCTTCTACGAGAACGAGGATATCCAGAAGGACGTTATGCAAAAATTCTCCTTCAAGGATCTCGATGAAATGTACGCCTCGCTCGGCTACGGCGGTATTACGGTCACCAAGGTGGTCAATAAGGTCAAGGACGATGTGAACAAGATGCGCCGGCAAAATGCGCAGGAAGAGCATGCGGCGCAGCCTGCGGTCAAGCGCCATGGCAAATCACAGTCCGGCGTTATTGTGGAGGGTATTGACAACTGCCTGATCAAATTCGCCCGCTGCTGCACTCCGATTCCCGGCGACGATATCATCGGCTTTATCACACGCGGCTACGGCGTTTCCATTCACCGCCGGGACTGCGTCAATGTCCATTCAAACGGCAGCGAGGAAGACAAGGCGCGCTGGGTCAATTGCTGGTGGGATGAGGATCTGGTCGCCACCAACCCGCAGCGTGAGCGGTTTTCGACCGGTCTGCAAATTTCCGCAAAGAACCGCATCGGTATTTTGGCCGATATTGCTACGCTGCTGTCGAATGCGCGCGTCAACGTGCATGAGCTGAGCGCGCGCGACCTTGCGGACGGCTTTGCGGTCATTAATGCAATGATTGACGTCACGGGCATTTCTCAGTTGGAGAACATTATGACCCGGCTGCGCAATACCAAGGGCGTGGTGGACGTCATCCGCACAGTCGACGGAAACTGAAAATCCAGGAATCGTTGATAACGGCGTGTGGGCAACAGGGCTCGCCCCCTGTTGTCCATCTTGCCGTTTATAAGGAGATTTTATGAGAGCGATCATCCAGCGGGTTTCCCGCGCGGCGGTTACGGTCGATAGCGCCGAAACGCACGCGATCGGCCGGGGCTTTGCCGTGCTGCTTGGCATTTCTGAGGGAGACGGAGTGCAGGAAGCGGATTATCTGGCAGATAAATGCGTGGGATTGCGCATTTTTACCGACGAGAATGACAAAATGAACTTATCATTGGCGGATGTTGGGGGCGGGCTGCTGATTGTTTCCAACTTTACGTTGTATGGGGATTGCAAAAAAGGCCGACGCCCGAATTTTATGCGTGCGGCGCGCCCGGAGACGGCGATTCCGCTGTACGAGAGGTTTGTTTCCCGCTGCCGCGAAAGCGGACTGCCCGTTGCAACCGGGAAGTTCGGCGCGGACATGCAGATTGACCTGATAAACGATGGGCCGGTGACCATTTTTATGGACACCGACGAAATGAAATAGACGGAGGCGGCTACCATGAAAATTCTGCACCTGTGCGTTGGTGTAGTGCGTACAAATTGCTATATCATATTCGACGAAGCCACGAAGGAGGGCGCGGTGGTTGACCCGGGCGATAGCGCCGATGCGATTCTGGAACAGATTCGCAAAGAGGGAATCGCGCTCAAGTATATTTTGCTGACTCATGCGCATTTTGATCATATTCTTGCGGTCAAGGCGGTCAAGGAGGCCACCGGCGCGCAGCTTGTGCTGCACGAAGCCGATGCGGGCATGCTCAAAAAGGAAACTATGTCCGATTTCCGTCCCTATATTACGAATTATCAGGAGCCTACGGTCGATATATATGCAAAAGAGGGCACACAGGTCGCCTTCGGCGGCATGGCGGCAACCTATCTGAACACGCCTGGTCACACACCCGGCTCCAGCGTTATTATGATCGGCGACTGCCTGTTTACCGGCGATACGCTGTTTCGCCACGAGTGCGGCCGCTGTGACCTGCCGGGCGGCAATTTCGACCAGATGCTGGAATCCCTGAAGCGCCTGCACGACCTGCCGGGCGACTTCCATGTGCTGCCCGGGCATGAGGATATGTCCACGCTCACGGAAGAGCGCAGCCAAAATCCGTATATTCGGCAGGCGCTCGCCCGATGAACTATATCCTGCAAGGGCATGACTACCGGCACGCGGTCGAAGAGATGCTGCTGCACCTGTTGCCGACCGAAATCCCGGTGTCGGTTCCGTATCCGGAAGGCGATACCTGCGTTTCCTCGCTCACCGAGCGGGAAGGGACGGCGCGCGCCGCCGCCCATGTCACCATAGGCGGGCAGACGCGTGAGGCCGCGCGTGAGACAGCGGTAGGCGGCTGCGATGTGCTCACACGCCGCCGGCGGGAAAATGAGATCATCAAGCTTTCGATTTACGACGCGATTGCGCCGACCCTGCCTGCGCCGCCCGTCTGGGGCAGCCTGACCGGTGTGCGTCCGGCCAAACTGGCGCGCGGCATGATGGAGCGGGGCATGACAAACGCCGAGGTTGCCGTGCGGCTGCGGGAGCATTTTTATGTTTCACCCGCGCGCACGGCGCTGACGGTGCGTGCTGCGGCCGTGGCGTTGGACTGCAAAGCGCAGCTCTCGCCGGATGAAGTTTCCGTTTATGTGGGCATTCCGTTCTGCCCGTCGCGCTGCGCATATTGCTCCTTCGTTTCTTCCACGGTTGAGCGCGCTGCCGCGCTGATTCCGCCCTATCTCGAAGCCCTGTGCGCCGAGATTGAAATGACCGGACGGCTGCTTGCCGAGACCGGCAGGCGTGTGACGACGCTGTATATCGGCGGCGGAACGCCCACCACGCTGTCTGCCCCGCAGCTCTCCAGATTGATGCGGGCGCTCGCAAACGCGATGGATTTTTCTGCGCTGCGTGAATATACTGTAGAAGCGGGACGTCCGGACACGATTACGCGTGATAAGCTGGAGGCCATCCGGGACGGCGGGGCGACGCGCATCAGCATCAACCCCCAGACCATGAACGATAAGGTGCTTCGGCGCATCGGCCGCAGGCACAGCGCCGGACAGGTGCTGGAAAGCTACGCGCTTGCGCGGGAAATCGGCTTTTCGTGTATCAATATGGATACGATTGCCGGGCTTTCGGGCGATACGCCGGACAGCTTTGCACGTACGATCGGCACGCTGACCAATTTAAAGCCGGAGAACATCACGGTGCATACGCTTGCCATCAAGCGCGCTGCCGACCTGTCCGATAAAGCGGAGGCTGTGGCAAAGCGCGGAACGGTTTCCGCAATGCTGGACGACGCGGCGCAGCAGCTGACCGCTGCGGGCTATGCGCCATATTACCTTTACCGGCAAAAGTTTACGGCGGGCGGTTTTGAAAATGTCGGCTGGTGCGTGCCGGGGACGGAGAGCCTGTATAACGTATACATGATGGAGGAGCTGCAGACCATTGTATCCCTCGGTGCGGGTGCGGTCAGCAAACGCTGCGACACTGCGACGGGTAAGATTACGCGGTTTGCAAATCCGAAATATCCAACCGAATATTTGAGCGCCGGAGACCGCATTGCGGCGGCCCGAAAGCTGCTGCTCATGAGCGACGGCGCGTAAGAGGGGAAAGCATGACCTATCAACTGGAACATATCAACGAACAGGCGGTACACGACCCCAAAGGGTTGATTGAACGCAGTGAGCAGAGATACCATACGCTGGTCGAAGAGACGGCGGCGAGCATTGTCGCCAGTATGCACCAGCGGCCAATTGTGCTGCTGAACGGCCCTTCGTCCAGCGGCAAGACCACGACGGCCGGGCTGCTCTGCGAAGCGTTTCTGGATCACGGCATCCATGCGGAAGTCATTTCAATGGATGACTATTACCGTTCGCGCTGCGATTATGTGGCTCCGGTGGATGAGGACGGCATTATCGACTACGAATCGCCACTCTGCATGGATTTGCCGCTGCTGAACGATCATTTACAGCGTCTGGCGGCGGGTGAGGAGATCGAAGTACCGCATTTTGACTTTGAACAGCAGAGCCGCACGGAAGAGGCCCGGTCTTTGCGGCTGGGACCGGACGAGGTCGCGGTCATTGAAGGCATCCATTCCTTCAGCAACACCATCACCGGCGGACTCGAGGACAAGGCCGTCCGCCTGTATCTGAGTGTCGCAAGTAAGCTGTTGCTGCCGGACGGCACCATACTGC
>JBFWIM010000105.1:0-5644 GCA_050255995.1 Intestinibacillus sp.
ACGAGGCCGTCGCAGAGTATATGCAGAAGCGCGGCCTGCCGACCGTGTTCCGCGTCCACGAAAACCCCGACCCTGAAAAACTGCGCGCTTTTGCCGCGCTCGCCCGCCAGTTCGGCTACCGCGTGGATGCGTCCAAGCCCGAAGACACGAAGCAGCTGCAGGCCGTGCTGGACAGCGCTAAGGACAAACCCGAGCAGCGCGTGCTGCCCACCATGCTGCTGCGCTCGCTCGCGCGGGCACGGTACGCCGACCAGTGCATCGGGCATTACGGGCTCAAAGCCAAATATTACCTGCACTTCACCTCGCCCATCCGCCGCTATCCCGATCTGGTCGCGCACCGTATGCTGTATAAGGCGATTTCCGATCAGGAGTTTGTCAAATCGGACAACGTGTTCTGCGCCGAGTCCGCCATGCAGTCCACCCTGCGCGAATATGCGGCGGATCAGGCCGAGCGCAGCATCGACAAGCTGTTCCTCGCGGACTACATGTCGCAGTTTGTCGGGCAGGAGTTTGACGCCACGGTGTCCGGCGTGACCTCGTTCGGCCTGTTTGTCGCCCTGCCGAACACGGCCGAGGGCCTTGTAAAGCTGGACGAGCTCACGGGAGACGCCTATGAGTTCGATGCGGAACACCTGCTGCTGGTCGGCGTGCGCACGGGCAAGCGCTTCGGCATCGGCACGCCCATCCGCGTCAGGCTCGCGGCCGCGTCGAATGTGACGGGCCAGATCGACTTTGTGCCGGTCTGACCGCGTTTTGGAGGACAAACCATGCCCGGACTCATTCTGGAGGGCGGCACCTTCCGCCCGATCTTTTCCTGCGGCGTGATGGACGCGCTGCTCGAACACGGCCTGATGTTCGATTACGTGATCGGCGTGTCCGCCGGCATCACGAACGCGGTATCCTATGTTTCGCGCCAGCCGGGGCGCAACCTGGACGTGATCTGCAAGTACCGCAACGACCCGCGCTATTTAAGCTACGGCAACTATCTCAAATGCGGCAGCCTGTTCGGCCTGGACTTTGTCTATGACGAGGTGCCGAACCGGCTGAACCCCTTCGACTGGGAGGCCTACCGCGCCTATGAGGGCCGCGTGCTGGTCGGCGTGACCAATGCGCGCACCGGCCTGCCCGAATATCTCGACGGTCGTGCGCTCGATGAAAAATGCACCATGCTGCGCGCGACCTGCGCCATCCCGTTTTTCTTCCCGCCGATTTATCTGGACGGCACGCCCTACTTTGACGGCGGCCTGACCGACCCGATCCCGATCCGGCGCGCGCTTGCGGACGGCAGCCAAAAGAACCTCATCGTACTGACCCGCACGGAGGACTACCGCAAAACGCTGGGAAACAGCACGCGGTGGGCGGCGCGCGCCCTGCGCCTGCGCTTCCCCGCCCTGCCCGGCGTGCTGCATGACCGCCACCGGATCTATAACGAGACCGTGCAGTTCGCAAGCGAGCTGGCGCGGGAGCATCCGGAGACCACCGTACTGCTCCGCCCCGCCCATCCGGTGGAGAGCTTTGAGAGCGACGTTTCCCGGCTGCGCGCGGCGTACCAGGAAGGCTACGACATGGCGCAGGCCCGCATGGATGAGATCCGCGCACTGTTTACATAAGCGGGTTATCCGTTTGCGTCCGGCTTTTGCCGGGCGCATTTTTGCGGGCGCGGCGGCGCGCTTCCGCGCCGTTCCATGTTTTCTTTTTTTTAACAGTTTGAAAACTTACATATTTTCCGTTTTTTGAAGAGATAATACCAGTATTGCAACTGGAAATGCCAATAATAAATGGAGGTTACCGGATATGAAAGCAACTGGCATTGTACGCCGTATCGACGATCTGGGACGTGTCGTCATCCCCAAGGAAATTCGTCGCACTATGCGTATCCGCGAGGGCGACCCTTCGCGGTACTTATTGTAACGCCCCCCTGCCGTTCCCACAGCGCCGCACAAAGGTCCGGTCCGTACGAAAATGCGGACCGGGCCTTTTGCTTATGGGGGTATAGACCGGCGTGTATATGGGGAAAATAGCCAAAAGGAGGGAATGTATATGCAAATCAAACTGTACGACACCAAAAAACGCTGTGAGATCTGGGTGCCCCATGCCGAACGGGCGACCTTCCGGAATGACCCCGCCTATCTGGATGCGGTCGCGCGCAGCCGCAGCCGCGGCTACCGGGTCTGCGTTTATGTCGGTGGGGTGGAGCCGCTGCTGCCCAACATCACCGCGCTGCTCGACCGGCAAAACGGCGGACTGCTGAGCTGACGGACGGCAAATCCGGTGAAGGGAGGGGGGAACCATGCGGCTGGCCGGGTATTGCCGTATTTCCGTGGACGAGGAGCTTGACCAGGAAAACACGTCCATCGAGAACCAGAAGGCGCTGATCGAGGAGTTTGTGTCCGGGCATTTTCCGGACGCGCCGCTCGACTTTTTTACCGACCGCGACCGCTCCGGCTACACCTTCGAGCAGCGCGAGGGCTACCAGAAGCTGCGCCGCGCCCTGATGCGGGGCGAGTACGACGTGCTGATTCTTAAAGATTTCTCCCGTTTTTCCCGCCGCAACTCGCTCGGCCTGTACGAGCTGGAGCTGCTGCGGGACGCGGGCGTGCGGATTGTCTCCATCGGCGACCACGTGGACTATCCGACGAACGACGACTGGCTGAACATCCAGTTCCGCTTTCTGATGAATGAAATGCCGGTCACGGATACCAGCAAAAAGGTGCGCGCCGTGGTGCGCAACCGCCAGTCGCGCGGCGAATGGATCTGCAACGCGCCGTATGGATATTTCCTTGACCCTGTCCACAAGGGCGCGCTGCAAATCGACGAGGAGGGCGCGGCGGTCGTGCGCCTGATTTACCGGCTATATAATGAAGGCTGGGGGTATAAGCGCATCGCCGGATACCTGACCGAAAAGGGGTTCCCCACCGGCCTGCAGCTCATGGCCAAGCAGCTCCGCACGCAGGGAAAGGACACAAACCGCGTCGAAGCGCGCGTGCGCGATGTCTGGAACGCGAATTCAGTCGCCAAAATTCTCGGCAACGACTTTTATATCGGCACGCTGCGGCAGGGCGTATGGGAGAGGCGCGGCATCAACAAGACCGACCGCCGCACCGAGCCCTCCCGGCAGTTCGTGTTTGAAGACCACCATGCGCCGATTCTGGACAAGGCGGTTTTTGCACAGGCTGTGCAAAACAAAAGCAGGCGCACGCGCACCCATTACCGGGGCGAGCGCAAATATCCGCATACCTATTCGGGGCTACTGTACTGCGAGGACTGCGGCAGCCCCATGTTCGCCGTGTCCAACCCCGCGCGGCCGGACGGCTATGTCTGCGGCGCGTACCACCGGCGCGGGCGCAAGGGCTGCACGTCGCACCACATCCGGGAGCGTGCGATTGACGACAGCGTACGCGCATATATCGGTTCGGTGCGCGACGGGCTGACGAGCGCGCTGGCGCAGCTTGACGAATCCCGCAGCGAGGCCTTTGCCGGACAGGCCCGAGCCCGGGCGCAGGGGCTGCGCGAGCGGCTGGAGCAGCTAAAGCGCGAGCTGCGGGAGAGCACGCGCCAGCGCATCCGGCAGATTACGGCGCATCCCGAACGCGAGGAAGCGATCAACGAGACCTTCGACACGCTTGAGGAGGAGTACCGCGACGAGCTCGGCCGGCTGGAGCGGCAGCTCGCCCTGCTGGAGGACGAGGCCGGCAAACGCGCGGACATGAAGCGCAGCCTGAGCCGCGTGATCGCCATCTTTGAGCAGCTCATGACCAAGGAGCGGTTTACCCGGCAGGATATTGAGACCATCATCGCACGCATCGACGTTGCGGCGGACGGCAGCCTGACCATCGAGCTGAAAAGCGACATCGGCCGGCTGCTCGACCTGCTCTGAACCGGGGGTTCAGGCAAGTGTCCAGCCGAAATCGTTGTGATAGATCATCTGGCGGGTCATGCCGCCGTCGATGCAGATGTTTTCGCCCGTGATGAAGCCCGCTTTTTCGGAGCACAGGTACAGCGCCATGTTCGCGATGTCGAGCGGGTTTCCCACACGGCAGGCCGGCTGCTGTCGCGCGTCCGGGCCTTCGTACACGGCGTACTGCGTGTCGATCCAGCCGGGGGAGATGGAATTGACGCGCGCTTTTCCCGCAAGGCTGACGGCGAGCGCGTGGGTCAGTGCGGCGATGCCGCCCTTTGCCGCGGTGTAGCTCTCCGTAAACGGCTGGCTCATGCGGTCACGGCTGGAGGACAGGTTCACAATGGCTGCACCGGGCGCAAAGTGCGGCAGAAACAGCTGCGTCAGCAGAAAGGGCGCGGAAACGCCGACTCGCAGCGCGTAATTGAACTCGTCCCAGGTGCAGGTATCGATGCCCTTCATCAGCGGCAGGGCGTTGTTGATCAGATAATCCACATGGCCAAAGTCCGCAATGACCTTGTCCGCAAAGCGGCGCAGCGTTTCCTCGTCCCCCAGATCGCCCTGAAAATACGGGTTTTCCCGCAAGTCGATCACGCAGACGCGCGCGCCCTGTTTTTCAAATTCCTCACAAATGCATTTTCCGATGCCGTTTGCGCCGCCGGTCACGACGGCCACCTTGTTTTGGAACATTACAGTCTCCTTTCAGTGCGTAAGCATTTACCATCAATATAAAACAGAATGCATCCGAAAGACAATCCTTTTTCAAAATATCTCGCGCATGTCTGTGCAAAATATCCATTTTTTCACGATTTGCTTTGGGAACTCTAAATATGTCATGACACATGTATTGACATATGGGAGCACTTGTGTCATAGTATAAAAAGTATAACAAAACGCAAGTGATCGAGAGGACAGGAGCATGGGTTTGGCGGAAAATATTGAAATGCTAAAGAAGGAAAAAGACGTGCTGATTCTGGCGCACTATTATACCGAAGGCGCGGTACAGGATGCGGCGGATTATGTAGGGGATTCCTATTACTTAAGCAAAATCGCGGCAGGCGCGCCGCAGCAGACCATTCTGTTCTGCGGCGTACGGTTTATGGGCGAAAGCGCGAAAATTCTAAGTCCGGAAAAGCGGGTTTTCATGGCGGACGGACTCGCCGACTGCCCGATGGCGCACATGATCGGGCCGCAGGCGGTGGCGGACGTCCGCGCGCGGTACGACGATCTCGCGGTGGTCTGCTACATCAATTCCACGACCGAGGTGAAGGCGGTTTCGGACGTCTGCGTGACGTCCTCCAACGCGCTGAAAATCGTGTCGAAGCTGCCGCAGAAAAACATCCTGTTTGTTCCGGATGAAAATCTGGGCGACTATATCGCCAGGCAGCTGCCGCAGAAGCATTTTGTGTTCGAAAAGGGCTTCTGCCCCATCCATCAGAACATCACCGTGCAGGATGTGGAACAGGCGAAGCGGCTCCACCCGCAGGCGAAGGTGCTGTGCCATCCGGAGTGCACGCCCGACGTTGTGCGCCTGGCCGATTTCGCGGGCAGCACCTCCGCCATCATCGACTTCGCCACGCAGAGCCCGGCGCAGGAGTTCATCATCCTGACGGTGCAGGGCATCCTGCACCAGCTGCGGCGTAAAAACCCTGAAAAGCGGTTTTACTTCCCGCAGGGGGAGCCGTGGTGCAAAAACATGAAGCGCATCACGCCGGAAAAGGTATATGATGTGCTGCAGAACATGAC
>JBFWIM010000106.1:0-5629 GCA_050255995.1 Intestinibacillus sp.
TGATTGTCATCGACTACCTGCAGCTCATGCAGTCGGGCGGCCGCCGGAACGACAACCGCGTGCAGGAGGTTGCGGAAATCTCCCGCGGGCTGAAGATCATGGCAAAGGAGCTGAACGTCCCGGTCATCTGCCTGTCGCAGCTTTCGCGCGCGGCCGAGCAGCGCGCGGACAAGCGGCCCATGCTGTCCGACCTGCGCGAATCCGGCGCAATCGAGCAGGACGCCGACATCGTAGTATTCATCTACCGTGACGACTATTACAACGAGGACAGCGAGGAGAAAAACGTTGCGGAAATCATTATCGCAAAAAACCGCCATGGCGCAACCGGCACGATCAATCTGCAATGGATCGGCCAGTACACAACTTTCTCCAATCAGGACAAGATCCACGGCTGAGGCGGCTGTGCAGCCGCTCATCCGAAGGGCCTTACGACAATATTGCGGGGATGAAAGGGGCTTTGGAATGCTGGATAACGTCTTACACACGATCCATGCCTACGATATGCTTCATCAGGGGGAAACGGTGCTTTGCGCCGTTTCCGGCGGTGCGGATTCGGTCGCGCTGCTGCGTGCGATGCTGGAGCTGCGCGAGCGGCTGGACGTCCGGATATGCGCCTGTCATCTGAACCACTCGCTGCGCGGCGCGGAGGCTGTGCGGGATGAAAATTTTGTGCGCGCGCTGTGCGAGCAGCTCGCCGTGCCGCACGTGATCGAGCGGTGCGATGTGCAGAGCTACGCCGAGCAGCACGGGCAGGGAATCGAGGAGGCCGCGCGCGATGTGCGGTACGCGTTTTTTCGCGAAGCGGCAGCGCATCTGGATGCGCAGCGGATTGCAACCGCACACACGCTGGACGACAATCTGGAGACGATGCTGTTTTATCTTGCGCGCGGCGCGGGCACGCACGGCATGGGCGGCATCCCGCCGGTGCGGCATGAGATCATCCGTCCGTTTATCGGCTCCACGCGCCACCAGATTGAGTCCTACCTGTATGAGCTCCGCCAGCCGTACGTCAACGACAGCTCCAACGACAGCGCGGATTATACAAGGAACCGTATCCGCCGCGAGGTGGTTCCGGTGCTGCGTGAGATTAACCCGCGCGCTGTGGAAGCGGCGGGGCGCACCGCCGCGCTGCTGCGGCAGGACGAAGAATATCTGAAAAGCCGCGCCGAGGCGCTGCGGAAGACGCTGACAGTTCCCGTGCCGGGCGGCTATCTGCTCGGCTGCGCGGACATTGTGGATGCGCCCGAGGCGCTGCGCGGCCGGATTCTGCGAGGTGCGCTGCGCGAGGCGGGCATGCCGATGGGCGAATGCACGGCGGGTATGATCCGGCAGATCACCGCGCTCGCGCAAGGCAAAAACCCTTCCGCTTCTTTACACCTGCCCGGCAAGCTGGTCGCGGAGCGGCGGTATGAGCGTCTGTTCCTTGGCGCGCCTTCGGTCGCTGCCGCGCCGGAAGCCATTCGCCTGTATGATGGGTTTTCCGAAATACTTTCGGAATATGGGGCAAAACTTACGGTATTCTCCCATAATGAGGAACAAGATTTTAACAAAACGTTCAATACTTTTTATGTGGATTGTGGTAAAATAGATTTCGATACGCTGTGCCTGCGCACCCGCCGGACGGGGGATGCACTTCGTCTCCGTGAAAACGGGGGCCACCGCACGCTCAAACGGCTGATGATCGACCACAGGATCCCGCGCACCGAACGCGACCGGCTGGGCGTGATTGCCGACAAGGGCGGCGTGATTGCGGTGCAGTCGATCGGATTGGACTTTGACAGAAAGCCGGACGGCGGTCCGGTACTGGAAATACGTTTTGAAGGGATAGCAAAATAAAAATGAAGAACGATATTAAGGAAGTGCTGTTTACCGAGGAGCAGCTCCGTCAGAAGGTCGCCGAGATGGGCGCGCGCATCACAGAGGACTACGCGGGAAAAAATCCGCTGATTGTCAGTGTGCTCAAGGGCTCCTATGTGTTTATGGCCGACCTGACCCGCCAGATCGACACCAAGTGTAATATTGACTTTATGGTCGTGTCTAGCTACGGCAACGGCACGAAAACCTCGGGCGAGGTGCAGATTATCAAGGACATTGAGTCGCAGATTGCGGGGCGCGACCTGCTGATCGTCGAGGATATTCTGGACAGCGGCGTAACGCTCAGCTACCTCATGAAAATTTTGCAGGCGCGCGGCGCGAACTCCATTCGTCTGTGCACGCTGCTCTCCAAGCCGGAGCGCCGCAAGGTGCAGGTCGATATCGACTACCTCGGTTTTGAAATCCCGGATGAATTTGTCGTCGGATACGGCCTGGATTACGCGGAGTGCTACCGTAACCTGCCGTACATCGGCGTTCTGAAGCCTTCCGTCTATGGCGGGAAGTGAAGCGGCTGAGAAAGGTGTGATACACGCTTGAAAGGAAAAATGAAAGGCTTTGGCCTTTACCTGCTGATCCTGCTGGTGCTTTTGGCGGCGGTAAGCGTCGTGCTGACCCAGAGCCAGCAGGCCACTACCCCCGTCACATACGGACAGGTCTACGACTATTTTGACAAAAAACAAGTCGATTCGTATGTGGTGAACGACAATCTGCTGACCATGCAGATGAAGGACGGCTCCGTTGTCAAATATAAGCTGTCCGATCTCAACCTGTTTTATCTGGATCTGGGCGAAACCATTCGCGAGCAAAAGCAGGATGGCACGCTCAAGGACATGGACTACATCACGCAGGAGATGCCCTGGTGGATGAGCTTCGTGCCCTATCTGGTGCTGCTGGTGATTCTCGGCCTGTTCTGGTATTTCATGATGAACAAGCAGGCGGGCGGCGGCGGCAACCCGATGCAGTTCGGCAAGGCGCGCGCCAAGCTCGCCACTGACGACAAGCGCCACGTGACGTTTGACGACGTCGCCGGCGCGGACGAGGAAAAAGCCGAGCTGCAGGAGATCGTCGAATTCCTCAAGAACCCGCAGAAATTCACGGAGATCGGCGCGCGCATTCCCAAGGGCGTGCTGCTCGTCGGCCCTCCGGGCACTGGCAAAACCCTGATCGCGCGCGCGGTCGCGGGCGAAGCCGGCGTGCCCTTCCTGTCGATTTCTGGCTCCGACTTCGTCGAGCTGTATGTCGGCGTCGGCGCGTCCCGCGTGCGCGACCTGTTCGAGCAGGCCAAGAAAAACGCGCCCGCCATCGTCTTTATCGACGAAATTGACGCGGTCGGCCGTCAGCGCGGCGCAGGCCTCGGCGGCGGTCACGACGAGCGCGAGCAGACCCTGAACCAGCTGCTGGTCGAGATGGACGGCTTCGGCGCGAACGAAGGCGTCATCGTCATCGCGGCGACCAACCGCCAGGATATTCTGGACAGCGCGCTGCTGCGTCCGGGCCGCTTTGACCGTCAGGTTTATGTCGGCGCGCCGGACGTCAAGGGTCGCGAAGCTATCCTTCATGTGCACGCGCGGGGCAAGCAGTTTGATCCGGACGTCAAGTTCGATTCGATCGCCAAGGGCACGGTCGGCTTTACCGGCGCGGATCTTGAGAACCTGCTCAACGAGGCGGCGCTGCTCGCCGCACGGCGCAACAAGAAGTTCATCACCAATGATGAGATTGAGGAAGCGCTGCTCAAGGTCGAAATGGGGCCGGAAAAGAAGAGCAAGGTCATCAGCGAAAAGAAAAAGCGCATTGTCGCCTATCACGAGGCCGGCCACGCGGTTTCCCGTCAGGCGCTCGGCACGCTCGACCCGATTCACTATATCACGATTATTCCGCGCGGCGGTGCGGGCGGCTTCACCATGTGGCGGCCTGAGGAAGAAACCGGCCTGGAGAGCAAGACCTATTTCGAGGATACGCTGGTGGGCACGCTCGGCGGCCGCGTAGCGGAAAAGATTGTGTTTGACGAGATCACGACCGGCGCATCCGGAGATATCCGCTCCGCCACCCAGATGGCGCGCGCAATGGTTGTGAACTACGGCTTCAGCGACAGAATCGGCACCGTCGATTACGGCGGGGACGGCGAGGTGTTCATCGGCCGTGACTTCGGCTCGACCAAGAGCTACTCCGAGGAAAAGGCGGCGGAGATCGACGGCGAAGTGCACCGCATCATTGCCGAGGCGTATACCCGCTGTGAAAAGCTGCTGACCGAGAATCGCGAACGGCTCAACGCCGTAGCGGAATATCTGCTCCGCAACGAAACCATGGACGGCGAGACCTTCCTCAAGGTCTATGGCGGTGAGCAGGTACCGGATAAAGTGGTAGGGGAAGACCTCGTGCAGAGTGAGGAAGTGACCCGGACGCCCAAGGCGGAGAGCAAAACCGTAATCACGCCGGAAGGTGCGTTTAAAACGATTGGCGAGACTGACAGCAAATCATAATATAAAATGAAAGGTCCCGCGGGTAATTCCCGCGGGGCTTTTTTCGTCACGGAGAACGGGATATGTGCAGGTTCCAGAGAGATGGCCGGCACTGCGTGGCATGAGACGGCGGAAACCGGCAAACTTTTTCCGGCTGCAATGATAAGGCAGGAGACGGTATAAGCGCCGGAACAGGAAACAAAATATTTATTATGGAAAGAGCAGACCGTTGCAGGAAAGACCCGCAGGGGGGGTGGAAAGCGGATTTTTCCTGCTGAGGGTACAGTCCGTGCTGCGCGGAAGAATGTCCGCAAAAACGGAAAACACTTTGTGTTCTCTGCACAAAACGCAAGGCGAGAGAATAATCTGCCTTTATCTGGATATTTATGTGCCAGAAATATAGACATTGCATAAACACGATGTATAAATTACGTTGTTTTTGGCGGATATCCCCTTGCTTTGTGTGGGTGGGTATGGTACGATAGTATGGCATTGCAAATACAAATGTTTTTCGGGGGTGGACGGAGTGAGTGCCCAACCAAAATACTATCTCGTGGAACGGTCTCTGCTGCCTGAGGTATTCCATAAGGTTGTGGAAGCCAATACCGCGCTCAAGACCGGCCAGTGCCGGACGGCCAGTGAAGCGGCTGCGAGCGTTGGCCTGTCGCGCAGTGCGTTTTATAAATACAAGGACGGCGTTCGCCCGTTTTTCGAAATCACGACCGACCGCATTGTGACGTTCCACCTGATGCTGAACGATAAGCCCGGCGTGCTGTCCAGCATCCTCGGACTGTTCGCCCGTACAGGCGCAAACCTGCTGACGATCAACCAGTCAATTCCAATGAGCGGGCAGGCTTCCGTCACAATTGCCGCGCGTACCGACAATATGAACTGCTCCGTCGAGACGCTGATGAGCCGCGCGGAAGCGCTGGACGGCGTGCTGCGCATGGAGATCCTTTCATCGGAATAATTATGGAGGCCACTTGGCCGATTTGAAAATACAAGCTGATACTGGAGGGTTAAGATATGATAAAAGCAGCGATAATGGGACACGGCACGGTCGGCTCCGGCGTGTACGAGGTCATGCAGATGAATGCGGAAAAGATCGCGGCGTCGCTCGGCGAGCCGATGGAGGTCAAGTATGTACTCGACCTGCGCGATTTTGCGCATCTGCCATATGGGGATAAATTCGTCACCGATTTTTCGGTCATTGAAAATGATCCCGAGATCACGGTGGTTGCCGAGGTCATGGGCGGCGTGGGCGCCGCATATGAATTTACGAAACGCTGCCTGAA
>JBFWIM010000107.1:0-5586 GCA_050255995.1 Intestinibacillus sp.
AATGCACGGTTATCCGGTGCAGACCTATGTTCGCGGTAAGCTGGTGTATGATAACGGCGACTTTGTGGGTACACCCGGCTACGGCGAATTTGTAAAACGCGAACCAAAGAAATAAAGGTGGGATAACATGGCAAACAATTTATACAGAGACACCGCCCTGCAGGAGGAGGTCAGCGGGTGCTTGCTGTGCAACCATGCACCGTGCACAAAAGCCTGCCCCTATGGTGTGGAAGCGGACCGCATCATCCGTTCCCTGCGGTTTGAAAACAAGGCGGGAGCGGTAAACCGTCTGCCCGACCCGCTGCCGTGTGTTTCCTGCGACGGAAAGCCCTGTCTGTCTGCTTGCCTGAAGGCCAAAATTAATTTCCCGGTACCCATTGACCGGATTTTGGAGCAGGCGGCAACGCTGCCGAGGGTTGCGGAAAAGAAGGTGGATTTATCGGTCGATTTTTGTGGAGTACATTGCGAAAACCCGTTTTTTCTGTCCTCTTCGGCCGTCGGCAGCAATTATGAGATGGTGGCGAAGGCGTTCGAAATGGGCTGGGCCGGCGTCGCGTTTAAAACGATCGGCATGTTTGTACCGGATGAGGTTTCGCCCCGGTTTGATATTCTGCGCAAGGAAAACGCGCCGTTTGTCGGATTTAAGAACATCGAGCAGATTTCCGACCATGCCTTGGAGGAAAACCTTGGTTTCCTGCGGAAGCTGAAGGAGCATTATCCGGAAAAGATTATCATTGCGTCCATCATGGGACAAACCGACGAGGAGTGGACGCAGCTGGCGGAGCGGATGACACAGGCAGGCACGGATATCATCGAGTGCAACTTCTCCTGTCCGCACATGGCGGCGGACGGGCTTGGCTCCGACGTCGGACAGAAGCCGGAGTTGGTAGCGCGCTACACAAAGGCAACCCGAAAGGGAACCTCCCTGCCGATTCTTGCCAAGATGACCCCGAACATTGGCAATATGGAAATTCCGGCGATCGCGGCGGTTGATGCGGGCGCCGACGGCATTGCGGCCATCAATACGATTAAAAGCGTGATGAATGTCAATCTCAGCACCTTTTCTTCCGGGCCGGATGTCGAGGGCCGGACCAGCGTGGGCGGCTATTCCGGTAAGGCGGTGAAGCCCATCGCGCTGCGGTTTATTCAGGATATGAAGAAAACCAGACGGCTGCGGGATGTCCCGATCAGCGGCATGGGCGGTATTGAGACCTGGCAGGATGCGGCAGAATTTATGACGCTCGGCTGCGGCACCGTGCAGGTGACCACCTCGGTCATGCAGTACGGTTACCGCATAATCGACGACATGCTGGAGGGCATGCGCCTGTATCTGAGCGCGCAGGGCTGCGGCAGCGTGTCGGAAATCATCGGAAAGGCGCTGGAGCATCTTGTTCCTGCGGACGATCTCGACCGCGCATCCATCTGCTTCCCGCGCTTTGACCGCGAAAAATGCGTCGGCTGCGGCCGTTGCTATTTATCCTGCTATGACGGCGGACATCAGGCGCTCCGGCAGGAAGAGGGGAGCGGAAAGCCGATCATGGACGCGAAAAAATGTGTCGGTTGCCACCTCTGCCTGACCGTCTGTCCGGTGCAGGCCATTTCGCCGGGTACAAGAGTACCGAAAAAATTGTAACAAAAATAACTTTATTTACATTGATACGACTGAAAAACTGATAAGGAGTGGAACATTATGGTAAGCTGCAGCTTGGAAAGAATGGACGACAAGATTAAAACGTTCAGTAAGTTCGGGGATACGGGGCATGGCGGCATCACGCGCTTTTCACTTTCTCCGGAAGCACTGGAAGCGCGCAAGGAATTTAAAAAGCGGATGGAGGCGCTCGGCGCTACTGTCGTGACAGATGATATGGCAAATATGTATGCGACGATTCCGGGCACGGAGGATCTTCCGGCAATTATGGCCGGTTCTCATTTGGATTCTGTGAAGCAGGGCGGCAATTATGATGGCGTGCTCGGCGTTTTGACCGCGATGGAAGCCGCGGAGACGATTGTGAAGGAAAAGATTCCGCACCGCCACCCGCTGACCGTTGTGGTCTGGACAAACGAGGAGGGCGCGCGCTTTGAACCGGCAATGATGTCTTCCGGCGTGATCTGCGGGAAGTTTGATAAAGCGGCGATGCTCGCTTCCGAAGCGAAGGATATTCCGGGATATACCTTTGGCCAGGCGCTGGAGGAGAGCGGCTTTAAGGGGGATGAAGCGAATCGCATGTCTCCGGAAAATGCCATGGCGCTTGTCGAGCTGCATGTGGAGCAGGGACCGGTTCTGGAAGACGAAGGCATTGACATCGGTATCGTTGAGGGCGTCTGCGGCATGATTAACTATGAATTCACGTTTGTGGGTCAGGCCGATCACGCAGGTACTACGCCTATGAAATACCGTAAGGACGCCCTTTACGCAGCGGTTAAGACCATTCAGTATCTGCATGATGAGCTGGATGAGCTGGACAGCAAGCTGGTCTATACCACCGGCAAAATTTCCGCCCATCCGAATATCCATACCATTATTCCGGATGAAGTGAAGTTTACGCTTGATGCGCGCCATCAGAACCCGGAAGTCATCCGTCAGGTGCTGGACATTATCCACAAGATTCCCGCAGAGGTGGAAAAATGCAAGGCCGGCTATGAAGAGGCGTGGTCCCGCAAGACCGTGCATTTTACGCCGGAGTTCGTCGATTACGTGGAAAAGGGCGCGCAGGAATATGATTACACCAGCAAGCGCATGTACAGCGGCCCGGGCCATGACGCGCAGTTCGTGATCGACGTGATCCCGACGACCATGATTTTTGTGCCCAGCGAGGGCGGCCACAGCCATTGCGAGCTGGAGTTTACGCCGGTCAAAAATTGCCTCAAGGGCGCGAATGTACTGATGAATACGCTGCTCAGCATCGACAGGCAGTAATTCAATACGCGGCTGCTTGCAAGCTGCACGGGGGATAAAAAATGCTCCTCTTTGGAAGTCCGGCGGCAAAACCGCCTTCCAAAGAGGAGCATTTTATTCCCGACGAAACCTATGAAGCTTATTGGTACGGCTCAATCCGCTTGCCGCAGGCCGGACAGTATTCCGGCTCGTAAATACCGCGGATGGGCATAAAGGCGTGGCAGTGCGGGCAGCGCCAATAGCGCCAAATCACAATACCCGCGGCAATCAGCAGCAAAAGGCCGGCCGCTTCTCCCGCAAGGTTCACCGGCGCCGGAGCAAACGGTGACAGCACAATGAGGACCAGAGCGACGATACTGCCGACCAGGCCGAATCTTTTTCCCTTAAATTCCATAATGCTTCCTCCATATTTTCATGTTTTGCCCCAAACGGCAGTGGGGGTTATCGTTTGTATTTCCGGTAAATGCGCACCAGATTGCCCGCCAGCACAATTAAAACAACCCAATAAATCAGGCTGAATACCAATTGGGGGAGCCAGTGCAGCGCGTCCGCAAGACTCATGATAATCCAGAAAGCGCCCAGTACGAGCAGGTTGATGCCGAAGCCTCGTCGGAAGGCGTGCTCGTCCCGCACATTTTCCAGGTAACGCCGATCCAGCAGAAAAGATGGTTTTCCCGCGAGCAGCAGGATGCCGTTAGTCAGGAAGGCCGCTGCGATCAGCACCTCCAGAATCAGAATCAACATAGGTGTGTTTCTCTCCTTACATGCCGTCCCACAGGGACTGTTTTAAGTCTACCCGTCCATCGGGCAGAAAAGTCACGCCGTCCGCTTCGAGAAGCCGGCGCTGCCGGATTTCTCCGCCGAAGGCATACGCAGGGGCAAGGCGCCCCTCCCGATTCACGACGCGGTGGCAGGGAATCTCCAAAGGGTTGGGATTTGCGTGCAGCGCATAGCCGACGACCCGCGCCCAGCGCGGATTTCCCGCAAGCCGTGCCACCTGCCCGTAGGTCGCGACAAAGCCTGCCGGAATGCGCCGAACAATCGCATAAATTCGCTCAAACGTATTTGACAAAGCCATCGCCTCCATGCACCCTATTATACGCTATTGCGTGGATTTTTGCAAAAAAATAAGAAGCGGTTTTTTTAAAAACCGCTTCTTATTGCGCACTGTTTTTCGAGCGGCCGGCTGTTACGGAATCTGGAAGAAATAGCTTCCGTTGCTTTGCTGCCCATTTTGCTCGTTTTGCTGATTCTGTTGATTCTGCTGCTGTTGAGTCGTCGTAGTTGAAGAACTGCTGCTGGACAGGTCGGCTTCATCCGCCAGCGTGATGGTAATGTCGAAGGTTTTACCGGTAGCAATCCGATAAACGCGCAGCGTCATCTTGTCGCCCGCCTTGCTGTTTTCCTTCTGCGTGTTGATTTCATCCATCGTGGTGATGGTTTTGCCATTGACGCCAATGATGATGTCCTGCGCCTGCAGGCCCTGTGTCGCGGCGTCAGAGCGCGGATCAACCTCTGTGACGACAACGCCCTGCGGCACGTCGTTATATTCTGCCGATTGCTTCGAAAGGTTATAGCCTGTTACGCCGATTGCGGGACGGCCCTTGACATGACCGTAGGCGATAATCTGGTCTACAACGTCCTTGGCGGAGTCAATCGGGATCGCGAAACCAAGACCCTCGTAGTAGGAGATGCCGAGCTTTGCGGAGGTGATGCCGATGACTTGCCCGTATCTGTTAATAAGCGCGCCGCCCGAGTTGCCGGGATTGATGGAGGCGTCGGTCTGGATGAGGGTCATCACGCGGTCGTCAATCGTAATATCGCGGTTGATCGCGGAGATAGAGCCGGTGGTTATGGAGTTGGCAAGCTCTACGCCGCCGGGAGAGCCGATTGCGTAAGCCTTTTCGCCGGCTTTGATCTTGCTGGAGTCACCAAATTCGGCAGCGGTAAAGGTGCCGCCGTCCGTGATTTTGAGCACCGCAAGGTCGGTCTGGTGATCGTAGCCCTTGATCTCCGCTTTATGCTGCTGGCCGTCGGAAGTGACGATGGTGACTTTGTTTGCGGGCTCATTGGTGTTTTCGTCCGTGATGACGTGCGCGTTGGTAATGACATAGCCGTCTGCCGACATGATGACGCCGGAACCCGAAGCCTGCTCGCCGGATTGCAGGGAGGAAGCTACGACGCTGACGACCGAGGGATTCACTTTTTCATAGATTTCGTCGCCGCTCAGCCCGGTATCCTCTGTGGTGCTCGCAGTGGAAGCGGCTTCCGAAATATTGAGCTTTGGCGTATCGGCCGGAATGCTGCTCGTCGTGTTGATGGTGGCCGAGTTGCCGCTGTGGCCCAGATACGTGCCGGCGTAGATGCCTACGCCGAAAATGAAGCAGACGGCAACAACGCCGCCGACGATGCGCAGGACGATTTTCCGGCGGCGAGGGTGCTTTTTATTTTGCTTTTTGGCGGATTGGTTCTGGCGCTGCCATTCTTCATAAGTACTGAAGCTGCCTTGCTGCCCGGGTACCTGCGTTACCTGCTCTGCCTGCGCGTCCGCGTTGCGGACCGGCGTTTGATATGGCGTGCGGGGTTCTGCGGGCTGTGCATCGCTGTCCCAGTCAGCCCCGGGTGCGTTGCCCGAAGCCTGGTCCGGCTGCACGTTCCAACCGCTTTGCGGCGTATCATACCGGGGCGGC
>JBFWIM010000108.1:0-5532 GCA_050255995.1 Intestinibacillus sp.
AGCTTGTACAGCTCGAAAATACCACGGGCGTGCGTCTCTCCATTCTCTCATCGGACGGGGAAATCAAGTATGATTCTATTTTTCAGGATCAGCCCAGCCACACCACCCGTTCCAACGGCAATTTTGAAATTATCCGTCTCTATGATTTCCCGCTTGAAGGAGCGGTTTTAACCGAGCAAAACCTTAATGAGATGAAAGAGCAGGGCTATACTTATGTCAAGGTGCCCGACCAGCATCCTTCCATGGATAACCGGCCAAGCGGCGGATTTTTATGTCTCGCGGGTCTGCTTCTGGACGGAAAGGAAATGCTGGTCGCCCGCGTACCAATGTCCTATGTGGAACAAAACTCGTCCTTTAATTTGACATTTCTGCTCATTACAGGTCTGTTAACCCTTGGCATCTGCATTATTTTGGCATATTTCCTATCCCGTCAATTTACCCGTCCGCTGATTAAGATGGAGGAAATTGCAACCTCCATGGCCGATTTGGATTTCTCCAAAAAATATACCGGAAAAGCGGATGACGAGACCGGGCGGCTTGGCGAAAGCATCAACCGGCTGAGCGAGCACTTGAAGGAGGCCATCACCGCGCTGCAAAGCTCCAACGAAAGTCTCGAACGCGAAGTGGACGAAAAGGAGCGCATCGACAGTATGCGCCGTGAATTTATCATCAACGTCTCACACGAGCTTAAAACACCGATTGCACTGATTCAGGGCTATGCCGAAGGCCTGCGCGTCGGCGTAACGGACAACGAGGTTGACCGCGAGTATTATTGTGACACCATTGTCGATGAAGCGCAGCGGATGAACCATCTGGTGATGCAGCTGCTGAACCTTTCCAAGCTGGAGCTGGGCCGCGAAGTGCCAGAGCCGACCGACGTCGACCTGTATCCGCTGTGTCGCAGCGTGGCGGAAAAAACCGCGGTGCTGCGGGAAGAAAAAAAGCAGACAATCAACTATGAGGCTACGCATGAAACCATGTTTGCCGATTACAGCATGCTCGAACAGGTCATTTTGAACTTTGTGTCGAATTCCATCCGCTATACGCCTACAGGTGGCAAAATCGAGCTGTCCGCCCAAACAGAACCGGACGGCTCCGTCACCCTTTCCGTCATGAACGAGGGCGAACACATCGCCGAACAGGATCTGACGATGATTTTTGAAAAATTCTACCGCACCGACAAAGCCCGCAGCCGCGAATCCGGCGGCACGGGAATCGGTCTGTCCATCGTCCGGGCAATCGCCGACGCCCACAATGGCACCTGCGGTGCGGAGAATGTGGAAGGCGGCGTGCTGTTCTGGTTCCGGGTGCCCGGGAAAAAGAATACGCCCGCCCTTCCTCCCGCCGATGAAACACCATAAAGCAATCTGTCACATACAGCAGACGGTAAAAAGGGGGAGAGAACCTATCGCGGCCCCCTCCCCCTTTTCAATTCCCCTTGCCTTCTCGAACGGAGAAGGCAAGGCCGCGCAGCAGCGCGCCGACCGAACCGCAAACGGAAGCGCGGAATACCGATCCGATTTGACGGCGCAGCCGCTGCCGCGCGATTACTGTACCGTCCTGCGGTCGCTCAGCGTGCCGAACACAATGCCGGAGGCAATCAGCGCCGCGCCGACAAGCAGCCCCGCACCCGCCGGCTCATGGAGAAACAACACGCCTCCAAGCACCGAGGTCAGCGGCATCACAGGATAGAACAAGCAGCAGGAGCCGGCCTCCAGCATGGAAAGCGCCCGGTTCCAGCAGATATGTCCCAGAACTGTTCCAATAAGCCCCAGAAACAGCAGCCCGAGCACAATTCCCGGCGACCACAAAATGGGAGGAGCGGTCACCGCCGACCCGACTACAAACGGGAAGGCCATGGCAAGTCCCAGTGCAAGACAATCCAGCGTTAAACGCAGCGGGTCATATTTCTGTGTCATGCGGCGCATCAGGACACTCATCAGCGCCCAGGTGAGCATTGCGGTGAGTGCGAATACAATTCCGAGCGGGCGGAACGCGCCGCCGGTACCGCCGACCACGCAATAAACGCCCACAAGCGACACCGCCACGCTTCCAGCCTTTGCAAGCGTCAGCTTTTCCTTCAGAATGAGCGCGGCAAAGACCATGATAAATACGGGATTGATCGAGTTAATCAGAGACGAAACCGAGGCATTTGTGAGCTTTGTTCCGATAAACTGCGCATTCATGGAAACAAAATAACCAATAAACGCTATGAGCAGCAGCCATTTGTAATCCGATTTTTGCATTTTCCGGCGCGGCTTGCCGTGCAGCAGCACGCCGAGCACGAGGATGGCAATCGCATAACGGATGCCGGTAACCAGCATGGGCGGCACCGCCGCCATGACATACTTGCCGACCACATAAGTCGCGCCCCAGCAAAACAGTGCCATAAACGCGCAGAAATATCCTGTCGCACCGCTTTTTTTCATCTCTGTTTCCCCCAAATCTCGCTGTCTACCGCCCAGTATAGCACCCTGCTGCAATCCGTGCAAGCAAATACAGATTGATTTTATGCCGTATTGCTTGACAATGCCGCTAAATGCGCATATAATGGCAGTAATTAAGAACAAAACCGATGACGGAGAGCAGTAACCCGGCAAATTTCCTCCAAAGAGAGTCGCGAAACGGTGGAAGCGCGGCGGGGAAATCCGGCGCGAATGGACTCCGGAGGGCGCGGCGAACGGCGAACCATCGCCCGGTAGCCAAGACGGGGACTCCGCCCGTTATCAGGGGAGCGCGCGTTTTGTAAGGATACGCGGAAGTGAGCGGGCACGTTTTACGGCGTGCCAATCCGGGTGGCACCGCAAAGGCTTTCGGCTTTTGTCCCAGAGTTATTTTGGGATGAGGGTCGTTTTTTTATTGCCTGCATCCCTCCGAAATTCATGTTACGAGGGCTTTTATAAAAACAATGCGATCCCTTATTTTTGTGTGAAACCGACTGAAGGAGCGATTAATGATGGCAAAGATTCCGCACAGACTGTACCTCACGGAGGAGCAGATGCCAACACAGTGGTATAACCTGCGCGCCGACATGAAGGAGCAGCCCGACCCCATGCTGAACCCCGGCACGCTCGAGCCCATTGCCGAGCCGGAGCTGTATCCTATTTTCTGCGAAGCGCTCGCTCACCAGGAGCTGGACAGCACGGAACGCTTTATTGACATCCCGGAGGCCGTGCAGGAGATGTACAAAATGTACCGCCCTTCTCCGCTGGTCCGCGCTTACAGCCTCGAAAAGGCACTCGATACCCCGGCAAAAATCTACTATAAGTTTGAGGGCAACAACACCTCCGGCAGCCACAAGCTGAATTCCGCAATTGCACAGGCATACTATGCCAAGGCGCAGGGCATCACCCGCCTGACGACCGAGACCGGCGCGGGGCAGTGGGGCACGGCGCTCTCCGAGGCCTGCTCCTATTTCGGCCTGGCACTGGATGTGTTCATGGTAAAGGTATCCTACGAGCAGAAGCCCTTCCGCAAAGCCGTCATGCAGGTCTTTGACGCAAACGTGACGCCTTCCCCGTCCGACAAGACGGAAATCGGTCGCAAAATTCTGGCAGAGAACCCCGGCACGACCGGCTCCCTCGGCTGTGCAATCTCCGAGGCCGTCGAAAAGGCAACCAGCACGCAGAACTGCCGGTACGTGCTTGGCTCCGTGCTGAATCAGGTGCTGCTGCACCAGTCTATTATCGGTCTGGAAAGCAAGACCGCGATGGAACAGCTCGGCGAATATCCGGACATTATCATCGGCTGCGCGGGCGGCGGCTCCAACCTTGGCGGCCTGATCGCACCGTTTATGCAGGATAAACTGCTGGGACGCGCCAACCCGCGCATCATCGCGGTAGAGCCGGCCTCCTGCCCGTCCTTCACGCGCGGCCGCTACGCCTATGATTTCTGCGACACCGGCAAGGTCACCCCCATGGCGCGCATGTACACGCTCGGCTCCGGCTTTATCCCTGCGCCGAACCACGCGGGCGGGCTGCGGTACCACGGTATGAGCCCGATCCTGTCGAAGCTGTACCATGACGGCTATATGGAAGCGGTTTCCGTTAAGCAGACCGATGTGTTCGAGGCCGCGATCGAGTTTGCGAAGAAGGAAACCATCCTGCCTGCGCCGGAATCCGCCCATGCCATCCGCACCGCCATTGACGAGGCGCTCCGCTGCCGTGAGTCCGGCGAAGCCAAGACCATCCTGTTTGGCCTGACAGGCACCGGCTACTTCGATATGACGGCATACAGCGCGTATCTTGACGGCTCTATGAAGAACCACATTCCGGACGACGCGGAGCTGCAGCTTGGCTTTAACAGCCTGCCGGATATTCCACAGAACCACTAAAAAATAAATAATTTTTTATCTGCGTGCAAAAGTGCGTTTTCTATAGTGGAAAACGCACTTTTTTATTTTAAGCACCTATAAGCTGCACGTAACATGCAAATTTACCCCAAAATTGCGGTATTTCAACCCGCGAGACTGTTTTTGACGCTTTTTGCACTTATAGTATCGTATTTGACAAATCCCTACTAAACGTATAAAGTTTAATTACAGCAATTCCATTTGGAACAGAAAGGAATGAATTTTTTATGGAGATCAAAGCCGTAAAATTGTATGAAAACGGTTTCATGACAGAATCGTTTGCCCTTGGCGGCGGCGATACCAGCGGCAGTTTCAGCGACACCAAAACTTTCCCGACCAGCCTCCAAAACTATTTGATTGATACAGGCGACGAGGTAATTCTTGTAGATACCGGCCTTCCCAAAGAAACGCCGGAAACAAAACCTGCGCCGGGACAAAAAATTTATCCGGGCAAGCGCATCCTGGATTATGTCGCGGCACTTGAAGCCCTGGGCTATCACGCCGATCAGGTAACGAAAATTCTTGTGACCCATAAGCACCCGGACCATTCCGGTGAGCTGCGCAGCTTCCCGAACGCAAAAATTTATCTTTCGCCTGCCGAAGCCGACGAGCTGAAGCTCAGCGGCCCAAATATTGTAAAGGCGGATTTTGCAGACGGTCCATATTACAGCTTTGACCGAAGCCAGAAAATTGCGGACGGGATTTATTATCTTCCCGCACCCGGACATACCACGGGCAACAGCATTGTGGTTGTTGAAAAAGACGGCCTGTTTTATTTGATACACGGCGATATTACCTATACGGATGCGGCGCTGCATCAGAACAAGCTTTCCGTTGTATTTGAAGATCTGGATGCGGCTTGGGACTCGCTTTCCAGGGTGCGCACCTTTATTCAGAAAAACGCCACTATCTATCTTTCCACCCATACACCCGAAGGGCCGGAGCATTTGGCAAAAAAAGAAATTATGAAGCTTTAAACAAAAAACAAAGACAGGAGGGCGATATCGCCCTCCTGTCTTTGTTTACAGCATGATTAAATTACAATGCTTATTGAGGAATCTTAACCCAAACGCCGTTGTTGCGGCAGGACTCGGTCGCGGCCGCCGCCATCAGAACCGGGCGCAGACCATCCAGCGCACCGACGACAACCGGCTTGTCGTTCACAATCGCGTCGACAAAAG
>JBFWIM010000109.1:0-5507 GCA_050255995.1 Intestinibacillus sp.
ATCTCCCCGGCAAAAAAGCGCTGCTGGTGACGGGCGGCAGGTCCACCACGCGCCTGGGATATGTCGATCAGGTGCGCGCGCTGCTGCGGCAGGGCGGTGCGGAGAGCATCGTGTACGACAGGGCCCGCCCCAACCCCACCCTGCAGAACGTAAACGAGTGCGCGGCGCTGTGCCGGGAGCACGGCTGCGACTTTGTAGTCGGTCTGGGCGGCGGCTCCTCAATTGATACGGCGAAGGCCGCGGCGGTTTTGGCGGTCAACGAGGGCGACTACTGGGATTATGTGACGGGTGGCTCCGGTAAGGGCCGGCGGCCTGCGAACCATCCCCTGCCGATTGTCGCCATCACCACGACGGCGGGCACCGGCACCGAGGCCGACCCGTGGACGGTTGTTACAAACGGCGAGGAAAAAATCGGCGGCGGCTACGACGGCACCTTTCCGACGCTGTCGATAGTCGATCCCGAGTTCATGGTCAGCGTTCCTCCGAAAATGACCGCCTTTCAGGGCTTTGACGCGCTGTTTCACGCGGCAGAGGGCTATATTTCGGCGTTCGCCAATCCAATTTCGGACATGTATGCCCTGCAAAGCATCGAACTGATCGGCAAGAGCCTGGCCGAAGCGGTCCGGAACGGACAGAACATGGATGCGCGCACCGATGTTGCGCTGGCGAATACGCTGGCCGGGTTTGTCGAGAGCCTGTCCTCCATGACTTCGGAGCACGGCATGGAGCACGCCATGAGCGCGCTGCATCCGGAGCTGCCGCACGGCGCGGGCCTCATCATGATCTCCGTTCCGTATTTTACGAAAATGGCCGGTGCTGCCGCGTGTGCGGACCGCCTTGTCAATATGGCGCGCGCGCTGGGCAAAAAGGACGCCGCGGAGCCGATGGATTTTGTTACCGCGCTGGCGGACCTGCAAGGGGCCTGCCATGTAGAGGATCTCAAAATCAGCGACTATGGCTTTACCGGCACCGATTTCGGGAAATACGCGGACAACGCCATGCAGACCATGGGCGGCCTGTTCCGGGCCGATCGTCAAACGCTTTCCCGCGACGAGGTCATCGAAATTTACAGGAAGAGCTTCCGTTAAGAAAAAGCCCGATAAGGGATAAAGGGGACAAACTGTTTTGAAACATATATTGATGCTGGCGACCGGCGGCACCATCGCGTGCCGTCAGACGGGGCACGGCCTTGCGCCGGCCCTCACCGGCGAGGAGCTTCTGGAATTCATTCCGCAGCTGCAGCATATTTGCAGGGTCACGGTGCACAATCCAATGAGCATCGACTCGACCGATATGACCGCCGAGCATCGGCTGCGCATCGCGCGGATTGTCTGGGATAACCGCGATACATACGATGGTTTTGTCATTACGCACGGGACGGATACGCTGGCGTATACGGCGGCGCTGTTCAGCCATGTTCTGCGCAATTTCAACAAGTCCGTGATTCTGACCGGGGCGCAGCGCCCGGTGGGCGCGGCGGATTCCGACGCGGAGGGCAACCTGCTCAGCGCGTTCCGCGTTGCCTGCGAGGATTACAGGGGCGTGGCCGCCGTGGTGCACGGGCAGGTGATCCGCGGCAGCCGCATCGTCAAGGTGGACAGCCGGGCGGTCAGTGCGTTCCGCTCCGTTAATGCGCCCGCGGACGGCATCATTAATAATCTTGGGAAAGTGATTCTGAACCGTCGGCCCGAACCCGCGGGCGAGCCTTCCTTTGTGGAGGATGTGGACACAAGCGTCGTTCTGCTGAAGCTGACGCCTGATCTCGATCCGTCGATCCTCGACTTTCTGAGCCGGTATCATAAGGTGATTATCGAGGGCTTCGGCTCCGGCGGCGTGCCGACCCGGCTGGAAAAGGTGGTGCAGAAGCTCATCCTAACCGGCACGAAGGTCTATCTCACCACGCAGTGCCTTTCCGGCGGCGCGGACCTGCATAAGTATAAAGTAGGCCGCCGCGCAGAGGCGATGGGTGCGGTTTGCCTGGGCGACCGGACGACGGAGGATGCGCTGGCGGCAGTGATGTGCGGAGAGCTGTAGAGTATAAAAATATCCCCTGCTTTCGGTTTTTTTACTGGAAAGCAGGGGATATTATCCTATAAAATCATTCGATTTGAGCGTGTTATCCGTTTTTCCGGTGCTGGATATGATAAGCGACGCGCGTGACAAGCGCCTCCGGCATCAGATGTCGCAGCGCGAGTACGGCCTTCATCTGCATGCCGGGCACCAGCACGCCCCGGCCGCGCAGCAGCCCCGCGATGGCATACGCGGCCACGCGGCGGCTGTCGAGCCCCGGAATGGTAAAGCGCACCTGTGCCACCTGATTGAACTCGGTATGAACCGGGCCGGGGCAGAGCGCACAGACCTTCACGGCGCTGCCTTCCTGGCGCAGCTCTTCCCGGATGGCCTGCGTCAGCCGCAGGACGTAATTCTTGGTGGCGTAATAGGTCGCCATGAGCGGTCCTGCCATGAAGCTGGCCGAGGATGCGACATTTAAAATGTATCCCTGATTCCGCGCCTTAAAGTCGCGCAGGAACAGTTTGGTGAGAATATGGACGGCGCGGCAGTTGACGTCCAGCATGCGCAGTTCGGCGTCAAGGTCGGTCTTGTCAAAAGGGCCGAACAGTCCGAAGCCCGCGCAGTTGACGATCACGGCAAGATCGTCTCCGCGCGCGCGATGATACAGATCAAACACCGCCTGCGCGTCTGTCAGATCCGCCTGGATGATTTCCGTGTGCACCGGCAGCTCGGCGGCCAGCAGGCGCAGCCGCTCCTTCCGCCGCGCCACCAGCACGAGGTCATAGCCGCGCCGCGCCAGCTCGCGCGCCATATCCCGTCCCAGGCCCGAACTCGCGCCTGTAATCAGTGCTCTCATTTGGTGTCTCCTTTCTGTCGGGCGGAGGGGCAGTCTCCCCGCCGCGCGCAGCCGCGGCAACCGAGGCAGCCGCAGCCGTTTTTGTGCTGCTTCCACAAGTATCGAACCGCAGCGGCAATCAGCAGCAATAATACAACAATGATAATTATATCCACCATAGTTATTTCCTCCGGTCTGGGCGCCGAAGCGTTCCGGTGTAGGGATTACCCTGATGATACACCGGGTTCCCGCGCTTTGTCAAACGCCTGTTCATGAAATAAAAGCGTTCCCTACTGTTAAATTACCCGATAATCTGATATACTAACCACAGAAAACCATGCGTTTTAAAAGGAGGTTCGGACATGGAAGAGCTGGATCAACAGGTATTTGCTTTGCTGAACCGTCCCCTGCGGGAGGACGCGGTGTGCAAGCTGATGCACGGCACACCCCGCCGCGCCGTTCTGAAGGCAATGCAGCGTTTGCAGGACGACGGTAAAATCGTACGCAACAAGAAAAATCAATATGCGCAGGCGGCGCATTTCGGCTGCCTGGCCGGAACCTTTCAGGCGACGTCCCGCAGCTTTGCCTTTGTCACTCCGGATGAGGGCGGCAGCGATATTTTCATTGCACCGGGCGCGGGCGGCGGCGCGTGGCAGGACGATCACGTGCTGGTGCAGCTTTCGGATACATCCGCACGTGAGGGGCGCCGGGAGGGCGCCGTGCTGCGGGTGCTCTCGCGCCGGAAGCGGGAGATTGCCGGCATGCTGGAAAAGCACGGCCGTTCCTTTGTGCTGCATCCGGATTCGGACAAGTTCCCCTTAATTACGCTTGCGCGGGGTCATTTGGACGGCGCGCAGACGGGCGATAAGATCGCGGCGCGCGTCGTGTTTTACGGCGACCCGAAAAAGCGGCTGCGCCCGCAGGGCATCATGACCGCCGTGCTCGGCAGGCAGGGCACAATGGAAGCCTCAATTGCCGCTGTTTTACACGAAAACGGTATTTTTGAGCCGTTTCCGCCCGACGCGCTGCAACAGGCGGACAATACGCCGCCCTGCGTCGAGATGAATGAAATCTCGAGCCGGCTTGACCTGCGCGACGAACTGACCTTTACCATTGACGGCGACGACGCGAAGGATTTTGACGACGCGGTTTCGCTGGAGACGCTCCCAAACGGGCACTACCGGCTGGGCGTGCACATTGCCGATGTCTCGCATTATGTCACCATGGCGTCGCCTCTGGATTCCGAGGCCTACCGGCGCGGCACGTCGGTCTATTTCCCGGGACATGTGGTGCCGATGCTTCCCTTTGCGCTGTCAAACGGCATCTGCTCGCTGAATCCGGACGTGGAGCGCCTGACCTTTTCCGCTATCATGGAACTGGATCCGGACGGCCGCCGTCACGGCGCGAAATTCGCAAAATCGGTCATCCGCTCCAAAGCGCGCATGACCTATAAAAAGGTGAACCGGATTCTTGCCGGTGACGCGGCGCTCCGGCGGCAGTATGCCCCGCTGGCCGAAACGCTCGACCGCATGGATGCGCTTGCCAAGGCGCTCCGCCGCCGCCGTATGGAGCACGGCGCGCTTGATCTCGACATTCCGGAGCCGGAGATTCTGGTGGATGAAAGCGGCCACGCCAGCGGCGTGGAAGCGCGTCCGCGCGGAAACGCGGAAAGGCTGATTGAGGAATTCATGCTGCTTGCAAACGAATCGGTTGCCGAATACATGCAGCGGCGATCCCTGCCCACCGTATTCCGCGTTCACGAGAATCCGGACCCGGAGAAGCTGCGCGCGTTTGCTGGGCTTGCCCGCCAGTTCGGCTATCGCGTGAATGCGTCCAAGCCGGAGGATACGCAGCAGCTTCAGGCCGTTCTGGACGGCGCAAAGGATCAGCCGGAGCAGCGCGTGCTGCCGACGCTGCTGCTGCGCTCGCTGGCGCGCGCGCGGTATTCAAACGAATGTATTGGTCACTACGGCCTGAAAGCAAAATTTTATCTGCATTTTACGTCGCCTATCCGCCGCTATCCCGATCTGGTGGCGCACCGGATGCTGTACAAGGCGATTTCCGGGCAGGAATTCGGCAAGGCGGACAACGTATTCTGCGCGGAGGCCGCGGTTCAGTCCACCCTGCGTGAAAACGCGGCGGATATGGCCGAGCGCGCGATTGACAAGCTGTTCCTCGCGGACTATATGTCGCAGTTTATCGGGCAGGAATTTGACGCGATGGTATCCGGCGTGACCTCGTTCGGCCTGTTTGTCGCGCTGCCCAATACAGTCGAGGGCCTTGTCCGTCTGGACGACCTGACGGGAGACGCTTACGAGTTTGATCCGGACCATATGCTGCTGGTGGGCGTGCGCACGGGCAAGCGTTTCGGCATCGGCACGCCTATCCGCGTAAAGCTGGCCGCCGCGTCCAATGTCACCGGTCAAATTGACTTTGTGCCGGTGTAACGGCATCTGGAGGTAAACCATGCCGGGATTAATTTTGGAGGGCGGCACTTTCCGCCCCATCTTCTCCTGCGGCGTCATGGATGCGCTGCTGGAGGAAAATCTCATGTTTGATTATGTGATCGGCGTTTCCGCCGGTATTACAAACGGCGTTTCCTATATTTCCCGCCAGTTCGGACGGAATCTGGAGGTCATGCGCCGCTATCGAAACGACC
>JBFWIM010000110.1:0-5496 GCA_050255995.1 Intestinibacillus sp.
TTCCGTCATGTATGACGAGGTGATGGATAAGATCCGCGCCTTTGTAAGGAAGTATGCCATCGGTCCGGTGAACGGCCACGAGGTCAGTGTCGATTTGGGCGAAATCTGCCACTATATGACGGATTTTTTCTCCTATCCGCACAACGACGACATTTACGACCGCAACCTGCTCGCACACTATATCTATGAGAAGCGCACGAGTCTGCGCATCGGCAAGCGGATCGACGACGAGAAGTTCGAGCGCTGGGTCAGCCCGGTGATCCCGCCCTTCACGCTGGATGCGCTGCTGAGCCGCATCGCGGATCTGCACCACGAGTACAAGACCAAGACCGAGCGTCACTGCATCGCGAACGACGTCATGTACATTTGCCGCGTGTGCACCATGGTTGTGCTTGCGGTCATCAACATTACGTACGAAAGCCAGCCGGCCGCGGAGACCGCAGGCATTACGGCGTAATTCACGGACGCACATATCAAAAAAGGCAGGAGCCGTTGGCTCCTGCCTTTTTTTGATGCGATTATGCCGGATGAAACCAGCCGGGCACGGCGTCCTCCCGCAGCGCAAGATCGCGGAAAACCGCGTCCACCTGCGCGTCGAAGTCCTGCGGCGTCGCCGCCTTGCGCAGGCGCTTGCCATGCTTTTCGCTGTCCTCAAACAGGAACAGCAGGAACGACCAGACCTCTTTCATGCGCAGCATGGCGTTGTGGCGGCTGCCGAACAGCGTGCAGTAGCGCTCGTACAGGTCGTCGTGGAACGCGCGCAGCACAGGCTTTTCCGCTGCCGGGCCGCCCTTCAGCCGGTCTGCCAAGGCGGGGTTTGCAATCAGCCCGCGCCCGATCATGATGGCATGAGCCGCCGGATAAGCGGTCTCCGCCGCCGCGCAGTCCGCCGCCGTGACCAGATCGCCGTTATAGCAGACCGGGCTGCGGCTTGCCGCGAGCGCCGCCGCAAAGGCTTCCTGCCGTACCGTGCCGCGGTAGAAATCCTTCTGCACGCGGGGATGGATGGTCAGCTCCGCGACCGGGTAGCGGTTGAATATTTCCAGCAGGCGCGGAAATTCCGCCGGGTCGCGCACACCGAGCCGCGTTTTGACGGAGATTTTAACGGTACAGGCGGAAAAAACGGCATCGAGAAAGCGGTCAAGCTCCTCAGGGAAGGCCAGAAAGCCCGCGCCTTTGCCTTTGGCGACCACCGTGCCGGAGGGACAGCCAAGGTTCAGGTTGATCTCCGGGTAGCCCAGATGCGCGAGCGCATCCGCCGCCCAGATAAAGTCCTCGGCGCGGCGGGTGAGAAGCTGTGGAACGACGTTCAGCCCCTCATTGTTTCGGGGCGCGACCTCGCACAGCTGGCGCGGAGTCAGGCGCGGATGCTGCGTCGGAGACAGGAAGGGCGTGAAATACTTGTCCACGCCGCCAAACCAGCGGTGGTGCGCGCTGCGGAAGGCGGCGCCGGTGACGCCCTCCATCGGTGCGAAATAGCAGAGCAAAAACATTCCCCTTTTTAGGCGGCGGGCAGCCCGTCGCATTTCTTTTTATCGATAAGTATTGTAGCCGAATCCGCGCCGCCTGTCAATGCGCCCGGACAGGCAAAACCCCTCCGGCTTGTCCGGAGGGGTGATGTGCGCGAATCAATACCGCCGGTTTCGGGAGCGGAGCGCGCGGATGCGGCGGCGCTGGCGGTGGACGCGGTGCATGCGGTAAAGCACAAGGGAAACCAGTCCCAGGGCGATCAGGCCAAATGCGCCGCCGGCGAGCAGCGCGGGCTTCACGGCATGCCTGTCAACCGAAACTTCCGTGGACACCGCGTCCTCGGACCGGTCGGTTTCGGGCGCGCCCGCGGTCATAAGAGACAGCGGGATGGTCAGCAGTGTCTTGCCGTCCAGTGACGCGGTCAGCGCGGGGCTTTGCTCGCCGCCGGTGCAGGCAAGCGTTACGTCCGACGCGGTCTTGTCCAGAGGCAGCAGGACGGTCTGTGCGCGCAGCGCGTCCACGTCGGCGCTGGCGAAGCCGGCGGCCGCGGCCTCGGACTGGCGCGAGGCGGAGAGTTTCACGTTGTGCAGCCGGTCATATCCGTAGGCAAACATTGTGGCGGTGTCCGTGAGGCAGTCGGCCTTTTGGGTTTCACCCATCACGACGGCGACCAGCGTGATCCCGCCTTTGCGCTTGACCGTGACGAGCGTTTGATGCGCGCCCGTCGTCCAGCCGTTCTTACCCGCGATCACGTCGGGATCGTACCACTTGGAGTTCTGGCGCAGCATGTTCTGCTTGGTCGCCCAGATGCGCGTTTCCTTTTGCTTATTGGTGACCGGCATGGTGTAGGTCGTTGCGCCGGCGTATTTCATAAAGTCGGGGTACTGTACGGCGGCGGCGGTAATGCGCGCCATGTCGTGCGCGGTGACGTAATGGTCCGGGTTGTCCAGGCCGTGCGCGTTGGCAAAGTGGGTGCCCGTGCAGCCGAGGGCCGCGGCTTTTTCATTCATCATGTCGGCAAAGCCCTGCAGGGAGCCGCCGACGTATTCCGCAAGCACGTTCGCCGCGTCGTTCGCGGACTCAATCAGCAGGGCGGCCAGCATATCGCCGATGGTCACGACCTCGCCGGTGTCGAGCGCGATGTGGGTGGAGCCCGGCTCGATCGAGTGGACAGCGTCGTAGCTGACCGTGGTGGTCGCGCTGAGATCCGGGACATGCTCCAGCACGAGAAGCGCCGTCATGACTTTGGTGATCGACGCCGGGGGTGCGGAGGATTCCGCATTTTTGTCCAGCAGCAGCTGCCCGGTCTCCGCGCAGTACAGCGCGGCGCGCGGCGCGATCACCGCGGGAGGCGGCTCAGCCAGCCCGGAAGCGGTCGCCGCAAGCGGCGCGCTTTGGTTCGGGGCGGTATCTTGCACGGCGGAAGCCGCGGTAAAGCAGAGAAGAACGCAGAGCAGTGCGCTCAGCAGTTTTTTATGTGGCATATAAACTCCTTGCAGTCTGACGGTTGCGGACAAAAGCGGGCGTGGCGGCCCGCTGCACGGATAAGTGACAGCAAAACACTTATAATAGCATTATCATACACGAAGGTAATGGGTAATTGCAACAGCAATGGCGGAAAAATATGTGATTTTTGTATGTTTTAACGAAAACAGGCTGCGCAATCCGCCGCACGGCCGGTTCGCTGGACACACCTGCAAAGTCTTTGCGCCGCGCGGGAAAATGTGGTATGATAAAAATATATTTTCTATGACATCGGGAGGGCGCGCGGCGTGGAGATCCTGCTTTATTATCTGCTGGCGGTCAATGTGATCGGCGCGCTGGTCGTCGCGCTCGACAAGTGGAAGGCGCGGCGCGGCAAGTGGCGCGTGCCGGAGCGTACGCTGTTCGCCTTTTGCGTGCTGGGCGGCTGCCCCGGCGTATACCTGTCCATGCGCTCTGTGCGCCACAAAACGCTGCACAGGCGCTTTATGTGGGGAATTCCCGCAATCTTTATTTTACAGATAGCAATTATTTCGGCAATATATTACTTTTTGTTGCGAGGTGGTCACACTTTATGACCGAATTTTTACTGCGGCGTTTTGTGAAAGATTACGAAAATGTGCAGAACACCTGCGTGCGCGAACGGTATGGCATGCTGTCCGGCGGCGTCGGCATTGTGTGCAACACCGTGCTGTTCGCGCTCAAACTGGCCATCGGCCTCGTGACCAGCTCCATCTCGGTCACGGCGGACGCGTTCAACAACCTATCGGACTGCATGTCGTCGCTGATCTCGGTAGTCGGCTTCAAGGTTTCGGGCAAGGCGCCCGACAGGAGGCACCCCTTCGGCTATGGCCGCACCGAGTATATCGCGGGGCTCGCGGTAGCCTTCCTCATTCTCATGGTGGGATTCGAATTCCTGAAAAGCTCGGTTTCGCGCATTCTTTCGCCCGTACCGGTGGAGTGGAACGGCATATTGCTGGTCATTCTGGCCGCGTCCATGCTGGTGAAGCTGTGGCTCGGCCTGTTTAACCGCAGACTTGGGGAGCGTATTCAGTCGCCCACGCTGCTCGCCACGATGCAGGACAGCATCAACGACGTGATCACAACCTCGGTCGTCGTGCTCGGCATGATTTTGTCGCGCTGTACGGCCCTGCCGGTGGACGGCTTCGTCGGCATGCTGGTCGCGCTGTTTGTGCTGTGGTCGGGCATAAAGATCGCGCGGGACACGCTCAGTCCGCTGCTCGGCCAGGCGGCCGACCCGGACATCGCCCAATCGATTGAGAAGCTGGTGCTGGACATGGACGGCATCGTGGGCGTGCATGATCTGATCATTCACAACTACGGCGTGGGCCGTTCTCTGGCCTCGCTGCATGCCGAGGTGCCGGACGACGCGGATCTCGTCGCCATTCACGAGGTGGTGGACGAGGCGGAAAAGCTGGTCTGGCGCAAGACCGGCGTTTATCTGGTTATTCATATGGACCCGATCTCGCTGAACGACAAACGCGTCGCCGCCTTCCGCAAGCTGACGCATGAAGTGCTGGAGGGGATTGACTCCCGGCTGACCATGCACGACTTCCGCATAGTGGACGGCAAGCGCCGGATCAACGCGGTGTTTGACGTCGTCGTGCCGTTTGACTACAGCAGTGAGGGCCGTGAGAAGCTGCGGCGCGACATCGCGTCCGGGCTGCGCGCGCGGGATGCGCGCCTGCACCCGATCATCACGTTCGATCATCAGATGTGACCCGCCCGTGCGGCGGATCAAAGGAGGGAGACCATACGCATGCTGCTTCTATATCATGGCCATATTCTGGACCCTTATACAGGAATTGACGCGCCGCGCGACCTGCTGATCGGCGACGACGGGCGCATTCTGGAGGTCGGACAGGAGCTGACGCCCGCTGCGGTCACCGCGCGGTTCGGGGCGGAGGTACGCACATTCGACGCGTCGGGACTGACGGTTTCGCCCGGGCTGGTGGACGTGCACGTTCACTTCCGCGACCCCGGCCAGACCGACCGCGAGGATCTGTACACCGGCGCGCGGGCGGCGGCAGCGGGCGGGTACACCACCGTTGTCTGCATGGCGAACACCGCGCCCACGGTGGATTCCGTAGAGATGCTGCGCTATGTGCAGGATAAGGCGCAAAAAATCGACTTTGTCCATATCCTGCAGGCCTGTGCCGTGACAAAGGGGTTAGACGGCCGGGAGATGACCGATTTTGAAGCGCTGCACGCGGCGGGAGCGGCCGCGTTTACGGACGACGGCGTCAACCTGTCGGACGCCGGGCTGTGCCGTGCCGCAATGGCGCGCGCCGCTGCGCTCGGCGCGCTGCTTTCTTTCCATGAGGAGGATCGCACGCTTGTGCCCTCGCCCGGGGTCAATTACGGCTCCGCCGCCGCGCGGCGTTTCGGCGTGCCGGGGGCGCGCCCGGAGAGCGAGGAGTGCATGATCGCGCGGGACATCGCGCTCGCACTGCGCACGGGGGCAAAGGTATCCTTCCAGCATGTCAGCTCGGCAAATTCCGTGCGTCTGATCCGCGCGGGCAA
>JBFWIM010000111.1:0-5390 GCA_050255995.1 Intestinibacillus sp.
GACAAGGAGATTGCCCGCGACGCGGTAAACCAGTTCGGCGACGAAGCCGAGCACAAAACGCCGGCCGACAACCCGTTTGTACTGGAGCTGCTGCACAGGCTGGGCTATGAAACCGTGGAGAGCCTGCTGGACCGCGACAACCATTTCACCCGCATTCTGTAGATTTTGGCCTGCGCGCCCCGTGCAGGAAAGGAGCCTGACGTTTGCAGTACTGCAAACGTCAGGCTCTTTCCGTTCCTTTTCTTACAGATATTCGGGACTGCGCCGCTTACTCCAGCCCCTCCCGCTTGTCGGGCAGGCGAAACACGCTGGCAAGCTCCTTGAGCTTCTGCGCCTGGGCGGAAAGCTGATGGCTTGCCGCCGCGCTCTCCTCCGAGGTGGCGGAGTTGACCTGCACCACCGTCGAAATCTGATCAATCCCCACCAGAATCTGTTCCACCGCCGTAGACTGCTCCCCGGAGGCTTTCGCAATCGCCAGAATCATTTCATTGGCGTCCCGGTTCTTTTCCGCGACCTCCTGCAGCGATTCCGCGGTCTGCGCCGCGATTTCATTGCCCCGCTTCACTGCGCGCACCGACATTTCAATCAGCTCCGCCGTATTTTTGGCCGCCTCCGCGCTCTTCAGCGCAAGGCTCCGCACCTCATCCGCGACCACGGCGAACCCCCGTCCCGCGGTGCCCGCCCGCGCGGCCTCCACAGCCGCGTTCAGGGATAGAATATTGGTCTGGAACGCAATGTTGTTGATCACCTGATTGATCTTCTGAATTTCTTCGGACGCCTTTGCGATGTGCGCCATGGCTTCTGTCATCTGGGCCATGAACTGGCTGCTGCGGGTGACACGCTCGCCGGTCTGCATGGAGAGATTGCCGGCGGTTCCGGCATTCTGCGCGTTTTCCGTGACGCTTTCCGAAATTGCGCTGATCATCGCGGTCAGCTCCTCAATGGAGGCGGCCTGCTCCGTCGCGCCCTGCGCCAGCGTCTGCGCCCCGCCGGAGACCTGATCGGCCTCATCGGCCACTCTGTCCGAGGCCTCATTGATTTTGCGCAGCGTGTCGCCAAGGGTCAGGCCAATATTCCGGATCGATACCAGCAGGTTTTTCAGATCGCCCACATACCGCTCTTCACAGCCGGTCTGTGCAGAGAAATTCCCCCCGGCCATTTCCCCGAGCAGCGCGCTCTCATCCGCAACGATCTGCCTCAGATCGCCCGCGATGCCGAGAAAAACCGAGGCGAGCTCGCCAAGCTCGTTATTCGGGAACGTATATGCCTCTTCCTCCCCGGACAGATCGAACCGGCGCATTTTCTGCGCCAGCTGCAGAAGCGGCGCAACCGGCGCGAGCGACTTCCTGATAATCACGATGCAAAACACGGCCAGAACCAAAATACCGGCGGCGCCGATGAAAATCAGCGCGGCAACGATGCGCTTCACCGCGCCGAGCGCCTCGTCCCGGTTGACCATAAAGGCACTTACCCAGGTCAAATCGGTTCCCTCCAGCGCGATGGGCTGGTAAATGGCAAAGGCCTCCTGCCCGTTCCCATACGGGTCGTCAATGATCCTGTCCGCTGCTTTACCGGCCTTAATGTCCTGCAGCGCCGCTTGAAAATCCGCGGAATCCGTCGTGCTGCCAATGGCAGCGCTGTCCTTTGTGTGCGCCACATAAGTACCCGGCGAGGTCAGGATGGCGCTGTACGCCGTGGTATACGCGCCGTTCGTATACTGCAGCGCACCGATGCTGTCGGACAGGATATCGCAGTTTGCTACCCCCAGAAACCTGCCGGCGTCATCGACAACAGGAACGCTGAGCGTAATCAGCCACACGGTCTGTCCGGAGGTCAGTTGGTATTCGTACGGCTCTGTGACGTGAACCTTCCCCGTTTCTTTGGCCACCGCGTAATAATCGCCGTCCTTATAGGTCGCGTAGTCGTTCAGGATATCCACGCTGACGTCGTTTCCGTTCCGGTAGGCATAATAGGACAGCCCGTCCGGCGTATCCTCGAAAAAAGCGTCGGGCTCAAATGCAAAATACGCCGAGAATATTCTGCCGGAATTGACCGCGTCCCTGAGCGCGCCGATCATGGCTTCCTCGGCGTCTTCCCGATCAAAATTCCTGAAATGGAGCACCTCTTTGGAAAGCGCCTCCGCGTAAATATTCATGCCATCCAGGTAGGAACTGGCGACCTGTGCGTTCTGCTTCGCAATGTACTTGACCTCCCGGTTCAGCAGCGCGGAAATCGCGCTGTTGGACAGCAATTCAAAACATAGGCACATGATTAAAACAATCGTGATCACCACGGCGCTCAGCATAATCGGAATCCTCCGGGTAAGCTTGTGCCTTTTCGCCGTTTTGCCAGCAATTGTCCCGGGCGTTTTTCGCCTCATCATCAAACCAATCTTCTTTACCATATCCTCATCCTCATCTCCCTTGAAAAGTGCAGTGTATGTGCAGTTATTGACTGCAATATATTCATCGGGCGCCTTTTGAGGATTCTTGAGCAGTTTGCAATAACTTTACCCTTCCGAACGGCCGTACTCGCCGCCATACGGTCAAAAAATGCATTTTTACATGACAGTTATCGATAAATATGATATCATGAGCTTATTATCCCGTGCGGCACGGGATCCGGCTTCATACAACAAGGCCCGCGAGGGCGACCCGCTGGAGATTTACACGGATCGCGACGGCGAGGTGATTTTTAAAAAATATTCGCCGATGGGCGAACTGGGCTCCTTTGTCGGCGAGTTGGCCGAGGCGCTTTCCCGCACTGCGGGGCTGTCCTGTGCCATCTGTGACCGGGATGCCGTGATTGCAGTGGCCGGCGGCGCGAAAAAAGATATTTATGAAAAGGCAATCGGACAGGATTTTGAAGCGCTGATGGAACAACGCCATATTTACGAGCATCACGGCTCGGACAAGACGTTCAGTGTTTCCGGGAGCGACCCGTATCATATTGTTGTTGCCGCGCCGATTATCACCGAGGGCGATGTATCGGGCTGTGTGGCCTTTCTCTCGGACGACGCCTCGGCGGAAGCCAACGAGGTCGAATCCAAACTGAGCCAGACCGCAGCGGCTTTTCTCAGCCGTCAGATGACGATGTAAAACGTAAGTTTCACCCTCCGCATAAAGGCCGTCCGGCACGCCGATTTCTATCAAAGAGGCGCAGCGGGCGGCCTTTTGCCGCGCTTTACAAATAGCCGCCCGTTCGTTATGATAGACAGAGAAAGGATGGGACACGCGCAATGACCAATTATAAACTCCTCATTCAATATGACGGCGGCCGCTATGACGGCTGGCAGCGCCAAGGCAACACCGGCAATACCATTCAGGGCAAACTGGAGCATGTCCTCGGAGAAATGGCCGGACACCGGGTGGAGATCCATGCGGCCGGACGCACCGATGCGGGCGTGCATGCGCGGGCGCAGACGGCAAGCTTCCAGCTGCAAACCGCATTTACCCTGCGGGAAATCCGCGATTACTGCAACCGCTACCTGCCTGATGACATCGCCGTACTCTCCTGCGAGG
Source organism: Intestinibacillus sp. (assembly GCA_050255995.1). Classification (GTDB taxonomy): domain Bacteria; phylum Bacillota; class Clostridia; order Oscillospirales; family Butyricicoccaceae; genus Intestinibacillus. Next base: position 3,522 of record JBFWIM010000111.1, read on the forward strand.
CTGCGGACGAGCGCTTCCATGCCCGGCTGCATGCGCGCGCCAAGCGCTACGTTTACCGCCTGTGGACAGGGGAAACGCCCAACGTGTTTGAGCGCCGGTATCTGACCCCGCGGCCGGAACCGCTCGACCTGAACGCGATGCGCCGCGCGGCCGCGCTTTTAACCGGCACGCACGATTTTCGCGCGTTCTGCTCCAACAAGCGCTACAAAAAATCCACTGTACGCACAATTTTCGAGATCAAAATAGAACGGCTGGGCGATGAAGTCCGGCTGCGCTTTTTCGGTGACGGCTTCCTTTATAACATGGTGCGCATCCTGACCGGTACGCTGGTCGAGGTCGGCATGGGGCAGCGCTCGCCCGAAAGCATGGCTGCCATCCTGGAGAGCCGCGACCGTCAGCAGGCCGGGATCACGATGCCGCCGCAGGGGCTGATTCTGGAGGAAGTCCTGTACGAGAACGCCTGACACAGGCACAGAAAAACCCCGGCATGGCACGCGCTATACCGGGGGTTTTTTTCAGTCTTTCCTATTCAGCCGTTCATAAAAACGTGTGGAATCCAGCGCGCGCCGCAGAACGGGTGCGAGCATCATCGCCACGACGACGGCAATGACCAGATTGACTGCCGAAGCCGCAAGCTTGGGGAGCTGCGCCGCAAGCGCGGGCGCAAACGCGCTGCCCGCCAGCATGTAAATCACAATATTCTGGCCGAAATAGAACACGGTCGATGCGGTCGCCGCAACGATGCAGGCCGCCAGATTGCGCCCGTGCCTGCGTCCGTCCGCGCCGCCTGCCCGTGCAATCGCGCCGCTGAGGAAGCCCATCAGGAAAAACCGGAGAAAGGTCAGCCAGGCTTCCGGAATGTATTCCGGCGTCATCAGGTCGAAGAACATGGAGCCGAGCCCTGCGGCAAGACCGCCGCGCCAGCCGCCAAGCAGAATGCCCGCGAGCAGGCAGAAAGCATTCGCCAGTTTGATCATAGTGGTGCCGGTCGGCGTCGGGACACGGATGGACAGAAACATTGTGACCGAAAATACGATCGCCGCCATCAGCGCTACGACAACGATGTCGTACAGTGTAATTTTTTGTCTGGTTTGCATATGGCTCCCCCTTTGGAATCATTGTAATGGAATGGTATTATCATACTGCCTGTCTGGTATTTTTTAAATGTCCAATTTAAAATAATTTATTCATGCCAGTTTGCCTGTATTGACGATGCATAAAAACAGGCGCGGCGGGAAACCTAATCCAAATGAAAACCGGAGGAGGAATTCCCATGCATGTGTCAAAGGCTGAATATGATGCAATGCTCAAGGAAAAGTCGCCGAACTCGCCGCTTGTAAAAGATATTTTCTGGGCCTCGATTGTCGGCGGGCTGATCTGCACGGTCGGGCAGGCCATCCTGAACCTGTGGAAGATGGCGGGACAGCCTGAGCAGGATGCGGCGACACTGACCAGCGTCACCCTGATCCTCATCGGCGCGCTGCTGACCGGCCTCGGCTGGTACGACCAGATCGCCAAGCACGCAGGCGCAGGCACCATCGTGCCGATTACGGGCTTTTCCAACGCGATTGTCGCGCCCGCGCTTGAATTTCGCAGCGAAGGGCTGGTGCTCGGTCTGGCGGCCAAAATGTTTACCATTGCCGGCCCCGTACTGGTTTATGGCATCACCGCTTCCGTGATTTACGGCCTGATCATTTATATTTTTCAGTGGGCATAGCCGCGCAGGGCGGCCGTACCATTCCGGGAGGGTGGCGCGGCCGCTTTTTTACGGAGCATAATTTTTTGGGTCGCCTGGGAGGCGTTCTGGCGCTCATCGCACCCTGCGGCCGGAGTCTGTCGGCGAAAGGCAACGCGAAAAAGCCCCGTAAT
>JBFWIM010000112.1:0-5351 GCA_050255995.1 Intestinibacillus sp.
CCAAACACCATTTCATAGAGTTCCGCTTTGCTGGTCGGCACCGAAACGCCTTTGCAGTTCTCAATGACGTCGGTCAATTCATCGGTAAAGGTGAATTTTGTAAGTAAACGATCCATCCGTTTTTCCTCCTCTTAGCCGGCCCGCTGGCACATGCGGCAGTATAGCTTTTGGGGCTTCGGCCAGTCATAATATAAGGCTTTCAGGGGGTTTTTCCCCATTGCTGTCCTTATATACTATACCCCAAAACAAGCTGCCGCGTCAATCCCTAATTCTTGCGATTGCAAGTTTTATCTCCCGAACTTGCAAAATGATTATATCTCCATTAACTCATGGATATATGCTGGTTTAGCGCGAGAGCCGCATTTTCGCGAGCGTATTCTGCGCATCGCGGTAGCGCTGGTCGGAAGTGCCCGTCCCCGCAGGGACGCCGAGCACCTCCGCATCCGCCGGCAGCACATAACCATAGGTCTTCCAGCGCGTCAGCGCGTCCTCGTAGGCCACTTTTGCACTTTCTTGCTCGGCTTTGGCCGCTGCCTGACTGGCCGACGCCTGATATTGCAGCGTTTCCAGTGTCGGATATCCATTCAGGTAACCGGTCAGCGCGGCGGACTGCAGCGAGTAGTCGCGGTCGGCGTTATACTGCGTCATCCCGATCTGCGCGAGCTGAAGCGCCGCTTCATTCGCCGCTTCCGCGTTCTGGGTGCGCAGCGCGGTGTCCGCCGTCCGGGCGGCTGCGGCGGCCTGCGCCTTGGCGGTGTCACGGGCGGCTGCCAGACCGTTCAGGTCGCTGCGCAGCGCGTTGTCCATGCGCACCCGCTCACTCTCGGCATAACCCGAAGTCGGCGCGTCGTACCGGCTGCCAGCCGACAGGCCGAGCGCAGCGAGCTTTTCCTCGTTGCCAACGGCGGAAAGACGCGCATTGACCTGTGCCTGCTGCACGCTGTCCGTGTACTGCCGGTCAATCTGTGCGTTCTGTTGCTTCAGCGTGCGCGCATTGGCCTCGCGGGCCTCCTCGAACGCTTCGAGCCTGCGCCGCTCTATTGCGCCCAGTAGCCCGGTGAGCGAGACTGTATAGGCGGTACCCGCCGTACTCGTGGACGGAGACGCGCCGGAGGAAACCGCGCCCGGACGGTAAGTTCCCGACCAGGCCGAAACCGTCTCATTGGAAGCGACGGCGCCGGTAAGGCCCTCGGCGTCAATTTTGTTCTGCCGTTCGGCAAGCAGCTGCGTACGCTTTACCGCGTCGGTCTCGTTCGCAATCGCCTCGGAATAGTCCCTGTTTTTGTCGTAATACTCTGCTATTGGGAATCCCTCCTTCTGTCATTTCCGCGGCGCGCTTTACGCATGCCGTTCCCCGGGCACACGTGAGCTAATATGATAGCCGATCGCCACAGCACAAAGGTTTTCCATGCCCGTAAACCCGCCGCACAGGCGGATCCGTCCGGGCGTAACCGGCGCTTCTGTATCATTGTTGCAGAATCCCAAGTGTTTTATCCCTCTTTTCAAACATTATTTCAAGTTTTCATGCTTTCACGCTTTGTCCCGGAGTCCACCGCAGGGCAAGCGCAAGCAGGCCAAACGGCTCGCCGGGGCGGCTGTTCCGCACGCGCAGCTGCACCGTGCCCACGCGCCGCAGCCGCCTTCTGGTGCGGAACGGCATGGCGCCCGGACGGCAGCGGAAACTGAGGCGCGAAAAATCGAAGGTATGGAAGCTGAACAGGTCAAGGTTTTGGCTGAGCACGACGGTTTCGGCGCCGTCCGTGTCATAGGAGACCTCGGCACCCGAGCGCGTGTACGGCATCAGCACGGGATAAAAATCGCGTAGCTCCTTGTAGGACGACCAGCTGCCGAGGCTGAGCACTGGCGTGCGCCAGTAGGCGTCGATCGCCGCGCCGTCGTCGGAGTAGGCGTTCTCCTCATCCGCCTTGCAGAAACGGCAGACGCGCCCGTCGGACGCGCCAAACAGCAGCGTATCCCCAACCACAGCAAAACACTGTGCCGGGATGTGATCCCAGTAATACCACTCGGGCGCGCCGTCCTCCCCGGAAATGCGGCCGTCCGCAACGTAGCAGCGACCGTTCACCGCCAGATAATATTTGTCCTCAAATACCGCCGCGCAGGCGTTTGCAAGGCCGGTTTCCGCTGCTAGGCGCGGCGCGACCGGGCGGCCCGCCGGACGGACGGTGCGCTGCTCGGCAACGCCCGTGCCATAGACCGCCATCACGCCGTCCGCCGCCAGAAAGAGCGGCAGATCGGAAAGGTTGCCAAAGCAGCGCATGGAAACCGCGCCCGCGCCCTGCGCACCCTGCTTGAGCGGATAGAGCGCCGTGCCGTCGTCCGCCATCAGGTAGGAGCGCAGGTACTGCGTGGCCTCCTGCGCGCCGCCCTCCTTGATCACCACCTGGCTCTCGTACTGCTTGACATAGCCCATAATCGCCGAAGCGTCCGTGCCAATGCGCGTGTAGCCGGTGTCCGGAAAGTAGGTCGGATCGTACAGGCCGGACTGCCAGTCGCAGGCCGGTTCGTCCGGGTTGCCCGCAAGAAAGACGCGGGTATCGTTTTTGCCGCCGTACAGCCCCGCAACGCGGCATTTGTTGATCTTATCGGCATAGCCGTCCACCGTTTTGGAGAAGGTAATCGTCACGTTGGCCAGTCCGTTGCCGTTCGCCGGCGCCGCTGCCAGTGTGACCACCCCGGTTGCGCGGTTGACCGAGGATACCGTCACGGCGCTGCCGCCCACGGTTGCGGTGACGGCGTCAGTGTCAATGTCCTTTGCATCCAGATAAAACTGGGTCGCCGAACCGTTGCCGATAAAGGTGTTGATGCGCTTCGACGTGAGCAGATTGACGGCCTCATAGCTCGTACCGCCGCCCGCGGGCGGGGCGGAGATCGTCGTCGTGGGTACAAAGGCCTCGTCCGCCACCGCCGAGACCGCCCAAACGCCGTCACCCCCTTTTCGCGCAACCCAAAAAGTCGTCCCGTCGAGCAGAAACAGCCGCCCGCCCATGACAAAGGAGGAGGAAAACGCCTCCGCCGCACCCTCGCGCAGCAAGGCCGCTGTGCCGTCCGGCGCAAGACGGTAAAACGCCGCGCCGGCGTGGCAAAGCGCCGCACCGTCGTCGTCCGGCAGCGCGAACAGCCCGTAAACCGGCGCCTCCAGCGTGCACACCCGTTTATACCCCGGCCGCTTGACGAGGAAATGCGTTTCCCCCGCGAGCATATTCTTCATGTCCGGGCTGCGCGAAAGCTCCACCTTGGTCGGATGGGTCTCAAAGTCCACGCCCCCAAAGCGCGTCACCGTGTTTTCGCGTACGGTCTCAGCTTTTGAAAAGCTGTAAGCGCGCATCAGTACATCTCCTCGACCGGCAGGAGCGAAGCCGGACAGTGGCGGTCCAGCCGCTCCGCAAACTCGGTGGCGCACCAGTTGAACTTCGCCTTATCGTCCTCGCAGACGAGCAGCGCGGCCAGCTCATAGGGAAAACATTCGGCCACCATGGCCTCGTCCGCCGGGATTTCCCCGGCAATGTCGTCCATGCGCGGCGGCCTTGTCAGCGGCTCCTGCCCGTTCCGCTCGCGCAGCGCGTTATTTTCGCGGAAACAGTTCGCGAGCAGCTGGTTCAGGCCGTAAAGCGCGAATTTATCGTAATACCCCGCACTGTCGGTCGTCTCCGCCAGCAGCGCGAGCGCCGCGCGGTAGCATTCGGTTCCGGTCATCGTTTTTTTCCTCCCTTATTCGCTTATTCGCCCGCGACCGGGGACGGATACAGCCCGCCCGCCGCGGCAAAGGCGCGCACCGTGTCGCCTTCTGTCAGCGCAATGCCGCCCGTGTAGTCCTTCGCGCTGTCGGAGTAGCGCGGGTCGGAGCCGTCCAGCGTGTAGCGCAGCGCAGCGCCCGCGGTCTCGCAGGCCAGGGTCGCCGTGCCGTCCGTCACCGTAATGGCCGGCACAGCCGTGACCTTGCCCGCCGCGACCAGCGCATATACGCCCGCGCACTTCGCGCCGAGCACGAACGCGTCGTAGTAGTGTCTGCCCTCAATCAGCGCGCCGGACACGCCGACCGGGTCGTTGTGCACCTTGGCGTCGGAAATTTTGTAGGGCAGCAGCACCGCGTCCTTGTGCGTGATCAGGAAGTAGCAGTTTTCGGGCATATAGCTCTGCGGCACGCGGACAACCTGCATGCCGAACACCTCGCCGGCCACACCCTTGGCCACGCTCTTTTCGCCGAGGTTCGGCACGGCGGTGAACTCGTCGGAGGTGCACACCAGCTTGTACATGGCGCTCGTCAGATAGAGGTAGCGGCCCTCGTCCGGCACTAGCCCGTCGTCCAGCGCCTGTGCGCCCTCCGCGATCAGGGAGATAACGTTCGACTTTGCCGGCGTCTCCACAGCCTCCGCGATCGTGCCCGCCATCATGGCGAAGCGGCGCAGCGCGTAGCGGTCCGCCGCCGGAGTGGATTTTTCGTTGATCTGCAGACGCAGCATATCGGCGGCGCGCTTGGTCAGGTTCTGGTCGAGGTTGTTGCCCTTGTCGATCGTCAGCGTGAACGCCTTGTCCTGGGTCATCTTGAGCTCCTGCACGGTGTCCTGCATCTCGGTCGGTGTGCCGTAGCGGCTCATACCCTCGCGGACGTAGTCGGTCTCCTCGACCGTAATCGGCGTGTAGACCTTGAGCGTTTTGACGCCGGTCAGGTCAAAGGTATTTGCGGTTTTGCCCTTGACGAATGAGGCGCGCGTAAATACCTCCGCGATCTGATCGGCATATTTGCTTGCCAAATTGATTTCCATATGTAATATTCCTCCATATTAAAACATATTGATATGATTTGTTCGCCTTAGCGGCTGCCCAGCAGCGCCCTCACCACGGGATCTGCCGCCGGGGTCTCGCCGTCGGACGCCGCCGGACCAATTTCACCCGCCCTGTTCTCGCGGTTCTTCTGCAGCGCGGCCAGCTCGGCGCGCAGCCTTTGGAGCTCATACCCCCGGTAGGCCGAAACCAGGCTCCCCTCGCGCGCGGCCTGCTCCCACACTTCAGGCGGAATGTCGGACGGCTGCACGTCGGGATACTCCGCCAGAAACGAGGCATAGATCTGCCCGTTCGGCACAGCGCGCGCCGCCCCATCGCGGCGGATGCCCTGGTTGCGCTTTGTCAGCCCGGCCTGTGCAGCCTCGATCAGCTGAGGCAGGGTCAGGCGCAGCGTCTGGCCGTCCACCGGTATCTCATAGGCCGGCTCCGCGCTCCGCGCCGCCGCTTCCCCGTTAAAAATGTCCGCTTCGGCAGGCGCACCCGCCTTTTCCATCTGTGTCATGCGCTCTCTCCTTTGTTTTGGTTCTCTTTCATTTGTTCCTTCTGTT
>JBFWIM010000113.1:0-5314 GCA_050255995.1 Intestinibacillus sp.
CATCAGCTCGTTCGTGTAATTTGCTACTGCCGCGGAATCCTGCATCAGGCGCTGGTATACCGCAGAGGGAACATGCAGAAACACAGTATCGCGCCCCGCCTCCACAGCCACCTCAAACTGTATGCTGCGCATGATACAGGAGGCGGAAAACAAGCACATATCCCGTTCCAGAAGCCGGTACAACGTGATCTCACGCCCTTCGTCGGAAAGGGCAAATACGCGCAGCTGACCGTGTTTCACAATCAGGAGGCCAATACAATCCTCCTTGCCGTTGTGTACCAGATCACCCTTTTTTGCCCGCCGTTCCGTTACAACATCGCTCAATAGCGCCTGCTGTTCCACTGTGAGCCTGCTCCAAAAAGGGAAATACTGTTCCATGTCCTTGCCTCCCATGTCAGCCGAATGGTTTTGATAGATTCTGATCATAATTATAGCAGGACAGAATACAAAACTCAAATTTTTTACATGTTAAAATGCGGTGTAGAACTTTGTATTTGGCAATCCTATCCTCTTTTCTTTTCTGAACCCAGGGCGTATAATGTATACATATGAGGTGGGCTCCATGAAACAAAAAACCATTCGTCTGTTTCTTACACGCGTCCTCCCGCTTGCCATCATGCTCGTCTGCGTGCTTTTCTGGAGATTGCATGCACAGAATCTGACCGCAGACAGTCTGCAAAACCTGATTCCCAAAAACCGCTTTCTTGCTGCGCTCGCGCTGATGCTGTTTTACGTGTTAAAGTCCTTGTCCGTCTTTTTTCCGGTCGTCGTCCTGCAGCTCTGTGCCGGGCTAATTTTCCCCTGGCCGCTGGCAATTGCCGTCAGTATAGCCGGCGCAGCAGTGGAGGCGACGATTCCCTACTGGATCGGCCGGGCAAGCGGCGCCGCCACCATGGAAGCGCTTCTGCGCAAATACCCGAAGGCAAAATCTGCAACAAAACTTTATCAGGGGCGTGAGTTTTTCTTCTCATTTCTCCTGCGGGCAGTTGCCTGCCTGCCGCTTGATATGGTCAGCATGCTTCTCGGATCCATGAAGCTTGCTTATCCCAAGTTTTTGTCCGGTTCTGTGCTCGGCATGCTGCCCGGTATCCTTGCCGCCACCATTCTCGGCGGCTCCATCACCCGACCGGGGACGCCTGCCTTCTGGATTTCGCTGTTTACGATGATTGCCGTCGGTTTCATTTCGTTACTTGCCTATCATTATATGCTGAAAAGACATTCCTGAATGCCCTGCCCAAGTCTATAATACGCCAGAATTATTTGATGTGTCTGTGTATCTGGTTCCGCATCGGTCTTTTTTCTTTTGACAGTGTTTATACATTGTATATATTGATCCAAGAACAGGAGAGGAGATATTTTGAGCAGACTGATTATTGAAACTCCAAACCGCGCGCAAATGGTTGTTGAGGGCCTTTACCGCGATTTGGAGCGGCGAATTGTCGCCAGTCCACCAGGACTGTGCCCTGTTGACATGGCAGCTTCCTTTCTGAAGCTATGTCATGCGCAGACCTGCGGCAAATGCGTACCCTGCCGCATCGGGCTGGGACAGCTTGAGCGCCTGATCGAAAAGGTGCTGGACGGCGACGGCACAATGGCAACCATCGGCCTTATCGAAGAAACCGCGCAAGTAATCGCGGATTCTGCAGACTGCGCCATCGGCTTTGAGGCTGCAAACATGGTGCTCCGTGGCGTGCGCGGCTTCCGTGATGACTATATCGAACATGTCACGAGCAACCGCTGTATTTCCGGCCTGACACAGCCCGTTCCCTGTGTTTCGATGTGTCCGGCGAACGTTGATGTCCCGGGTTATGTTGCGCTGGTCAACGAAAAACGCTACGCCGATGCGGTGCGCCTGATCCGCAAGGACAACCCCTTCCCCACCGCGTGCGCATTGGTATGCGAGCATCCGTGTGAGGCGCGTTGCCGCCGCAATATGGTGGACGACTCTATCAACATCTGCGGGCTCAAACGCTATGCGGTCGAGCAGGCGGGCGAAGTTCCCGTACCGCGTTGCGCAGAATCTACCGGGAAACGGGTTGCAGTCATTGGCGGCGGCCCGGGCGGCCTGACGGCGGCTTACTTCCTTGCACTCATGGGACACCATGTCGAAGTCTTTGAACAGCGGGCGCAGCTTGGCGGCATGCTCCGCTATGGAATCCCGAGCTATCGCCTGCCCCGCGACATGCTGGATCGGGATATCCGTGCAATCCTGTCGACCGGCGTCGAGGTACATACCAACATTTCTGTCGGGCACGGTCTGGATTTTAGCGATATTGAAGCGGATTTTGATGCAACATTCATCTGTATTGGCGCGCATATCGATAAGAAAATCGGCATCGAAGGCGAAGAGGGCGAAGGCGTTCTTTCCGCAATGGAAATGCTGCGTGAAAACGGCGACGGCCAGATGCGTGATCTGACCGGGCGGCATGTCTGCGTCATCGGCGGCGGCAATGTCTCTATGGACGCAGCCCGCTCCGCGATCCGCATGGGCGCTGCATCGGTTTCCTGTGTATACCGCCGCCGTGTCGAAGATATGACTGCGCTGAGCGAGGAAATTGAAGAGGCTGCGGCGGAAGGATGTAATATTGTTCCGCTGCAGGCGCCCGTTCGCATTGAACTGGATGGGGACGGCAAGGTTTGCGCCCTGTGGACGCGGCCGCAGCGTATCGGCCCGGTCGGTTCCGATGGCCGTCCGCGCCCGATCAATGCCGATAAGGAAGATGAACGCATCCCGTGCGACCTTGTCATTGTTGCAATCGGTCAGGGCATTGATTCCGCCGCCTTTGAGGAGGCAGGTGTGCCAACTGTTCGCGGCGCGATCAGTGCCCTGCCGGACAGTCTTGTGAAGGGTCGCCCCAACGTCTTTGCCGGCGGCGATGCGGTCACCGGGCCATCCACTGTCATCCGCGCAATTGCGGCCGGCAAGGTGGCCGCGGCAAACATTGACTCCTACCTCGGATTCCGTCATGTCATTGACGCGGACGTCCCGATTCCGCCTGCACGGCTCACTTCGGTACCGGCCTGCGGCCGTGTGAACCCAGGCAGCCGTGATTTTAATGAAAGCCGTCATGATTTCGAACAGGTTGCGCGGTGCATGTCTGAGGAGGAAGCCATGCAGGAATCCTCCCGCTGCCTGCGCTGCGACCATTACGGCTATGGAAATTTCAAGGGAGGGAGAAAAACGCAATGGTAAATCTAACGATCAACGGCAAGGCGGTCTGTGTGCCCGAAGGCACCACCATTCTGGATGCCGCCGCTTCCGTAGGCATTTCTATCCCTTCCCTGTGCTATTTGAAGGACATCAACGAAATCGGCGCGTGCCGTGTATGCTGCGTTGAGGTCAAGGGCGAAAACCACATGGTGCCTTCCTGTAATAACCCGGTAAAGGAAGGTATGGAGGTTCTGACCAACTCCCCGCGTGCCCGCGCAACGCGCCGCGTCAACGTCGGTCTGATCCTGTCCCAGCATGATTGCCTGTGCGCAACCTGTGTCCGTTCCGGCGTGTGCAAGCTGCAAAGCCTGGCAAACGACCTCGGCATTCTCGAAACCCCGTACGAACAGGATCTCCCGCGTAAAGGACGTCATACCTGGCCAACCGACTTCCCGCTTCAGCACGACGCAAATAAATGCATTAAATGCGTACGCTGCGTGCAAATCTGCGATAAAGTGCAGTCGCTGAACATTTGGGAGCTGACCGGTTCCGGCGGCCGCACAACCGTTGACGTGTCTCTGAACCGGCAGATTCAGGATGCAGATTGTTCCCTGTGCGGTCAGTGCATCACCCACTGCCCAACCGGCGCGCTGCGCGAGCGGGACGACACCCAGCAGGCCTTCCATGCGCTTGCGAATCCCAACCTGACGACGATTGTCCAGATTGCGCCTGCCGTGCGCACCGCCTGGGGTGAACCCTTCAGCATGGCTCCTGAGCGTGCCGAAGTCGGCCGCCTTATCACCGCACTGCATCAAATGGGCTTTGACTACGTATTTGATACGGTCTTCTCCGCCGATCTGACCATTATGGAGGAGGGCAGCGAGTTTCTCCAGCACTTCCGTGAGGGCAAAACAAAGGTTATGCCGCTCTTCACGTCGTGCTGTCCCGGCTGGGTACGCTTTTTAAAATCACAGTTCCCGGAATATGTTTCCTGCCTCTCAACGGCGAAATCTCCGCAACAGATGTTTGGCGCAGTCTCTAAGAGCTATTTCGCGGAAAAAATTGGCGTCGATCCCCGCTCCATTTACAGCATCTCCATTATGCCCTGCCTCGCGAAGAAGGCCGAATGCGCACTTCCGACTATGCGGGATGCCAACCGGGGCATGGATGTTGACCTGGTGCTCACGACCCGCGAGTTGGATCGGCTGATCCGCGCAGAATCTCTGTCACTTGACCGTATGCCGGTATCGCAACCGGACAGTGTGCTCGGCGCGGGCACCGGCGCAGGCACGATCTTCGGTGCAACCGGCGGCGTAATGGAAGCCGCGCTTCGCTCCGCGTATTTCCTGGCTACGGGCAAAAATCCTGACCCAGACGCTTTCCGTGAGGTGCGCGGCATGGATGGCTGGCGTGAAGTCGAGTTCAATCTCGCCGGTGACAAGGTTTGCTGCGCAATTGCCACCGGCTTGGATAACGCACGCCGTCTGCTGGAGGCGCTGCGCAAGGGTGAAGTACGTTATGACTTCGTAGAAGTAATGGCATGTCCCGGCGGCTGCGTCGGCGGCGGCGGACAACCCATCGCGGGCGACGACAGAGAGCGCGCCGCAGATCGGGCTTCTGTCCTCTACAGTCTGGACCGCCATGCCGCTCTCCGCTTCTCCCATGAAAACCCGGAAGTTTTATCGCTTTACAAAGAATTTTTGCAGAAGCCGCTTTCTGAAACGGCGGAGCATTTATTGCACACAAACCACTGCGGCTGGGAAATGCCGGCCGCACCAGTATCCATGGATTTAGAATAACCGAAAGGCGGTGGGGGTTAATACCTCCACCGCTTATTTCTATGCAAAAAAAGCGCCCTTGGACAAGGGCGCCTCAAAAAGGGGGAATGAAATATGTTTGACTGTAATTCCTTGGGCTTGTATTTATGATAACCAAAATTTGTGAAGTAATCTTATCCTTTTCATGAATTTTTTGAAAATTAAACGGCTCTTCTGAAAAGAAGAGCCGCCTCCATTATTAATCCCCAAGACGAGTGTATATCTCACCCGGTTCAAGAGTGATGCCTTTTGCCTGTGCAAGTTCCTGCACCTGTGTTCGTCAAGTAGAAAGTGCATAAAAAGGGCCCCGAAAAGTACATAGTCTGGTCAGCACCAGCATGGTTGG
>JBFWIM010000114.1:0-5309 GCA_050255995.1 Intestinibacillus sp.
TTTGCAAGGTAGGAGAAGTCGCAGTCCTGTACGACCGCCTGACCAAGAGACGCCATTTCCAGAACGTCGGCGGAACCGCCGAGCGCCTCGGACGGATACAGTTCATAGGCGATTTCCCCGCCCGAAGCCTCGCTGATGCCCTTGAAATACTCGTCGTACCACTGGTACTCCGGGTCAGTGCTGGCTTTTACAAAGTTGAACTTAAGCGTAACCTTGCTGCCCGAGTCCCCCGAGGAGCCGGAGCCGCTGCCCGAAGCGCCGGAACCGCCGCATGCCGCCAGAGAGACACACATGCCTGCTGCCAGTAACAGTGCTAAAAATCTCTTTTTCATAACCGAACCTCTTTCTGCAAACAAATTTTTTAATTATGCCCTTGGGCAATAATCACCCATCATTCCCCCGTATATCGGGGTTCGCGTTTTTCGAGGAAGGCGGTCACGCCTTCGCTGAAATCCTTGTGGCGGGCCATATAGCGGGTGTAAGTGACCTCCAGATCGTTTTTGCGTTTCATCTGGAAATCCTCCTGCGCGTTTAAGCACGCCTTGAGGTACCGCAACACCAGCGGGCCGCGCCCGCAGATTTCCCGCGCTTTGTCCATCGCCGCGGGCATGAGCTCCTCAAGCGTATCTACAACCCGCGTCACGCCGCCGTATTGGATCAGCTCCTCCGCCGTGATGAACGTGCCGCAATAGCACATGTCGCGCTGCACCATCGGCGGCAGGATGCGTCCAAGGTGACCCGAACCGCCGACGACCGAAAGCTTGGCCTCCGGCGCGCCGAACACCGTGCCTTTCACCGCGATGCAGATGTCCGCGCCCGCCGGATAGCACAGGCCGCCGCCCAGACAGTGGCCGTGCACCGCGCAGATGAGCGGCACGCGCAGCTCGTACAGGGCGAGCGCGCCGTCGTAGTAAACCTCCTGGACGTTGGTGACGTCCTTGTCGTCGATGCTCTTCTTAAACCGTTTGATATCGACGCCGACGCAGAAGGTTTTGAGGTCTGAATGCAGAATGCAGACCCAGATGTCGTCGTCGTGGTTGATGTAGTCGCACAGCAGCAGGATTTCCTCCTGCACGGTTCCGCTTGCCGCATTGACCGGGGGATTGTGCAGCGTCAGGATGCCTATGTGATCCTCAACCGAGAGAAACACCTGCTCGAGCGTGTGGTCGCCGATTTTCTCAATTTTTCTTGTGGCCACTTCCTTACTCCTCCCCGCCGTAGCGTTCGTGATAAGATGCCCGGAGCCCGTCGCGGAATTTCGGGTGTGCAATGTCGATCAGCATCCTTGCACGCTCACGAAGGCTCTTTCCGCGCAGATTTGTAATACCGTATTCCGTAACAATGTAATGCACGTCGGTGCGGGTCGTGGTGACCGTTGTACCGGGCTCAAACACCGGCACAATGCGGGAGACCGTACCCTTTTTTGCGGTGGAAGGCATGGCGAGAATTACCTTGCCGTCCGGACACATGGAAGCGCCGCGCACATAGTCGAGCTGGCCGCCGATACCGGAGAACTGGCGGATGCCCATGGATTCGGAATTGACCTGACCATTAAAATCCACCTGAAGACAGGAATTGATCGAAACCATCCTGTTCTGCTGCGCAATCACGATGGGGTTATTGACATAGTCGACCGGCATCATCAGCACGTCGGGGTTGTTGTCCACAAAATCATATAATTTTTTGCTGCCCATCAAAAACGCCGCAACCATTTTGCCTTTGTTGTGTGATTTTTGAGCCCCTGTGATGACGCCTTTCTCATACAGGTCGACAACGCCGTCGGAAAACATTTCGGAATGGATGCCGAGATCTTTTTTGTCGTCAAGGAACTTCAAAACCGCATCCGGAATCGAGCCGATGCCAAGCTGCAGGGTCGAACCGTCCTCAATCAAACTCGCACAGTTGCGGCCGATCGCCTCCTCCACCTCGCCGATTGTGCCGCCCCCCAACTCGGGAAGCGGGGTGGATGCCTCCACGGCATAGGTGATTTGGGACACGTGGATAAACGAGTCGCCCATGGTGCGCGGCATCCGGTCGTTGATCTGTGCAATGACAATCCTGGCGGAGAGCGCTGCGGCCCTCGTACCGCACACCGATACGCCAAGTGAGCAAAGGCCGTGTTTATCCGGCGGCGTCAGTGAAATGAGCGCAACGTCGATCGGCATAGTGCCGTCAGTAAAGAAACGGGGGGATTGATGAAAAAAGAAGGGAGTGTAATCCGCCCGCCCTTCCTGCACTGCTTCGCGGGTCGAATTGCCGAGGAACAGTCCGTTATAGCGGAAATGGCCCTTCATTTGCGGCTGAACATATTCGCCCTTCCCCATCGGCACCCAATGAACAATCTCGACGTCCTTATATTGCTCATAATTTCTGACCATTGCGTCAACGAGCACCGGGGGCTCATTTGCCGCATGGCCGAAAAAAACGCGCGCGCCATCCGGAATATGCGTAACAGCTTCATCCGCCGTCGTCAGCCTGGACTTGTAAATCGTCTGCCAGTCCTGCATGATAAAACTCAAACCTCTTTCCCTGTGTCATGAAAAATCAATCAATACTTTAAGCATGGTTTTGTCTTCGCGCGCTGTGTCGAAGGCCTCAATGCCTTTTTCCTTGGGATAAACCGCGGAAATCACTTTGCGCAGCTGATCGTCGAGCAGCCCGTCATTAATGATCTTGGCGGCGGCTTCCATGCTGCGGGCGGTGGAATTGCGCACGCCCAGATAGTTGACCTCGTTAAAAATGATGGCGTTAACGTTGAAGCCGCTTTCAAAGATGCCGCTGCCCGGCATGCCGACCTGCACCATGGTAGCGCCCTGCTTGAGCATCCTCAAGCAGTTGTCAAAGCCGCTCTGGAATCCGGTGACCTCGAATACTTTGTCATATTTTGCGCCGCCGTTAATCGCGAGGCATTGCGCCTCAAAATCCGGCGCGGAGATATCTACCACCTCAAACCCCAGTTCGCGGGCGATGCGGCGCCGGTCAGGATTGATCTCAGCAAGCACTACATGCGCCGCGCCGGTCAGCTTTGCAACCATACCGATCAGCACGCCGATCGTACCGGCGCCGGTAATAAAAACATCTTCGTCCGCCATGAGACCGGAACGCCGTACATCGTGAACGGCAATGGTCAAGGGTTCAACCAGCGCCGCTATCTTCATGTCGACATCCGGCTTGAAGGGGATAATGCGGTCAGCCCGGCAGAGCACATACTCACTGTAGAAACCGTCGCAGCCGGCGCCCATAATTTCAATGTGCTTGCAGAGGTTTTCACGCCCGGCCCGGCACATTTCGCATGAACCGCAGCCCTTGACCGCGTGGATCGCCACTTTGTCCCCTACTTTTAAATCCGTACGGCGCTTTGAGTGAATTTCGGCAATTTCTCCGCAGACCTCGTGACCCATTACAAAGGGAGGTTGCGCCGCCGGATGGTGTCCGGACATGATGTGCATGTCGGAACCACAGATGCCGCCGTACTTTACCCGAATAACCGCCTCTTCCTCGCCGGGTACCGGTATCGGTTCTTCGACCAGTTCGAGTTTATTGATGTCCGTCAAAAGCAATTTTTTCATTCAGTTTGCCTCTTTCCTGGTGCCACGCACCCAATAAATGAAAACCGTTATCGGTACCGCTCCCGTACTGGTTCCAAAAATTATTAAAAGAGGAATGGATAAACTTATTATGGAAATTTCTCGGTACCGTGCCCGGTACCGTTCCCGCGAAGATCTAAAGAATTGTCCGCCCATAAACGCCTGCTCATGAGCGGACCGTACAGGTGCTTTCTCTAACGCACAGTATTGGATCGATGTCAACAGAACGTGCACGTTCCACTTCCGGATATTCCAGAAGATCGAGCAGCAATTCAACACAAACGCGGCCCTTCTTTTCAATATGTTGGTCAATCGTAGTGAGCGCCGGGCTAATTTGCTCGGAAATAGGTACATTATCGAAGCCGACAATGGAAATATCACGCGGCACCTTCATGCCGTTGTCCCGGATGGCATTTTCCACGCCGATCGCCATGTAGTCGGATGCGACAAAAATGGCGGTAATATCCGGGTGGCTCGCTAAAATCTCGCGGGTAGCCGTATAACCGGATTCAATTGAGTTTCCGCCCTCTTTAACCATACCGGCTTCCACGGGAAAACCATTGGTTTGCATCGCATCCAGATAAGCACGGTAACGCTCCTGGCTGGACGGCAGGAAGAGGGGGCCGTTTATATAGGCGATGCGCTTGTGACCCAGGGACATCAGATGCTCCATCGCGAGCATGGCGCCTTTGTAGTTGTCGGTACAAACCTGATACGCATCAGAAAGAAACTGGCATTTGCCGACCGTCACGAAGGGAATGTTGCTTTCCAGAAACGTCATCATCGCGTTTTTGTGCTCAGGCAGCGGGCTGATGATGATCAGTCCGTCGACCCGGCGCTGTTTGACCGCATTGACCGCTTCTTTCATATCCTTGCAGCACAGCAGCAATACGTAATAGCCGCGCTCCTGCGCCGCCTTCAGCATGGTTCTTTGAATCTCGGCATAATATTGGTTCTTGAAGATATAGTCAATATCATGCGGAATGACCACGCCGATGCAATTGCAGCGTTTTTGCGACATGCTGATCGCATGCACGCTGGGCTGAAAGTCGTACTTCTCGACAATCTCCATCACGCGCTGCTTGGTTTCCGGCAATACGTCGGGCTTGTTGTTCAGCACACGAGACACGGTGGATTTGGAAACGCCGGCTTCACGTGCAATTTCAGAAATCGTGATTGGGCTCATTTCGCTTCCTCCTGTTCGCCTTTCTGCCTGTTTGCCGCTTGGCATAGTCACACTATACTTGGCAAAACACCCATTGTCAATACCAACCAAGCGTTTCTTTCATGATCTTTTAACATTTTGTGAGTATTGCATATTTTGTTATTGTATTTTAGTGAAACTCCAATAAAACCGGTTCCGTCCCAACAAAAACACGTTCAAATAATAGACAATCCAAATAACGTTTGTACAGGTTGAACGAATTCGCGGGAGCGGTTTCATGCATAGTTTTCAAATTTTCCGCGATGCCCCAAAAAGGCATTGACTTTCAGGCGGCGCTGCTTTATAGTGTCGCTTAGAAATAAAGAAAGCGTGCAGCGCCTTGGTTGGGCTATGTCAAAAACGGCAGCGCCTTTCTTTTTTACTACATCGCGGTACCGCTCCCGTGACCGGTTTCACACCGTTTGTTTCTTTGTAGGAGGTTTATATTAAGAAATGCAAGAATTTAAGATGTATGCGGATATTGTTTACCAGGACTCCTTCCGGGCGTTCATGGAAAG
>JBFWIM010000115.1:0-5176 GCA_050255995.1 Intestinibacillus sp.
GCCGAACGCCGGATTGGAGCGGTGGTGGTCAATGGCAAGATCGACGCGGCCCTCAAACATTTTTGCGTTGTCGGTGAACAGCGTATAGTCTGCGATATCTGTCGTAACGACAAACATTGGGTTGAAATCCGGAGAAGAATAACAGGGCGTTATCAAAGGAGCGTAACGCTTTGTAATTTCGGGATTCGGCAAAATATAAGCATTTTTGCCAAGGGTGCGGAGGCTGCGGCACAGCGCGCCCGCGCAGCCGGAGGTATCACCATCCGGACGGCGGTGGGAAATGACCAGAATGTCGTCCGCCTCAAGCAGCGCGCGCGCCGCTTGGGGCACAGTTACGGAAACGCCCATGTTCTCAGTCCTCCTTTTCAGGCTGTTTCTCTTTGTCTTCAATCCGGTGAAGAAGCTCGGAGATGTGCGCGCCGTGCACAATGGACTGATCGAGATGAAACTGTAACTCCGGCGCATAGCGCAACTGCACCTTGTGCGCCACTTCGCGGCGCAGGAAACCGGCTGCGGACTTTAAGCCGCGCATAACGGCTTTGGCGTCCTCCTCCGAGCCGAGGACTGAAATATAAACCTTCGCATAACGAAGGTCGCCCGTTACCTCGCAGCGGGTCACTGAGACAAGGCCGCCGGAAACGCGGGGGTCTTTGAGGGTGCGGATGGACTCCGCGAGCGCCTTCATGACCTCCTCGCTGATGCGGTCGATACGGGTAGACATAAATATTAAACCTCCTTTGCAGAGGGAAACAGATAGCGGTGGTTCATAAAACAACAGGGAACATTAGTGTATGCCTCAGGTGCGTTTTTCATGCGGCGCGTGCTGTCAGGGCTGGATTTCTTCCATCATAAAGCACTCGATGATGTCGCCTTCCTTGATGTCATTGTAGTTTTCAATGCTCATGCCGCATTCATAGCCGGAGGCCACTTCCTTCACGTCGTCCTTAAAGCGCTTGAGCGTGTTCAGGACGCCCTCGTGGAAGACAATGCCGTCGCGCACCACGCGCACCTCTGCGGCACGCTGGATTTTGCCGTCCTGCACGTAGCAGCCCGCAACCGCGCCCGCGCCGGTAATTTTGAAGACCTGACGCACCTCTGCGTGACCAAGCACAACTTCCTTGTACTTCGGCTCGAGCATGCCCTTCATGGCCTGCTCCATTTCCGCGATGCAGTCATAGATGATGCGGTACATGCGCATATCGACGCCGTGGATCTCGGCCTGTTCGGCCGCGGCACGGTCCGGACGGACGTTGAAGCCGACGATAATCGCGCCGGAAGCGTCTGCCAGCATGACGTCGGATTCATTGATCGCGCCGACGCCGCCGTGGATCACGCGGACCCGGACTTCGTCGCCCGACAGCTTCTCAAGCGAGCTCTTAATGGCTTCGACAGAACCCTGCACATCGGCCTTGACAATGATATTCAGCTCTTTCATCTCGCCCTGCTGGATGGAATCAAACAGGTTATCAAGCGTAACTTTATGGAAGGCTTTGTTGCGCTCTTCCTTCTCCTGATCCTTACGCTGCTCGACGAGCTGACGCGCCATCTTTTCGTCTTCGACCGCGTAGAAGATATCGCCGGCGCCCGGCACCTCGCCGAGGCCGATAATTTCCACCGGCACGGACGGGCCCGCTTCCTCAATCTTCTTTCCGTCGTCGTTGGTCATTGCGCGGACGCGGCCGACGGCCGTGCCTGCAATGATTACGTCGCCGGAATGCAGCGTACCGTTTTGAATGAGGACGGTTGCAACCGGGCCGCGGCCGCGGTCCAGCTTGGCTTCAATGACGGTACCCTTGGCCTGACGGTTCGGGTTGGCCTTGAGGTCCTGCACCTCGGCGGTCAACAGCACCATTTCCAGCAGGTTTTCAAGACCCTGCCCGTATTTTGCGGAGATCTTGCAAACGATGGTATCGCCGCCCCATTCTTCCGGTACGAGGCCGTACTCGGTGAGCTGCTGCATGATGCGGTCGGGGTTGGCCCCGTCCTTATCAATTTTATTGACTGCCACGATGATCGGCACTTTGGCCGCCTTGGCGTGGTTAATCGCCTCAATCGTCTGCGGCATAATGCCGTCGTCCGCGGCAACGACCAGAATCGCAATATCGGTGACCTGCGCGCCGCGCGCGCGCATGGAGGTAAAGGCGGCGTGGCCCGGCGTGTCAAGGAAGGTAATGGGCTTGCCGTTGATCTGCACGCGGTATGCGCCGATATGCTGGGTGATGCCGCCGGCTTCGCCGTCCACGACCTTGGTCTTGCGGATTGCGTCGAGAAGGGAGGTTTTGCCGTGGTCGACGTGTCCCATGACGACGACAACCGGATCGCGCGGCACAAGATCCTCGGCCTTGTCCTCGGATTCGTCGAACAGCCGCTCCTCGATGGTTACATGGATCTCATGCTCCACCTTGGCGCCCATTTCCTCCGCGACAAGCGCCGCGGTGTCAAAGTCAATGGTTTCGGAAATGGATGCCATTACGCCGAGCTTCATCAATTCCTTAATGACATCGGCTGCGGTGCGCTTCATGCGCTGCGCGAACTCGCCGACATTGATTTCGTCCGGAATCATGACCTTAAGCTGCACCTTTTTGGCTGCCAGCTTCTGCTGCTGGCGTTGCAGGCGGCGCATTTTTTCCTGCTCTTCCTGACGGCGCTTGTTGCCGAAGGGTCGGGCACGCTGGTCGGCTTTCTTGGTCAGCTTTTGCTTCTTGTCGGCCGCGCCCATGCGCTCGGCCTTTTCGGTTACAAGTGCTTCCACATGGTCGTCGTATTTCGCCAGGTTAATGTCGCCGCCGCCGCGGGTGTCGATGCGATGCACCTGACGGGAAGTTGTATTTGCCTGCGAAGCGTCTTTTTGGTCCTGCGGGGCAGGCTTGCCGTCGCTTGCAGGACGGGCCTGCTCCTCGGTTTTTTTCGGTGCTGCCGGCTTGGGCGCCGCAGCCGGACGTTCGGCCGCCTGCTTTTCCAGCACTTCTTCAAGATTTGACACCGGAGCGTGGGCGGTTAGATATTCGAAAATGAAATCCAGCTCTTCATTGCTCAGCACCTGCATATGGTTCTTAGGCGTCTTGCCGAACAGTGTCAGTATGTCACTAATCTCCTTGGTGCTTTTGCCAAAATCCTTTGCTACTTCATGGACTCGATACTTGTTTTCAATTGCCATGCGATCTGCTCCACCTTTCTGTTTGTGGTCTATTGCGTCGGGCTGCCTTTATTTGGATCCTTTTCCGGGTTTTCCAAAACGGCGCTCGTATTCATCTTCTTCAATATCGATATATTCGGTTACTTTGCCGCCCGCTCCATGCTTTTTGGGTTTTGCGCGGCGATTTTGAATGCGGGTATTCTTTTGCGAGAGCAGACGCGCCGCTTCGGCGTTTTCCTCGGAAAGCGGGGCGAGCTTTGCAGCGGCGGCGGCGGCGAAGCCGATGTCGCTCGTGGCACATACTGCGCAGGAAGCGCGCCCGAGCGCACCGCCCAACTCTGCCTTTGTTTCCGAAAGCATGAGCAGCGGGATGCCCGATTCAGATGCGCGGCGCGTAATTTTTTTCAGGATGCCCGCGCCCGCGTCGGACGCGGCAAACACCGCGCGCGCGTGGTTTGCCGCAAGCATGTCATGCACGGGATCGTCTCCGACCGCAAGGCGCGAGGCGCGGAGCGCCAGCCCCAGCAATCCGCAGACGCTGTTAGGATTTGTCATCTTCACCCGCCTCCATCTGCGCGGTCAGCGCGTCATAAATTTCGTCCGGCACCGAAACGCCGAAGGCGCGCTCCAGCGCGCGGGATTTTTGGGCTTTGCGAAGGCACTCCGGGCTGCGGCATACATACGCGCCGCGCCCGGGCGCCTTGCCTTTAAAATCCAGCGCAATGTCGCCCTCGGGAGAGCGTACCACCCGGATCAGCTCCTTCTTCGGGAACATGGTGCGGCAGCCGAGACATTGCCGCATCGGGATCTTTCGTTTTTGCATAACGTCCCCCTTTGTTTTGGCTCAGAAAAAAGCGGATTTACTTGCCGAAGATCGCGTCTGCGGCGGCGTCAAGATCAATATCGGCTACAGGCTGCGCGGGCGCAGCGCCGTCCTCCGCGGGAGCGGGGGGGTCTGCGGGAGCTTCCTCCCTGGGCGCGGGCTGCGGCTGTGCCGGCGGGTCGCCGGCCTGAGACGCGGGCGCAATGTCGATTTTGCAGCCCGTCAGCTTAGCGGCGAGGCGGGCATTTTGGCCTTCCTTGCCGATGGCGAGGGAAAGCTGGTCATCCGGAACGATGACGCGGCAGCTCTTGCCGTCCGGGCCGACATAGGCCGCGATGACATCTGCCGGCGCAAGCGCGGAGGAGACGAACGCCGCGGTGTCGGCAGACCATTTAATGATGTCGATCTTTTCTCCGCCCAGCTCGTCGACAATATTGCCGACGCGCGCGCCGCGCGTGCCGACGCAGGCGCCGATCGGGTCGACGTTCGGGTCATTCGACATGACGGCAATCTTGGTGCGGTTTCCGGCCTCGCGGGCAATGGAACGCACTTCCACCACGCCGTCGTGGATTTCCGGAACCTCCAGCTCGAACAGCCGCTTGACCAGCCCGGGATGGGTGCGGGAAATGAGCACCTGCGGGCCGCGCTGGCCCTTGCGTACCTCGATGACATAGACCTTTACGCGCTGCCCTTCGACGAGGGTTTCGCCGCGCACCTGCTCGGAGGAGGACAGCACCGCCTCGGTCTTTTCGCCCTGCGAGGTGATCTCCAGAATGACCGCGCCGTTGCGCGGGTCAATGCGGGAAACGACGGCCGTCAGGATTTCGTGCTCTTTGGAGGTGAACTCTGAGAGCACCATGCCGCGCTCCGCTTCACGGATTCCCTGAATGATGACCTGCTTGGCAGTCTGCGCGGCGATGCGGCCGAAGGATTTGGTCGGAATGTCAATGTCGATCACATCGCCGATCATGGCATTCTTTTTATATTCGCGCGCTTCCTCCAGAGAAAGCTCTTCGTATGGCTCGTAGACGTCGTCTACAACGGTTTTGCGCACGAACATGCGGATTTCCTTTTTTTCGCGGTCCGGCACAACATAGACGTTGTCGGTCATGCCGGCGTTGTCGCGTTTATAGGCGGTGAGCAGCGCCTGCCCCACGCGGTCAAGCATGTAGTCGGCGGGAATGCCCTTTTCCTTTTCAAGCTGATCTATGGCGGCG
>JBFWIM010000116.1:0-5084 GCA_050255995.1 Intestinibacillus sp.
TAACGGTAAATTGAATGAGAAAATGGAGCGTCTGAACAGTCAGGCGCTCCATTATTTTCCAATCAATCTAAATCATAGTTAACTTATTGTACAAGTCTGTTAATTTCATACAATAAATGTCATATTTTTTTCAGCAATCGACCAAAATAGAGCATTTATCGTAAAAATCTACTAGATTTTTTATCGGATTTGTGTAATAATAATACTAACCGATTTTTTACATTCATGATAATAGTATCCGTACAAAAAAAGCGGATGCTGCGAATGCTGTTAAATCACCGAGCAGCGCGGCGGGTATGACATACCGCGTATCGCGCAATCCCAGATGTCCGCTGTAAACGCTTATTGTATATATGCTGGTCTCCGATGCGCCGAGCATGACGGCAGCTACCCGTCCTACATAGCTGTCCGCCCCGAATTGTTTCATAATTTCGCTGCCCAGCGCAAGACCGCCGCTGCCGCTGACCGGTTTGAGCAGCACGAGCGCGGCGCATTCCTTCGGAATCCCCAGGAAGGACAGCACCGGTGCGAGCGCATTGCCCGCAAGGTCGATAAATCCCGAGGCGCGCAGCATGTACACTGCCGTCAGCAGGCCGACCAGTGTCGGAAAAATGCTGAGCACCGTGTCCAGGCCGGTTTTCGCCCCTTTTAAAAAGGTAGGGAACACGTCCACCTGCTTATACAGAGCGTAAACCCCTATTGCGCACAGCAGAAAAGGTACTATGCACACGGTGATTCGACTCACTATTTTTCCTTCCTTTCCCGATTTGTTATGTTTTTTTATTTGATTTGGTGAATTTTGAAATTTTTTTGATTGTTTCGACGAACTTCGACAAACTTTACGCGGAAAATAGTGGATAATACAAACTGTAAACTGAATTTACAAAGTCTTACACTTTCACAGGTTATCTACTATTTCCCGGCAGCCTTCCCGTCGCCCCAGAAACGCCGAAGAATCCGTGCTGCCAGCAGCACAACGATGACCGACGAAATGGAGGCTCCCCAGACGGCAGGCATAATATCATACGGATTTGAGGCGCCGTATCCGGCGCGCACCGCTGCGACAGTCGCCGGTACAAGCTGTATGGAAGCTGTGTTCAGCGCAATCAGCGACAAAACCGCATCCGGCGCGCCGCGCCGCCCGCAGACCGTGTAAAGCCGGTCGGCGGCCTGCAGTCCAATGGGCGTCGCCGCATTGCTGAGGCCAAGCAGGTTTGCCGTCACGTTTGCACTGACGCTCTCCATCGCTTCCCGGTCTCTCGCCGCCTCGCCAAAGAGAGGGCGCAGCAGCGGGCGCAGCATACGTGCGATTTTCCCTGCGAGCCCGGAAGCGCGGACAAGCTCCATCACGCCCGACCAAAGGCACATGATGCCCGTGATGCTGATGATCAGCGTTACCGATTCCGCCGCCCCTTTGGTCGCTGCTGCGGACACCGCATCAATCCGTCCGGTCATCGCGCCAAAAACAAAGCTGAGTACCAAAAAGGCTACCCAAAGCTTTGAAATCAATTGAATCCCCCCTTCGGCTATCAATAGCCTTTAATTTGTTTGTGATCCGACCGTCGGATTTCACATATTTGGAATGTTTTGTGAGAAGGAGTGTACAACATGAAATCTACTGGTATCGTAAGAAAGGTCGATGAACTCGGCCGTATCGTTCTGCCAATCGAACTTCGCAGAACGCTTGACATCGATGTTAAAGATGCGCTGGAAATTTACGTTGACGGTTCGCAGATCGTACTGAAGAAGTATGAGCCTGCATGCATCTTTTGTGGAAATGCCAAGGATATTGTCCATTTCAAGGGCAAGAATATCTGTAAGAGCTGCATGGGCGAAATGAATAAGTCATTCTGAACCCAGCCATCCGAGTCTTACATACCGGCGGCGTCCCAGTGATGGGACGCCGCTTGTTTTTGCACAGGACAAACCCTCCCTAGACCGTCTGGCAGGATTCCACATCGGTATGATCCTGTCTTTCGCGCGCCTCACGATATTTTTCTTTTGTCGCCATCCCTCCGCGGATATGACGCTCGCATTTGTTTTTGGCCAGCACAGACTGCACCTGCACATACAGAGCACGATTCAAATGAGACAGGCGATCAGTGATGTCTTTGTGTACGGTTGTACCGCAATGGAACGCGCCCGGCGAAAGCAATGAAAACTTTTTGCTTTTGGGTGGGATTTTCTCAAAGCTATGTTATAATGAATCCGTACGGCGTCCCTGCCGGGTGCCGTGAATGGGAGGGAACACTATGAAAAGTACCAAGCGGATCTATCTGCTGTTGGTTCTGACCACTGCGGCGTGGGGCAGCCTGTACGTTGCCAACAAATTTGTGCTCGGCTATTTGCCGACCTTTACCATCCTGTTTGTCCGCTATCTGGTCGCCGCTGTCAGTATGACCGTGATACTGCGCGCGCGCAAGGCCGAGAATATGGAAAAGCCGGTCAAAATTGCGCCGCAGGACCGCAAATATGTCGCACTGCTCGGACTCGGGGGCTATGTGGCCTCGGTCACCTTCCAGCAGGTGGGTACCCGGATCGCGGGCGCGTCGCCGGCGTCCCTCATTAACTCGATGAACCCGATCTTTATCGTGCTGTTCGCCGTTCTGCTCCTGCATGAAAAACTGACATTTAAAAAGGTCGTTTGCGTGATCAGCGCAGTGACGGGCGCGGCCTGCATTGTGGGCGGCGGCGTGGCGGGCAGCCATGTGGCAGGCGTGCTGTTCTCTCTGCTTTCCGTGCTGGTCTGGTCGTTCGTCAGCGTGACGGTGCGGCGCGTGACCCAGTGCTATGATCCGCTGACCCTGACTACATACGGCATCTATATCGCCGCCCTCTTTACTCTCCCCTTATGCGTATGGGAGTTTGCAACGACGCCGGATCTGGCGCTACTGCAGCCCAAGCTCCTGCTGCCGCTGATCTATCTCGGCACGGTGTGCACCGCAGGCGCGCATACCCTGTGGAACTACTGCCTGTCGCGGCTGGAAGCCAGCACCTGCGCCCTGTTCTACCCCATCCAGCCGCTGACCTCCATGACGCTCGGTATTCTGCTGCTGCATGAAAAAATCACAGGCGCCTTTTTGCTTGGCGCGGTGCTCATCCTGGGCGGCGTGCTGTATTCCTCATTGGGCGGAGCAAAACAGGAAACCGCTTAAACGCAAAAACCTCGCGATGTGTCGGATAACACACGCGGGGTTCTTTTATTGATGCGGAGCGGCCTCCGGAACTCTTAATAATCACTTACAATTATTGCATATCCCTTGCATGGCACGGCCGGAATGCTTAAAATAAATTTGTGTACAATTTGTGTATTTTTTGCGAAACCATTGACGGGTCTCAAACGTCTTATAATTAAGATTCTTTATTTCCAGATTTTAGCGCGATACTCGCAGAATATAATGACATCGGAGGAATCAGAAATGGCAGACACCACCTCAGGCACCCCCATCGCCCCGGCGGAACCCGTATCCCAGCCGCCGTCCGTACCGGAAGCGGACGCGCCCAAGCTCACGCGCAACAAATACGCGGATAAAATGAACCGCCCGAAAAAGAAGTGGCCCCGGCCTCTGAAAATCGGCATTGCGCTGGTTCTCATTGCTGCCATCGTGGGCGGCGGCATCTATGTGGTCAAAAAGACCCGCCAAAACGCTGCAAATGCCAATACAACGGAAACGACCGCGGTCGCCATGCGCGGCATGCTGGAGACCTATGTGGAGGGCAGCGGCCGCACCGCCGCCAAGAGCAAGGTCGATCTCGGCAAGGATCTCAAGGGCGATGTGACGGAGGTCAATGTCACAGTCGGACAAACCGTCCACGCAGGCGACGTGCTCTTCGTGGTCGACCCCAAAGAGACGCGAAAAGAACTGGACGACGCGAACTCGGAGCTGGACGACGCGATGCGCGCGGTTGACGAGGCGCAGTCCGGCGTTTCCACCGCGCAGAAGAATGTCTCCGGCCTGACCGTGACTGCCCCCTTCACCGGTAAGGTGATCCCGCGCACGGACGACAGCGGCGACGCCACCGGTTACAAGGTCGGGCAGACCCTTTCGGACGGCACGGTGCTCGGCACCATGGTGGACGACAGCACTATGCGCCTGCCGCTCTACCTGAATTATACTTATGTCGACGCGGTGAAGCCCGGCGCTTCGGCGACCGTTTCCATCCCGCAGAGCATGTCCACGGTCGCGGGCAAGGTCGAATCTGTCGAGCGCGTGCAGAAAATTTCCGACGATGGCGCGCTGCTGTTCCGCGCGGTGGTCTCGCTGAAAAACCCCGGCACGCTCAAAAAGGACATGGTCGCGACCGCCTCCATTGCCACCGCCGCGGGCAACGTCATGCCCGCGGAATCAGGCAAGCTGGAATATGCCCGCGAGGAGGAGATCACCGTCAAGGCGAGCGGCGAAATCACCGCCATCGGCAGCCTGGACTATTACCGCTACAGCGCGGGCGACGTACTGTGCCGCCTGAAAAACGACGACACGCAAACGGCCGTCGGTACGGCCGAGCGCTCGCTGGAAAGCGCCCGCAAGGCGCTGCAATCCAAGCAGGAGCGCGTGGCTGAACTGCAAAAGCTGATTGAGGACTCGACCGTCAAGTCGACCATCGACGGCATCGTGACCAATCTGGCGGTCTCCGCAGGCGACAAGCTGGATGGCAGCACCGCGCCCTGCACCGTGGCCGACCTGTCCTCCATCGTCGTAAATGTCGACATTTCCGAGCTGGACATCGACAAGGTACAGCCCGGCATGCCCGCAATCCTGACGATGGACATGGACGAAAGCCAGCAGTACACCGGCACGGTCTCGACCGTCAGCCTGCAGGCCAGCACCCAGAACAATCAGGACGGCGGTATGGGCGGCATGAGCGGCGGCGTGACCTTCCCTGCGGTTATCCTGCTCGACGGCGCGGACGGATCGCTCGCGCCCGACCGCAGCGTCTCCTTCAAAATTGTCTCCGCCTCCAAGCCGGACTGCATCATGGTGCCCTCCACCGCCATCGTCTATGCCGGCGAAGGCGCGGCGGTCTATGCCAGACCGCAGGAGGGACAGACCTTCGAAAATACCCTGCCGACGCCGGAGGGCAGC
>JBFWIM010000117.1:0-5046 GCA_050255995.1 Intestinibacillus sp.
TGCCGAGCGGTTCGCCCGTATTCTGATAGGTCGGGATCGCTTCCAGCTCAATGACGAGCTGCCCCAGCTTGCTGCCGTCGTAGATATTCACAAAGTTGTTCACGTAGTAGACATAGCCGTTCGGCGTTTGCGGGATGACATATGCGCCGCCCTCCGGGATATCCGTGGTGTTAAAAAGCACGGAGCCGCAACGGGTAAGCGCGAGGTCGGTGGTGGTCTGCTGGCGGCCGTAATATGCCAGACGGTTTTTGGAGAACACGGTGATGGCGCTGACCGCACGGTTGGTGAACAGCTCCCGGTAGGAGATCGGCGTGCCCACAATAAAGTACAGCTCGCGAGGCGTCAGGCTGGTTGCGTCCGAGAGCGCGTAGTCCTTGAGGGCTTCGCGCAGCGGCTGGCTGTCCTCCAGCAGCGTCACGGTCTGCCCTACATAGCCGACGTGCTGGGCGATGCGGCTGGTGTTCAGTTCCATCGTCCTGGCGCATTCCTGGAGGCGCTGCACGGAGATTTCCCGGTAAGGCAACGCCACGGCGAGCACGGTTACAAGCAGCAAGGGTATGTAGACGCACAGAATAAAACGAAGGAGCAGCACGCGGGAGAGCGCGCGCTTGACAGGTTTCATAGGCTTTATCCCCCAAAATATTGTTGTGAAAAATACCTAAATCCATCTTTTTCAATAAAGTTGTCCTTGTGTATATTATATTTTTTTTACAGGGGGAATGCAATGGTTTTTGGGAAAAAACAAGAAGGGGGGATATGACAAAAAACTATAACTGTATTATTATGCTGTGTTATTGTCCTTTTCCGCACTTTGCTGCGTTCCCGTGCCCGCAGAAGGACGGTGATTTTGTCGACAAGTGCGAAAAATTATACTTAAAATACAACAAAGCCGGATTTTTACAGGGCGGATCAGTGGGTTTTTCAAAAATTACAAATTATGGCGTCGGGGTTGTGATCATTTGGAGCACTATTTGAGCCGGAATAAACATTAACAAAATCCTTTAGCCGGGGTATAATAAGGACAACATCAAGGGAGGATGGCTCCCGGGGTAGAGGGCCGCGCGGCACAGACCCGCGGCAGTATGAAGGAGGAAGAACATGAAAAAGGCGAAGAGATGGATCGGCATTCTGCTCACACTGGCAATGGCAGCTTCCCTGACGGCTTGCGGAGGCGCGGGCGGCAGCAGCGCGGGTGACAGCACGGCGCCGGCAGAGGGCGGCGGGGACACGGCACAGGACGCGGGCTCCGGCGCAAAGGATGCTTCCCAGCTCAAAATCGGCGTTGTCATGAAGTCGTTTGACGAGTTCCAGCAGGCGGTTATGGACGGCGCGAAGCAGGCTGCGAAGGATGCGGGTATCCCGGAAGCCAACGTCACCTGCGTAGCCCCGAACAACGAAAGCGAAATTATGGCGCAGGTCACCGCGGTGGAAGACCTGATTGCCAAGAACGTTGATATCCTGCTGGTTGCGGCGAATCAGGCGGACACCCTGATGAACGCGCTGACCACCGCGGCGGACAAGGGCATCAAGATCGTTATGGTCGATACCGATGCGCCGGACTTCAAGGATAAGGTTACTTACATCGGCACCGACAACTATGAAGCGGCTTACGAGGGCGCGAAGGAATTCGGCACCCGTCTGGGCGGCGGCAAGAATGTCGTCATCCTGCGCGGCAAGCTCGGCGACCCGAACCACGAGAAGCGCACCGAGGGCCTCATCAAGGGCCTCGAGGAGACCGGCAACACTGTTCTGGAGACCCAGGACGCCAACTGCGAATCCGACAAGGCGGCCAACGCAATGGAAGCCTTCATGACCAAATATCAGAACAAGATTGACGCGGTCATGGTAACGAGCGACTCCATGGCGGTCGGCGCGGCGCAGGCCATCAAGGGCGCGGGCCTCTCCGACAAGATTCAGGTTTGCGGCTTTGACGGTTTCCAGGCAGCCATCGATCTGATCCCCACCGGCGAGATTTCCATGATCATTGCGCAGAAGCCGTTTGAAATCGGCAAGCAGGGCGTAGAGTGCGGCATGGGCGCGCTGGAAGGCAAAACCTACGACGCGTACATCAACACCGGCATCGCGATCATTGACGGCGACAATTACAAGGACTATCAGAAATAAGTTTTGAATTCGTAAAATTTTCAAAAAAGGGGACTTCCCATCGCCCGGCGCCGGGGGGTCCCCCTTTTTGACCCATTTTCAGGTGGGAAGCGGCATTTTTTATCGAAAAAAGGAGGTTCGCGCATTGGGTGAGGTAGTGGTTGAACTTCGGAACATCCGAAAGGTTTTCCCCGGCGTGGTCGCATTGGACAATATGTCCCTTCAGCTTCGCGCAGGCGAAGTGCATGGCCTGATCGGCGAAAACGGCGCGGGAAAATCCACGCTGATCAAAACGCTGACCGGCGTTTATAAGCCGGACGAGGGCGAGATCTTCGTAGACGGAAAGCAGGTGACCTTTCAACAGCCTTCCGAGGCGAGAGAAAAAGGCATCGCCTGCGTATATCAGGAACTCAACATTGTAAAAGAGCTGTCCATCACGGACAACATGTTCATCGGCAACTACGTCAAGGGCAAGGGGGGCTTGCTTGACTACAAATACATGAACGCCAAGGCCAAAGAAATCATGGCGTCCATGGAGCAGAACATTGAACCGACCGAGCTGTGCGGTAACCAGGGCATGGGTCAGCAGCAGATGGTGGAAATCGGCAAATCCATTCTGCTCGACGCGCGCGTGATCATTCTGGACGAACCGACGTCCAGCCTGGGCGAAAAGGAAGCGGCCGAACTGTTCCGCACGGTCAACATCCTGAAGGAAAAAGGAATTGCACTTCTGTTCGTATCCCACAAGCTGGAAGAGATTTTTGAACTGTGCGACGACGTTACGGTTATGCGCGACGGCAAGCACATCGTCACCAAGCCGTCGAACCAGATGACCAAGGATGAACTGATTGCGCATATGGTCGGCCGCAAGCTGGAGAATCTTTTTCCTAAAATTGAAACCACACCCGGCGAGGTTGCCCTGGAAGTGAAGGGGCTGACCCGTATCGGCGAATATTATAACATGAGCTTTCAGGCGCGCCGCGGCGAGATCCTCGGCTTTGCCGGACTGGTCGGCGCGGGCCGTACCGAACTGGCGCGCGGCATCTTTGCGGCGGATGTGCCCGACAAGGGGCAAATCTTCATAGACAGCAGGGAAGTCACGATCCGCACACCGAAGCAGGCGATCCAAAACAAGATCGCGCTGCTGACGGAGGACCGCAAGCTGCAGGGACTTGTGCTCGAGGAATCGGTCGAGAAGAACCTGACGCTTGTCAACATCGACACGCTGAAACAAGGTTTCCTGGTCGATATGGGCCGCATCCGCAAGCAGGCGGACGACGCGGTTGCCAAGCTGCAGATCCGCACGCCCACGGTCGAAAAGGCGGTCGGCGAGCTTTCCGGCGGCAACCAGCAGAAGGTCGTTATCGGCAAATGGCTCAACACCGACGCGGAGATCTACATATTTGACGAGCCGACGCGCGGCATCGACGTCGGCGCGAAGGTAGAGGTCTATAAGGTCATGAACGAACTGGTGCAGCAGAACAAATGCGTCATTATGATCTCCTCCGAGCTGCCCGAGATCCTCGGCATGTGCGACCGCGTAATCGTCATGCGCGAAGGGGAGAAGATGGCCGAGGTTGCGCGCGGCAGCGAATACTTTAATCAGGAAGCGATCATGAAGGCGGCATGGGGAGGTAAATTAGATGAGCAGTAAACTTGGAATAAAGGGCAAAAAAATGCCGGCATTTGTCGGCCCGCTGCTGGCGGTCGTGCTCTTATCGGTCATTTTGACCATTGTATCGGCGCAGTTCCTAACGCTGGATAACTGGATGAATATTCTGCGGCAGACCGCAATTAACGCGTTTGTCTCCTGTGGCATGCTGATGGTGCTTCTGACCGGCGGCATCGACCTTTCGGTCGGCCCGGTGGTCGCACTGTCCTCGTGCACCATGGGCGTCATGGTACAGCACGGTGTGAAAAACCCGTTCGTGCTGATTCTGGCGTCACTGATCGTCGGCTTCCTGTGCGGCGGCATCAACGGCCTGCTGTTCACCAAGCTCAAGCTCCCGCACCCCTTCGTTTCCACGATGGGCACGCGCATGATCTATCGCGGCCTCGCGCTTTTCATCACGGGCGCCGCGCCGATCGCGGGCTTCCCCGCAGCGGTGATGTTCCTGGGTTACCAGAACATCGGCCCCATCAAGTTCCCGGTCTGCTTCGTGATGGTTGTCGTGGTCTTCGCCATTATGGGCGTGTTCCTCAACCGCACGGCGCTCGGCCGCAAGATCTATTCGGTCGGCGGCAATAAAGAAGCCGCGCGCCTGTCCGGTATCAATGTACCCGCAACCCTGAACTTTACTTACATCATGTCCGGTATCATGAGCGCCATCGCCGGCATCGTGCTGGTCGGCCGCGTGGGCACCGCCCTCCCGCTGGCCGGTGAAACCTACGATATGGACGCCATCGCGGCCTGCGTCATCGGCGGCGCATCGTTCAGCGGCGGCAAGGGTACCATCAGCGGCACCCTGATGGGCGCGCTGCTCATCGCGGTTATCCGCAACGGCCTGAACCTGCTCGGCGCGCAGACCGATATGCAGTACATCGTCATCGGTTTTGTTATCGTCGCGGCGGTCTTTGTGGACGTCGTCCGCGGCAACGCCGAAGCGCGTTCCCGCCGCCTGGCCATGGCCAAGAAGGTGGCCGAAGAAGCCTGATCCCCAACCACTTTTCTCTTCTTTTCACTCTCCGCATTCGGGAAGTGCGCGGCGGAGCGAAAATCCGCCGCGCATGACCGAAATACATGGATATTTCGGAAAAAGAAGTGAGGTATCATCATATGAAAAACTGCAAGCTCGGCGTATGCGACTGGGCGCTGCCGGGAGCCGGACTTTTCGCGCCGCGCATTGCCGCGGACTGCGGGCTGGACGCGCTCTCCCTGCGCATCGGCGTGTACGAAAACGACTACCCGATCACCCGGCCGCAGATGCAGCGTTACTATCTGGA
>JBFWIM010000118.1:0-5022 GCA_050255995.1 Intestinibacillus sp.
AGCCGGGGTTCGCCACGCGCTTCGACTGCGCAATGGCTGCCCGCCGCTTTTCAGACAGCTCCGGAAAACCGTAATCCCAGCCGGGCGCGACGCGGTGCGCGGTGGACGCGTCGATGACGCGGACGGACGGGTTTTCGATCAGCGCCACAGCCTCTTTCGCCGCCGCGTCGGGCAGGCACAGAAAGACGATATCCGCCGCGTTGAGCAGCTTCCGCCGCTCCCCGGTGTCCTTGCGTTTGTCCTCGTCGATCAGCAGGAGTTCAATATCGCCGCGCTGCCCCAGCCGCTCATAAATCTGCAGACCGGTCGTGCCCTCCTTGCCGTCAATATATACCTTTGGTTTCATCGTTTTATTCCTGCTCCGCTTCCTGCACGAATTGTTCAATCCTGTCGATCTGGCGTGTGACCTCCTCGGGCGCGGGCCCGCCGATCACGCGGCGTTCGCCCACGCAGGTGCGCAGGTCGAGCGCGTCGTATACGTCGTCGCCGAAGCTGTTCGAAATCGCGGCGAAATCCTTGAGCGTGAGCGTCTCAAGCGTTTCTCCCGCCTTGATGCACTGGTTGACCAGACGGCCGACCGTCTTGTACGCGTCGCGGAACGGCATGCCCTTTTTGGTCAAGTAATCCGCACAGTCGGTGGCATTGATGAAGCCGCCGGAGGCCGCCTTCCGCATGTTATCGCGGCGTAGCGTCATGGTGGCGAACATCGGCGTAAATACCTCAAGGCACTGCTTAACGGTGTCGATCGCGCCGAACACAGCCTCCTTGTCCTCCTGCATATCCTTGTTGTAGGCAAGCGGCAAACCCTTGAGCACGGTCAGCATCGTAGTAAGGGAGCCATAAACGCGGCCGGTCTTGCCGCGGATCAGCTCACAGACGTCCGGATTTTTTTTCTGCGGCATGATGGACGAACCGGTGGAATACGCGTCGTCCAGCTCGATGAACTTGAACTCCCACGAGCACCAGGAGATGATCTCCTCGGACAGGCGGGACAGGTGCATCATCAGAATGGAGAGCGCCGCGCACAGCTCCACACAGTAATCGCGGTCGGACACGCCGTCGATCGAGTTGTCGGTCAGGCGGGCAAAGCCGAGCTGCTGCCGGACAAAATCGCGGTCGATCGGATAGGTCGTGGACGCGAGCGCACCCGAGCCGAGCGGCATTTCGTCCATACGCTCCAGGCAGTCCTGCAGGCGCGTGACGTCGCGCTTCAGCATATTGGCATACGCCATCATATAATGCGCAAAGGTCGTGGGCTGCGCACGCTGGAGATGGGTGTAGCCCGGCATGACCGCGTCCAGATTCTGACGGCTCTTTTCGGTCAGCGCCTTCAGGAACCCGCAAGTCAGGCCGATGATCTCGCGGATCTCTTTTTTGCAGTACATGCGCATGTCAAGCGCAACCTGATCGTTGCGGCTGCGGGCGGTGTGCAGGCGCTTGCCCGCGTCGCCGATGCGCTCGGTCAGGAGCTGTTCGATATTCATATGAATATCTTCGTATTCGAGCGAGAACTGCACCTTGCCTTCTTCAATGTCCTTCAGAATGCCGCGGAGACCCTCGACGATCTTGTCGGCCTCCTCCTGTTCAATGATGCCCTGCCGGCCCAGCATGGTCGCGTGCGCGATGGAGCCCGCGACATCCTCCTGATACAGGCGGCAGTCAAACAGGATGGACGAGTTAAAATCATTTACCACGAGGTCGGTTTCCTTCTGGAACCGGCCCGCCCATAGTTTTGCCATATGTGAATCCTCACCTTTATTCGAAATTGACAGACAAAATGAAAAACGGACAACGGGCGCGCGCCGGGAGGCGTATAGGATGCAATACTGCCGCAGGCCGCACCGGTGTTGTCCATTCATCATAATCGGTTACTTTGCCGGTTTATTCTACGCCCGGAAAGCCCGCACCCGTCTTGTCCCTGAGCGCTTTGTCCGCCATGGCACGCACCTTGAGCGGCAGGCCGAACAGGTTGACAAAACCCTCGGAATCCGCCTGATCATACGCGTCGTCCTCGTTGAAGGTCGCCATGTACTCGGAATACAGGGTATAGGGCGAGGTAACGGACGCAGGCAGAATGTTGCCCTTGTAGAGCTTGAGCCGGACGTCGCCGGTAACGGTTTCCTGCGTGGAGTCGACAAAGGCGGACAGCGCCTTTCGCAGTGGGGTGTACCACTGGCCGTTGTAGACAAGCTCGCCAAACTTCAGCGCAATCTGCTGCTTGTAGTGCGCGGTCTCACGGTCGAGTGTGATCTCCTCCAGCTTGGCGTGCGCGGCATAGAGGATCGCGCCGCCCGGCGTTTCGTATACGCCGCGGCTCTTCATACCGACCAGGCGGTTTTCCACAATGTCGAGAATGCCGACGCCGTTTGCGCCGCCCAGCTGATTGAGCTTCTCAATGATGGCGACGGTGTCCAGTTCCTGACCGTCGACCGCGGTCGGCACGCCCTTTTCAAAATGAATGGAGACATAGGTGGGCGCATCGGGCGCCTGCTCGGGAGAAACCCCGAGCTCCAGGAAGCCTGGGCGGTTAATCGGCGCCTCGTTGGAGGGCAGTTCCAGATCAAGACCCTCGTGCGACAGGTGCCATAGGTTCTTGTCCTTGGAATAGTTGGTTTCCTTGGTGATCTTGAGCGGAATGTTATGCTTTTCCGCGTATTCGATCTCCTTTTCACGGGAATTGAGTTCCCAGAAGCGCCACGGCGCGATGATGTGCATATCCGGCGCAAATGCCTTGATCGCCAGCTCGAAACGCACCTGATCGTTGCCCTTGCCGGTGCAGCCGTGGCAGATGGCGTCCGCGCCTTCCTTCAGTGCGATCTCCACAATGCGCTTGGCGATAACCGGGCGCGCGAAAGAGGTGCCGAGCAGGTACTGCTCATAGGTTGCGCCGGCCTTCATGGTCGGAATGATGTAGTCGTTGACAAATTCACCGGTCAGATCCTCGATGTACAGTTTGGAAGCGCCGGTTTTGAGCGCCTTCTCCTCCAGGCCTTCAAGCTCCGTGCCCTGACCGACGTTGCCGGAAACCGCGATGACCTCGCAGCCGTCATAATGCTCCTTGAGCCACGGAATGAGCACCGAGGTATCCAGGCCGCCCGAATAAGCTAAAACGACCTTTTTAATCTTCTTTTCCATGAATCTATGCCTCCACTTACTTTTTTCGATATTGCACTTATTATAATACGGTATTTCCCAGATTGCAATATGAATTTGTAAAAAAACATAGTTATGAATATTTATTCATTCTGTGAATTTTTATTTGTGTGAAAAATACAAAAATCCTCGGAATTTTCTTGCCATCGCGCACCAAACGTACTATCATAGACTTTATGAAAAAGTTTTGTAACTCTTTTGGAGAAATGCGGGCCTTCCCGCTATATAAATAAGGAGTTTTCTGATGATAGAGAAAAACATGACCATGCTGACTGATTTTTATGAATTCACCATGGCCAACGGGTATCTCGAAAAGGGGATGGCGAACCGCCGCGCGTATTTTGACATGTTCTTTCGCCGCGTGCCGGACGGCGGCGGATACGCGGTGATGGCGGGCGTGGAGCAGCTGCTGCAATATTTTGAAGGCCTCCATTTCACCGCTGACGACATCGCCTATCTGCGTTCACGCAAATGCTTTTCCGAGGAATTTCTGCAATACCTGCAGGATTTTAAGTTTGAATGCGACGTCTGGGCAATCCCGGAAGGCACGCCGGTTTTCCCGGGCGAGCCCCTCGTCACTGTCGCGGGGCCGATGATCCAGGCACAGTTCGTGGAAACCATGATTCTGTTGACGGTGAACCACCAGACGCTGATCGCGACCAAAGCGAGCCGCATCACCCGCGCCGCACAGGGGCGCACGGTGCTCGAGTTCGGTTCCCGCCGCGCGCAGGGCTACGACGGCGCGGTCTACGGTGCGCGCGCGGCCTATATCGGCGGCTGTCACGGTACCGCCTGCGTCATGGCCGACCGCGACTACCAGATTCCGGCTGGCGGCACCATGGCGCATTCCTGGGTGCAGATGTTTGACAGCGAGTATGAAGCGTTCAAGGCCTATGCCGAAATTTATCCGACCAATTGCGTCTTCCTCGTTGATACGTACAATGTATTAAAATCCGGCGTACCGAACGCCATTAAGGTCGCGAACGAAATTCTCGCCCCCATGGGCATCCGCCCCAAGGGCATCCGGCTGGATTCCGGCGACATCGCCTACCTGTCCATCAAGGCGCGCGAGCTGCTGGACGCGGCAGGGTATCCCGACATGCAGATCATGGCGTCCAACTCGCTCGACGAGTATCTGGTGCGGGACCTGCTGGTGCAGGGCGCGCGCATCGACTCCTTCGGGATCGGTGAACGGCTGATCACCTCGAAGTCCGAGCCTGTTTTCGGCGGCGTTTATAAGCTGGCAGCCGTGGAAAACGAATGCGGCGAGATCGTCCCTAAAATTAAGGTGTCCGAAAACGTCGAAAAAATCACAACGCCGCACTTTAAAAAGGCCTGGCGCCTGTTTGATAACGAGACCGGCAAGGCGCTCGGCGATGTGCTCTGCGTGCATGACGAGCTCTTTGACGAGAACCAGCCTTACACACTGTTCCATCCCATCCACACCTGGAAGAAGAAAGTGGTCACCAACTTCACCGCGAAGCCCCTCCATGTGCAGCTTTTTGACAAGGGCCGCAAGGTTTATGAAAGCCCGGACATCGAACAGATCCGCGACTATTGCACGCAGCAGATGGAGACACTCTGGCAGCAGATCACCCGTTTTGAAAACCCGCAGAACTATTACGTCGATCTTTCTCAGAATCTTTGGAACGTCAAAGACCGGCTGTTGCAGGACTGCCGTATTGTATAACTTCCCTCCCCTATAAAGACAAGAGGTGCGTTTCCGCATGGAAACGCACCTCTTTTTATGCCGCCAGCAGATAAGTTACGCTGTCGAGCTTATTCTCCGCAAAATGAAATGTCACGCTGAAATCGTTGTCGGCCAGTTCGATGGCATACGCCGTATCGCCATCCCGGTGCAGCACACCG
>JBFWIM010000119.1:0-4937 GCA_050255995.1 Intestinibacillus sp.
CCAGACTGATATCAGTGTGGATTGGACGGTTAAGCTGGATGTGCAGTCCAAGTCCGGCGCGAACATCATTGACCTGATCCGCGACGGCGATACGCTGTATGTTGACCTGACGCGGGCAATGCTACAAGACGTTGGCGATTATTATTGTCAGTTGCGCGGGGCCAATGGGGATATGGTCCAGCACAGCAATCAGTTCAGGCTATGGGTCAACAGTTCCATCAACGCCACAGAAACCTTACCACCCCTCGAACCATCCGAATTCTCGCAGATGGAAGCGCGGATCACTGAGCTCAAGACCGCCACAGAGACCGCCGCCGGCGCAGGAGCCGTAAGCGCGGCTGACGCTGCACAGTCTGCTGCGGACGCGGATGCATCGGCACAGAACGCAGCCGCCAGCAAACAGGCAGCGCTTGCCGCGCAGAGTGCCGCAGAGACAGCAGCCGGTAATGCACAGGTCTCGTCCGATACGGCAACGGGCGCGGCGACCCTCTCCGGACAGTACCGGGACGCGGCGCAGCAGTATGCCGGCAATGCGAGCACGGCGGCAGGCAACGCGGCAGCCTCGGAGGCTAACGCGCAGGGCTACTCCGCAACAGCAACCCAGCAGGCCGCAGCGGCGGCATCGTCCACGCAGGCGGCACAGGAGGCGGCAGAACAGACAACAACAGACCGGCAGTCTGTAGCGGCTGATAAGCAGGCGGTTGAGACCGCCGTCACGACGTTCACCGTCACGACCGTACCGAATGCTACCGTTGCGATTAACACGCAGCGTGACGCGGCTGTGGCGGACGTGCAGGATGCAGGAGCCCAACAGATCACGGCGATACAGGCGCTTGCGGTCTACTCTCAGTCCCAGGTTGACGCGCTGCTTACGGGCAAGGCCGACCAACCGTACAAGACGGCAACCGGCTACCCGCTGGAAATCACGGACAGCGCAGGCGGGGCGGTCAAAGCTCTTGCGGTGACGGGCGGCGGGAACCCGGTGGGGCTGAGGGTGTGCGGCAAAAACCTGTTCATACCTCCGGTCGCTGCGGATAGCCCAAGGGTATATGTATCCTGGGACGCTGATACGGGCACATACACGTTTGCAATAGACTCAGAGACCGCAACCGGGGACGTAACGGACACAGTGCCATCCTATATATTCGACCGCACGGACGGGGCCACCGCACAGCTTGCGGTGATCAGCGCTACCGGGTTAAGCCAGACGTTTACCATCGCATCCCGAAAATATGTTGAAATCCGCATGACCTATACGGGCAATAACGGCGTGCCGCTCGGCCAGCATAGGACGGTGACATACGCCGGGTTGCGCCTGTACCGGCAATCCACCGCAGGAGTATACGAACCTGTGCGATTAACCGATTACTCTTTTGACCCTGCTGCGCCGCCCTCTGTCACCCTGCCTGCGGGCGCCGCCAACATCTACAGCACGGACGCGGCGCCGCCGACCGGCATCAGCATGACATACCGGCAGGATTTACAGGCGTTTGTGATGGACAGCGTATCAACGCTTGCGGCAGCAATAATTGCGATGGGAGGCACACTATGAGTTTTAATCTGCATGATTTTGTGATGGCAACCTTACGCGGCATGGCGGGCAACGAACCCGAATACAAGGTGCGGCAGTACGCCCTTGGATGGTACGACAAGGCGCAGCTCACGGACGATGATATGAGCGAACTCGACACACTATTGACGGCAGCGCCGACCGAAACGGCGTAAACATATAACGGACAGGCTTTAAGCCGGAAAGGAAATCATTATGAACATCTACATCAAGAACGCAGAGGCAGTCACCTCCATCAAAAAGCGCGTCGTTGTTGACGGTAAGGAGCACTACGAGGACGCGGATGTCGGCGTGCAGCTCGACATTTACGACCAGACGCACGGTCTCAAACACGACGAGCTGGCGCGTGCGCAGTTCTACAAGCACCTCGGCCTGCCGCTGAGTGTGCAGGCAAAGCGGCTGCTCGACGGCGACAAGTAATCTATGGGGGCGGGAAGCCGCCCCTTAAATTTTGACATCAGGGGGAGCGTATGCAGACGCTTATTGATCTGACAATTAACTACTGGGTGCAGGCCTTATTCGGCGTTATGGCGATCGGCATCGGGACGCTGTTCCGCTGGCTTATCGGCCGCTTCAAGGATAACGACCGCCGTCAGGATGCGATGGAGAAGGGCATTCAAGCCCTGCTTCGCGACAGAATCGTACAGGCGTATTATCATTACGCGGAGCGCGGCTGGATCACGCTGCACGGGCTCGAAGCAATAGACAAGATGTACACGGAATACCACAACTTGGGCGGGAATGGTACGGTCACGAAACTGTGGCTGGACCTGCATAAGCTCGAGGTGCGGGACGACTGAAAGGAGTCTTACATATGGCAAATAAAATTACAGCGGGCACCATCGCCCGCACGATTATTCTTGCGCTTGCTCTTGTCAATCAGGTGTTGACCGTCTCCGGGCATGCCGTAATCCCGATTGACGAT
This sequence comes from Intestinibacillus sp., assembly GCA_050255995.1. Lineage (GTDB taxonomy): Bacteria > Bacillota > Clostridia > Oscillospirales > Butyricicoccaceae > Intestinibacillus. The sequence goes on from JBFWIM010000119.1 coordinate 2,496, forward strand.
GATACGGTAAACACGCTGATCTCCACTGCATGGACAATTGCTGCGTCTGCCGTTGCGTGGTGGAAAAACAATTCATTCTCCGCTGCAGCTCTCGCGGGTGACGCGGCTAAGGACGCGGCTAAGGCGGCGGGTGGTAAGTGATGAAAGCAGCAGACCTTTGCGCAAAGGCGCTGAACATCGCGCAGCAGTACAACACATATTACCTCTGGGGCACCTTCGGCGCGCCGCTGACGGGGGAGTTGATCGCTACCAAGGCCAAGCAGTACCCCGCCTATTACTCCGCTGCGAAACGCGCACAGATGGCCGTACGGGCGGCGCAGGGCAATTACTGGGCGTTTGACTGTGTAGGGCTTATCAAGTCCATTCTGTGGGGCTGGAACGGCGACAGAGGCCGCGCTTACGGCGGGGCGACGTATGCCGGTAATGGTGTGCCGGACATTGACGCAAACACCATGATCGGGCGGTGCTCCGGGGTATCGACGGATTTTAAGAGCATTGTCCCCGGCGAGGCCGTTTGGATGCAGGGGCACATCGGGATCTACATCGGCGCCGGAAAGGTTGTCGAGGCTACTTCCGCATGGGACAGCGGCGTGCAGATCAGCGCGTGCGGCAACCTTGGGACGATCAGCGGACTGCCCACGCGCAGTTGGACAAAGCATGGTAAGCTGCCGTGGGTGGGTTATAGCGCGGCGACGGCCACAACCACGAAAACGGAGGACAGCGAAATGGTAACCAAGAAGACAATCAACATCGATGGTAAGGCATACGCCGTGCAAGCCATCGAAAAAGACGGCGAGAATTACATCCGTCTGCGCTCCCTGGAGGCGGCAGGGTACGGCATCGGCTATGATGCAGCATCCGGTACGGCCAGCCTCACAGCACCGCAGACGCGCATTGTCGGCACCGAAACGCAGGATGTGCAAACGGCCATTGGCAAGGTACAGGAGGCCGTAGGCCTGTCCGAGGATACCATAGAATATCTTCTGCGGTATAAGTACGGCGACGCGCTGCTGAGTAAGCTGGCGGCGGCAATTAAATAGATAAGCACCGTCGACTATCGTACGATTGATTTTTTTATCAAGCGTCAAATCAAATAATCCCGTGGTCGGGATCCCGATATCGGACTGCGGACACAACGAAGCCCGGCATTACCTTGCGGTAGTGTCGGGCTTTTCTTGTATAAAAATCACTTTGACAACAAAATCATAATATGCTATTATAATAGGAACAGACGTTCTATATCGCCGGGTTTTCCTTGTTTTTAATGCATATGCAAATATATATCGTCATATTGTATACCGATGACGGAAGTGTACCATAATAGGATAGTACAATTTGTAAAACTTGAACGAAAAGCCTTTACACATTTACGTATAGGTGGTATCATATGGGTACAGAAGAAGACAAAGGTAAACAGAAGCAAACCAACACCATCCATAAGAAAAAGGAGGTTGCGAACATGGCTGTATTAGCTCAGAATATTAGGATGTCCTTTGAACTTGACTCGAAGAAAGTGGATGATTTCTTTAAGAAGTCCGACAAGACTGCGTTTGCGCGAGCTATTGCAAGAGCGTCTTCGCATAAATCCGATAAAGAGAAAAGCGGACACAAAAAATGTACCAATTCGGACGGGAAATAGATTATTCGATCGAAAAATTATCCCCTGATAACGTTAAGTTGTTGGGGGATTTCACTTGCGGAAATAAATCTATCGATGGGTATTTACATAAAAAATGCCCGGAGGATATGGATAGCGTCTGTTACTTGTGTGTGGACAATAGAATTGATCGGGCAATAGGCTTTGCAACGATATCATGCTCTGGAATTCATTTTTCCGTAGATAACATATCACAGACGCTTTCCGCAATCCAAATTTCGTATTTTGCAATTGATGAAAAATTTCATAAGTTGGCCTTTGACGAAGATGACGACCATTTTTACTTTAGTGACAAGTTCTTTTGTGACATTCTTGTGAGATGCAGAGACATAACAGAGAATCATATCGGAGCGAGGTATATAGTCCTATACTCAGTGCCGGATGCTAAGCATTTTTATGAGCGAAACCGCTTCGAAGACTATACTAAATTTATGGTTCCAGATAATAATAGATACTTGGATGGCTGCATTCCAATGTTCATGGAATTGTAGACGTTTTATATACCACCGAGCCCCCGCCGGAACAGCGACTCCACGCATAATCTCCCCGCACTCCCATATACTACAATTGTTCCCTCGCTCATGATTCCTCCTTGCCGGCCGTCCTTCGGGGCGGCTTTTTTCATTCTGAATAAAACACCCCCTCCAAAACAGTATCATTCACATATATGTTTTGGAGGATAAAGCCGTGTTCTATATCAAACTGCTCATAAACAATGAGTGCAAGTACCTGCTTACCTATCGTACCGCCGTCTACTGCTGGGAGTACGCCAAAGCATTCCGGAG
>JBFWIM010000120.1:0-4829 GCA_050255995.1 Intestinibacillus sp.
CGAACCTGCTAAGACAAAAGGAAAAACGGGAGGAAATTCCGCATTCAATATGCAGAACGGCACTTGTTCACATGAAAAAAATTACAAAAATCCCGAAGCAATTTTTTTGTCGGTTTCTGTTCAGCCGTTTGTCCGGGCGGTCACATCAGGCTGTCGTAGAGCTGCTCATACTGTCTGGCGGACGCCGCCCAGGAAAAGTCCTGCTGCATCGCGCGTTTGACCATTTGATCCCAGGCCGGGCGGCTGTCGTAAAAGACCTGCTCGGCATAATAGATGGTGTCGAGCATCTCATCCGCGTTGTAGTTGGCGAAGGAGAAACCGGTGCCGGTCTGTTCGTACCGGTTGTACGGCTGCACAGTGTCGCGCAGGCCGCCGGTTTCGCGCACGATGGGAATCGTGCCGTAGCGCATGGAAATCAGCTGGGTCAGCCCGCAGGGCTCGAAGCTCGACGGCATGAGCATGGCGTCGGCCGCGGCGTACAGCTTGTGCGCGCGATCTTCGTTGAAGTAAATGTTGGCTGAAACCTTATCGCGGCGGGTCCATTCATAATGGCGGAACATGTTTTCATAGCGCGCCTCGCCCGTGCCGATCACGACGAACTGCACGCGTGAGTTCAGCAGGCGGTCAAACACCCACTGGACAAGATCCAGTCCCTTCTGGTCGGTCAGCCGGGTGATCATGGCGATCATAAATACGCCGGGATCCTCCGGCAGGGCAAGCTCGCGCTGGAGCTGCGCCTTGACGACGGCCTTGCCGCGCTTGAAATTATTTTCGTCGTAGGGGACGGGCAGGTGGGAATCGGTCTGCGGATTATAAATGTCCACGTCGATGCCGTTGACAATGCCGCTCAACATGCCGGATTTGGCGCGGAGCAGACCGTCCAGTCCCTCGCCGTAGTACGGCAGCTGGATCTCCCACGCGTAAGACCGGCTGACCGTCGTGATGCGGTCGGCATAGACCAGGCCGCCCTTGAGCATGTTCGCATCGTGCTTGAACTCAAGACGGTCGGGCGTAAAGACTTCCCTGGGCAGCGCGGTGAAACGCTGGAATGTGGGGATGTCCCAGATGCCCTGAAAGCGCAGGTTGTGGATGGTCATGATCGTGCGGATGCCGCCGAAAAACGGGTTGGGCTGAAACAGCGTGTGCAGGAACACCGGCACCAGGCCGGTCTGCCAGTCATGGCAGTGGATAATGTCAGGGTGGAAGCCGAGCACGGGCAGCACGGCGAGCGCCGCCTTGGAGAAAAAGCAGAACTTTTCAATATCCCAGAGCAGGTTTCCATAGGGCTTGTCCCCACGGAAATAGTATTCGTTGTCAATGAAGTAATAGGTGATGCCGTCGGCCTCGTAGCGCATGACGCCGACATAGGCGTTGCCAAGCTCGCCGAGATCCATATAAAAATGGGTGACATATTGGAATTTGCCGCGCAAATGCCAGGGAATGCTGGAGTAGTTCGGAAGTATGACGCGCACGTCATACTGGGTTCGGTCAAGCGCCTTCGGAAGCGCGCCTACCACATCCGCGAGACCGCCGGTTTTAACGAACGGAACACACTCGGACGCCACAAATAAAATATTTTTCATAGTTGTTTTCCTCCGTGCAGCGCGTTTGAGGGACAGGAAAGGCCGCCGCGCCGCGGCGGGGCGCTCCCTGTTCTTTTCTCCAGTATAGCGCATTTCCCGGCGCGAAAAAAGGTTGTCCCTGTAAAACGGACGGCAAAAAACGGGCGCTTTTGCAATCGGGCGGCGGAAGCGGGGCAAATTCTGCATTTGGGAAATGCTGTTATTTTTATTATACCGCACGAAAGCCCGGTTGAAAAGCGACAAAACGGACAAAAAGAGGGACGGCAAAAAGCCGTCCCACAACGGCCTCAGCCGCCCTGTTTCAGATGATAATAGAACAGGTATTGCTGCACGGCGCCCAGCATCCCGGCATACCGTTCCTGCGGAAAGCCGTCCGGATAGTGCGCGCCGAGGAGCTTGCGGATGTGCGTGTCCACCGGGAAGGCATCCATGCGGTGCAAGCCGTACAGGCAGATGCAGTCGGCCACCTTAACGCCGATGCCGTACAGGCCGGTGAGCAGGGCGCGCGCCTCACGGTCGTCCGCACACGCGAGCGCCGCTTCGAGTTCGGCAAGGCCGCCGTCCCGCATCCGCTCGACGAGCGCGGCGAGGTATCTGGCGCGGTAGCCAAGGCCGAGCGCGAGGAAGTCCTGTTCTGTCGCGTCCGCGAGGGCGTCCGGCGGGGGGAAGGCGCGCAGGAGGGGGCCGTCCGCTTCGATCGGGGCGCCGTACCGCTCGCACAGACCGGCAACGCTGCGGGAAATACGCGCGATGTTGTTGTTCTGCGAAATGAGGAAGCTGACCAGCACTTCCCAAAGCTCCTGCCGCAGGATGCGCATGCCGCTGCCGTACTGCACGGCGGCGGTCAGGTAGGCGTCGGCGGGGTCGATGCGGGCTTTCAGATCGTCGTAGTCGCTGTCGAGGTCGAAATAGGCGCGCCAGAGCGCGTTCCACTCCGCCTCGTCACAGGAAAAGGCGAAGCGGCCGTCCTGCTGTTCCGCGACCAGACAGCGGCCAAAGGCCGGGATGGCCCAGCGGTTTTCCGCCAGCCGACGCCAGGTGAAGCACTGGCCGGAGGCTGCAATCTGGTTTAGGTCCAGGCTGGAAATCGTTGCTGTAAACATAAGTACTCCTATTGCGGGGGCGGGATGCGGCCGGTGAGCCGCAGATCGATCAGGCGAAGGGCGTCGTACAGGATGCCGGCGTCCGTGACGTCAATGAACAGCCAGCGGCCGCCCATCGAGATCCGGGTGTTGCGGTACAGCTCGCGGACATAGCGCGTGCAGTCCGGGAGCAGCAGCTCCGCAGCGGATTCGAGCGCGCGCGGCATGACCACCATGCAGGAAAAAAAGCCGCTGTTCGGGTAAAGCGTGCAGACGGACTTGCCGCCCTTGCGGTATTTGATGTTCCAGCCCGGCGCCATGCCGCAGCGGCTATGCTCCATTTTGGGGGACACACCGTACCGGGCCTCGACCGTTCGGCAAAGCTCGTCCCACAGCGGGCTGCCGATGAACGCCGCGATTTGCGCCGCGGTGGGAGTGATGTTGAACGGGTATGCGGTGTTCCAATCCATTCTTTAACCCTCCTGCTTCATATGTTTGTCTTAATAAGCATATCACAAAGCAGGCGGCAAGTCGAGCGCACAAATAGTAGAAAAGTGGGCGGAAAAGAGGCGCAAAAATGCCCGGGCGGGTGTTCCCGGCCCGGGCTGTGCCGGTATGGACGCAGGGTCAGGCCTGTGGGCTGAGCAGGGCGGAAAGCGCGGGGACGCTTGCGGCGAGATGGGTCGCACCAGCAGCGGTCAGTTCGGACAGGCTGCCATAACCGTAGAGCACGCCGACGCTCGGCAGGCCGGCCGCGCGTGCGCCGAGGATATCGTACTCCCGGTCACCGACCATGAGCGCGCAGTCCGGGGAGGCTCCGGGAAGATGGTCAAGCGCATAACGGATGACCTCGCTTTTTTGGGAGCGCGCGCCGGAAAGCTCGCTGCCTGCAACAAACGCGAAGCAGTCGTCGATGCTGAAATGCCGCAGGATGCGTTCGGCGTACACCGTGGGCTTGGAAGTCGCGACGGCGGGCGTCCGTCCGCTTTGCCGCAGCGTCCGCAGCAGCGCGTCCATGCCGTCGAACAGTTCGTTTTCAAAGATGCCCTGTTCGGCAAAATACTCGCGGTATTTGGCGACCGCCTGCTCGGCTTCGTCATTTGAAAAACCATAGTACTGGATGAAGGAATCCCGCAGCGGCGGGCCAATGAACGGGATCAGCTCGTCCGGATTGTCCACGCGGACGCCAAAGTGCAGAAGCGCATACTGCACGGAGCGGGTGATGCCTGTCTTGGGGTCGGTCAGGGTCCCGTCCAGGTCGAACAGGATGAAGGGTTGGTTGGCTGTTTGCTGCACGTTGTCTCCTCTCATGGTCGGCAGATCTGGGACTGTTTGTCCAGATACATCAGATGGTCGATATGCGCCAGAAACTCGGGGGTAGCCATCGCGGATCCTTTTGCAATGGTATCGTACCCGATGCTCAGGCTGATGCTGTAAGGCTCGGTATTTTGCAGGTTCCACAAACCCACGTTTTCCCGGAGCGCTTTAATCCGTGCGGGGAGCTGCCGCGGCGACCGCAGCTCCAGCACGACGACAAATTCGTCGCCGCCGTACCGCGCGATGATGGCCCCTTTTCGGAACGTCTTTTTCAGAAGCGCGGCCGTATTGCGGAGCGCCTGATCCCCGGACCCGTGGCCGTACAGGTCGTTGATCTGTTTAAACGCGTTCAAATCGATCATGACGCCGGCGAGCCACCGCTCTCCGGCCCCGCTTTTCAGCCTGGACTCCAGATAGCTGTCCAGATACCGGCGGTTGTAGAGGCCGGTCAGGTAATCGGTCACAAGCTGGTTGTTCTGCAGATTGATAAAGATCATCAGAATGGACAGCGTCACGCAGGGCCAGAGCAGGACGGCGCCATAATGAAACGCCTGCACAGCGCCGCCGATGCTGGGGGGCACCGCGAAAAACAGCATGAAAAAGAGCTCTTTGGGCTTGAGCTTTTTCCGGTGCCGGATCAGAAAGAACGTGGTGTAGGCGATGATGTACAGGCAGATTCCAAGCAGCGCCAGCATAAAACGCCCGCGGTGATAGACGTTATCCGCATCGAGAACGAAATAGATATCCGTAAAAATGCTGGCCGGAGAGAGCACGAGATTGACCGCGACGGGCAGCAGGATGGGTTTGAGGCCTTCCCTTAAATGCTCCCGGCTGCCAAAGACAAAGT
>JBFWIM010000121.1:0-4745 GCA_050255995.1 Intestinibacillus sp.
TCCGCGTGCCGCAGAGCTATATGCCCGAAAACTGCTACTTCCTGATCACGCACAAGGACGCGGTGCTGCTGCCCTACAAGATTTCCGACGCTAAGGTGCACAACGATCCGGTCGGCGTGTCCGGCGCGCTGATTGAGGGCAGACATTACTACGACGCGTTCGTGCTCGGCGCGAAGTGCGCGGGCGTATATGCGCTGGTCGCGGCGGGCAAGGTCACGGCTGTGCCGGCCATTACGGTGGCGGACGGCACGGCGACCCTGGCCTGCGAGACCGCGGGCGCTGCGATGCGCTACACGCTGGACGGCTCCGACCCGCGCTACTCCGACAGCGCGAAGGACTACACGGGCGGCATTGCGCTGACAGAGGGCGATACGGTGCGCGCCTTTGCCGCGGCGGACGGGCTGTATCCGTCCCCGGTCGCGGGCGAATAAGCGAATAAGCCTGCAAATAAAAAGTCAATAGCAGAAGCAGAAAAACATGCAAAGGAAAAATGAGCAGCACAAAAAAGGCCGCCGCCGAAGCGCCAGCCAAAAGTGAACAGGCGGAATGCTAGCGGGAAAGGCCGGTAGAATCCATATCCGCAGGTTCCTCAAGGGTATTCATGTACTCCTTCACCCTGCCGTAGTAAATGCGCAGGAATTTGTTGCAGCCGGCGGTCATGTAAACATGATAAGGCTTCCCTTCGGTACGCTTTTTGTCTAGGAACTGAAACACCGGATCGTCCGGCGGGGAACTTTGCAGCAGCACCGTCATGAGGACAAAAAGCGTCTTTCGCAGTTCTGGAGAACCTCGCTTGGAAGAACGCGTGCTTTTCGCTTCATAGGTTCCAGACTGATTGGCTCCCGGGTCAACTCCAGCGAACGCCGTCAAAGAACCTTTGTGAGCAAAGCGGCGGACATCACCAATCTCAGCCATGAGCTGAGGACCAAGAGATGGGCCTGCGCCGTACAGCGACATCACAACGTCATATTCAGGAAGCTCCTGCGCAAGCCGGTTCATCTCCGCACGGAATACCTCGACTGTTTTGGAGACGGTATTGAGCTGTGTAATGGCTTCTTGCACCATCACCTTGGACAGCGGATTTTTAGGCAGCATAGCAACCAGTTCTTTCGATTCTGCATGAATCTGGGCAGCCTTGCCGGCACTGAAATTGTACCCATGTCGCTTGCACCACTTGCGGTAACGCTCCACGAAAGCAGTCTGTCCCGTGCCCCTCACGCAGTCCGCATGCCAGAAGGACGCGGCAAAATCCACCCACTTCTGGCTGCCGTCCTCACGGGCGGGGCTGCCAAAGAGGGCGTTTACACCGGGATAGGTCTGGTCAAGCAGGGCAATGAGATTGTTCTTCATCGCTGTCTTGTTCTTGGTGTACAAACCGTATTGCCGGTTCATGCTTTTCAGTTGGTAACGAATCGTGTCCATAGGAGTATGTTCCCGCAATTCCGTCCAGTTGTCAAGACCATACCGGGCAATCTTAAGCGCATCCGCCTTGTCGGTTTTGACCTTGCGCAGAGAGTTGTTTCCATATTCCTTGATGAGCAGTGGATTGACTGCACTGACAAAAATCCCGGCATCATGGAGCAGCTGGGCCACCGGCTCGTAGTACCGCCCCGTGTGCTCCAGAACCACCCTTGTCTCACCCTCCAGACTTTTCAGGTGCCTTGCCAGCTCGCTGAGTTCGCTGAAGGTGTGACGCACTTCAAAGGGCTTTGCTACCAGTTCTCCAAAGGGACGAATGACCGACACCATACTTTTCCCTTTGGAAACATCAATTCCGACTGCGTTCATAACCCACGCTCCCATCACAGATTTACAATTGGCGAACCATCCTTTTCTTACTGCCGATTCTATCTGTTTGATGACACGAACGCGCCGGGCGGCGGCTCTACCTGCACAAATCGAACGCTGCGAATAAGAGGATGGCTGACTGACTTAATTGCGGACGCTTAGTCCTTGGAGGAACCCGTCAGACCTATTGCCCTCTTATTCTAACAGCTTAGGCAACAAGATGGATAAAGACATGGCCGGTTGCCATGTCCTCAACCAAATATATAGTAACAGGGAGGAAAAAACGATGACCGGAACCGAATGCTACCGCGCGGCGCTCGCGCTGTTGGCGGAGACGACCGACAGTGCGGGGTATTACGATAAATTCGCGCTTTACGGCCTGAATCAGCTGCTCGCGAACTGTTTCCGCGAAAATAACGCACTGCGCGAGCGGAACGGGCAGGAGCCGCTGACGAGGCCGCCGCGCATGGACGACATTGCCGGGGAAATCCCGGCGGACGAGGCCATGGTGGCCGAATGCTTCCCCTATGGGCTGGCGGCGCTGCTCGTCTGCGAAGACGATAAGGCGAAGTTCAACTGGTGCGCCGCCGAGTTTGCGGAGCGGCTGGACCGCCACTGTCCGGCTTCGCTCCTGCCGGTCGAGGAGATGTACTGATGCGCGCTTACAGTTTTTCAAAAGCTGAAACCGTACGGGAAAACACGGTGACGCGCTTTGGGGGCGTGGACTTTGAAACCCATCCGACCAAGGTGGAGCTTTCGCGCAGCCCGGACATGAAGAACATGCTCGCGGGGGAAACGCATTTCCTCGTCAAACGGCCGGGATACAAGCGGGTGTGCACGCTGGAGGCGCCGGTTTACGGACTGTTCGCTCTGCCGGGCGACGACGGGGCGGCGCTTTGCCACGCCGGCGCGGCGTTTTACTATCTTGCGCCGGACGGCACGGCAACCTTGCTGCGCGAGGGCGCGGCGGAGGCGTTTTCTTCCTCCTTTGTCATGGGCGGACGGCTGTTTCTGCTCGACGGGACGACTTTTTGGGTTGCGCGAAAAGAGGGTGACGGCATTTGGGCGGTCTCGCCGGTGGCGGACGAGGCCTTTGTACCCACGACGACGATCTCCGCCCCGCCCGCGGGCGGCGGCACGAGTTACGAGGCCGTCAATCTGCTCACGCCAAAACGCATCAACACCTTTATCGGCAACGGTTCGGCAACCCAGTTTTATCTGGATGCAAAGGACATTGACACTGACGCCGTCACCGCAACCGTGGGCGGCAGCGCCGTGACGGTATCCTCGGTCAACCGTGCAACCGGGGTGGTCACACTGGCGGCGGCTCCGGCGAACGGCAACGGACTGGCCAACGTGACGATTACCTTCTCCAAAACGGTGGACGGCTATGCCGATAAGATCAACAAATGCCGCGTCGCGGGGCTGTACGGCGGCAAAAACGACACCCGCGTCTTTCTTGCTGGCAACCCGGACGAACCGGCCTGCGACTGGCAGTCCGGCCTGTACGATCCGACCTACTTTCCGGACACCGGCTACACGCGCATCGGCACGGACGCTTCGGCGATTATGGGCTATGTCAAGCAGTACGAAAGCCAGGTGGTGATCAAGGAGGGCGGCGCGCAGGAGGCCACGCAGTATCTGCGCTCCTACCTGATGGCGGACGACGGCACGGCGCTCTATCCGCTCAAGCAGGGTGCGCAGGGCGCGGGCGCGGTTTCCATGCGCTGCTTTGGCAACCTTTCCGGTCTGCCGCTCTTTCTGGCGGCGGACGGCGTGATGGCGGTCTATGGCACGGGTGTTGCCGAGCAGCGCACCGTCCGCCCGGCGGGCCGCCCGGTCGCGCCGCGCATGGCGGCGGAAACCGGCCTTGCAAACGCCTGCGCGGCGGTGTTTGAGGACAAATATTATCTGGCGGTGAACGGCCGCTGCTACGTTGCGGACGGCCGCATTTCCGGGGAGGACGGCGCGCCCGAGTGGTATTACTGGGATCATATCCCGGCACAGTGTTTTGCTGTGGTCGGGGATACGCTGCTGTTTGGCGCGTTCGACGGGCGCGTCTGCCGTTTCTGCAAGGCGGATGAGGAGAACGCCTACTCCGACGACGGCGCGGCGATCGACGCCTACTGGCGCACGCCAGTGCTCAGCCTCGGCAGCTGGTCGTCCTACAAGGAGCTGCGCGATTTTTATCCCGTGCTGATGCCGTACACGCGCTCGGGTGCGGAGGTCTCCTATGACACCGACGGCGCCGAAACCGTCGTGCTCAGCCAAAACCTTGACCTGTTCAGCTTTCATACCTTCGATTTTTCGCGCCTCAGTTTCCGCTGCCGTCCGGGCGCCATGCCGTTCCGCACCAGAAGGCGGCTGCGGCGCGTGGGCACGGTGCAGCTGCGCGTGCGGAACAACCGCCCCGGCGAGCCGTTTGGTCTGCTTGCGCTTGCCCTGCGGTGGACTCCGGGACAAAGCGTGAAAGCATGAAAACTTAAAATAATGTTTGAAAAGAGGGATAAAACACTTGGGATTCTGCAACAATGATACAGAAGCGCCGGTTACGCCCGGACGGATCCGCCTGTGCGGCGGGTTTACGGGCATGGAAAACCTTTGCGCTGTGGCGATCGGCTATCGTATTAGCTCACATGTGCCCGAGGGACGGCATGCGTAAAGCGCGCCGCGGAAATGACAGAAGGAGGGATTCCCAATAGCGGGGTATTACGACAAAAACAGGGACTATTCCGAGGCGATTGCGAACGAGACTGACGCGGTAAAGCGCACGCAGCTGCTTGCCGAACGGCAGAACAAAATTGACGCCGAGGGCCTTACCGGCGCCGTCGCTTCCAACGAGACGGTTTCGGCCTGGTCGGGAACTTACCGGCCGGGCGCGGTTTCCTCCGGCGCGTCTCCGTCCGCGAGTACGGCGGGCACCACCTATACAGTCTCGCTCACCGGGCTAGATCGGA
>JBFWIM010000122.1:0-4716 GCA_050255995.1 Intestinibacillus sp.
GGCCCGTATCGCCGCAGGCCAGAAGGCCCTCCGCCGGCTCAACAAAATTTGCCCCGCGTTTCTTGAGGATTGCAATATTCTCCCGCACAACCGGATTGTCATACATCCCCGTATTCATTGCGGGCGCAATGACAAGCGGCGCACGCGTCGCGAGCAGCGTGGTCGTCACCATGTCGTCGGCAATGCCGTGAGCCGCCTTGCCGATGATGTTTGCAGTAGCCGGAGCGATCACAAACACATCAGCGCGTTTGGCAAGAGCAATATGCTCAACCTCCCAGGTCGCCGCACGTGCAAACATATCGCTCACGACCGGGTGGGCGCTCATCGTTTCCATCGTCAGGGGGGGGATGAATTCACAGGCCGACCGGGTCATAATCACATAGACCTCCGCCCCGTGCTTACGCAACCTGGACGTAAGGTCAGCCGCTTTATAGGCGGCAATGCTGCCCGTAACGCACAGCACCACCGATTTACCCTGCAGTTCCCTCATTTATTCCTCTTCCTCATCCTGCCCGTCCTTTACGTCGCCGTCATCCTCCTCAGCCGCATCCTCCCGCTCTGTCGGTTCATCCTCTTCCTCATCGGATAAATCCAGATCCAGCGTATCGGAGAGATCTCTCTGCGGCATGATTCTGGTCTCCGCCTTCACCCGCGGGCCGGGGCGATAGACGATTTTACCCTCAGCGATTTCATCCAGCGCCAGCTTTACCGCCTTATCCGGCAGCGGATCGCCGGTTTCCTCTGCCTGCTCGGACAAATCCCTCGCGCGCTGCGCGGCAATGTTTACAAGCAGATAGCGGTTGCCCACGCGTTTCATCAGTTCGTTCATGGATGGCTTCAGCATATTCTTAATACCCTCTTCTTTTCATCGTTTTCATTTATTATACGTAAAACATCAATCCGTTTACACCGAATTTTTACGAAAAATACGGCAGCGCTCTGCAATAAAAATCGAAGCAAGATCCCGCTTCGCTTTCTCAAGATCGTCATTGACGACCAGATAATCGAATTCCGCCTGATGTGTCAGCTCCTGACGCGCAGTCTCAAGACGCGCTTCCAAATCTTCCTCACATTCGGTGCCGCGCCCGCGCAGCCGGGCCTTCAACTCCTCAAAGCTGGGTGGCGCGACAAAGATCATCACGGCATCCGGGCGTTTGCGGTGGACCGCCATCGCCCCCTGTACCTCAATCTCAAGCACCACGTCATAGCCTGCGTCCAGCTTTTCCTGCACGGGCGCTTCCAGCGTGCCATAACTATGTCCAACATAATGCGCGTACTCTAAAAATTCACCGGCGCTGACACGGCGGTCAAATTCCCGCTGTGTCAGGAAAAAATAGTGCACGCCGTTCTTTTCGCCGCTCCGGGGCGCACGGGTCGTCGCCGAAACTGAGAGAAACAACTTATCATCGTGCGCCAAAACGCGGCTCAGCAGCGTTCCCTTTCCCGTCCCGGACGGGCCGGTAAAAATATACAGCGTTCCTTTAGCCATCCTCCAGCACCTCTTCTTCGGCATCGGCAGGATCGGCGTGTCCGCCCAAACGTCCTGCCACCGTCTCCGGCTGAATAGCGGATAAAATTACGTGATCGCTGTCCATAATCAGGACAGCGCGCGTGCGGCGTCCGTAAGTCGCGTCAATCAGCACGCCGCGGTCGCGCGCTTCCTGCACAATCCGTTTAATGGGCGCGGATTCCGGACTGACAATCGCAACCACACGGCTTGCGGAAACCATGTTGCCAAACCCAATATTTATCAGCTTCATCGTGCTCCCCCTTATTCGATGTTCTGAATTTGCTCCCGAATCTTTTCGATTTCAGCTTTCAGCGCGACCACAATCTTGGCAAGCTGCACGTCATTCGCCTTGGAACCGATCGTATTGGACTCCCGGTTCATCTCCTGCACCAAAAAATCAAGCTTGCGACCGACGGGCGCATTTTCCTCCAGCATCAGTTTTAACTGGTGGACATGGCTGCGCAGCCGCACGGTTTCCTCATCCACCGCGGTTTTATCCGCAAACAGTGCCGCCTCCAGCAAAACGCGCTGGGGGTCAATCGCGGTATCCGCAAGCACTTCGGCCATGCGCTTTTCCAGCTTCCCGCGGTACTCCTGCACGCATGCGGGAGAGCGAACCTCCACCTGAGAAACCAACTCCAAAATGGTTTCCATGCGCTTTTCAACATCAGCCGCCAGTTTTTGGCCTTCCCGCTCCCGCATGACGTCAAATTCGCCGAACGCCTTGTCAAGGATGGACAGGACGTCCTTTTTCAACGCCTCCATGTCCTCCTCTTCTTTTTCAGCGGTCAATACCTCCGGCATTTTGGCAAGCGACATCACGCTGATATCATCCGCAAGGCCAAACTCATCACGCAGGGAAGCAAGTGCCTCCAGATACCGCCGGGCCATATTACGATTCAGAACCACGCGGGTATCGCTGCCGCCAACCGCATTGACAGACACGTAAATGTCCACCTTTCCGCGCGCAATATGCTTTCCGGCAGCTTTTTTTACCGCATCCTCCAAAAAGCCGTACATCCGCGGGGCCTTGACCGAGCAATCGAAATAGCGGTGGTTGACCGCGCGAAGCTCGACCAGAATCTCCCTGTCCGACAGCGTTTCGCGCGCTCTGCCATAACCCGTCATACTTTTCATCGTTTACATCCTCACTCTTTTCATATATTGGCCTATGCTCCGCAAGCGCGTGATTTTTTTCCGCTATTCGGAAGAAAAAACCCGCCGCAGAAGGGTAATCAGCCGAGAAAACGCGATATCATAAACCGCGAAAATAACATAATAAAGCACTGCCGCTACTGCAAAAGCCACGCGCATCTCCCATGAATCCGGCAGCAGCCGGGCAGCAGGCATCAACAGCGCCGGCATTAACCACATGACCAGCGCGAGCGCACAGCTTGCATACCCGAGCTTGCAGATCCATTGCAAAATTCCGGAGCGCAGCTTTTCAATTGCATATTTAACAAGCGTATAGGCGCCAAATACTGCTATATACGCAAATGCAATGGATTTTTTCGGCAAAAGCAGAAGGCCGAGAACGGCGCTCGTACTATAAACGCTCACGCCCAGCGCCACCTGCCGATGAGAAAGCGGAGCCGCGGGAACCACGCCCGCCGCGGCACAAAGGCCCGCCTGCCCTGTCGGCGCTACCGAAGCCGCATACAGCAAAACGAGAGACAAAGCCGTCAGGATGCCGCCCCTGACAACAAACTGTGTCTGCCTCAACGTCTCAACACCCGTTTCCGCAACAGCTGCAGCAGCAGTTGAGGCACATTAGCTGTGCGCAGCAGTCGCAGGCACCCATGGTCGCCATCGGCCGGTAGCCTCCGTAACCACCTGACATGTTCAGCATATTCAGCGCGTTTCGGTATTCCGTATTCGCGGGATCCATCTGACATGCCTGCGTGTAGGCACGGTTTGCTTCATCAAACCAGCCCTTTCTATAATATACGCTCCCCATCAGAAAATACCATTCGGCATCATGCTGCGGACTGCGCCGCAGCATTTCCTCCGCCATAGCCAGATTGCCGGCGTTAATGGCGGCGCGGATCTGGCTGTAAATCGGGTTTGTCGATTCGTCTCCGTAGGTTCCGCCATAGCTCTGCTGCTGTGCGTTTCCGCTTGACCGTCCGGTGCGCTGACTCATAATCTGGTCGTAAGCCTCATTAATTTCTTTCATGCGGGCTTCCGCCAGGTCGGCAAGCGGATTATTGACGTAATTGTCGGGGTGATATTTCCGCGCCAACTCGCGGTAAGCGCGCTTAATATCGTCATTGCTTGTATCCGGGGTCACCCCGAGCACTTTATAAGGATCCATGCCTGTTACGTCCTCCGTTCGATTGATAAGTGCCGTCTAAGACCTGCCTCGTGACAACCGGAAGGCCCAGGCAAATAATATTCTCCAGCAATTCGCGGTCGCGCCGGATATCCAGCAGCACGAAAGCCGCATGGATTGACGCCAGAGAGCGTTCCAGCGTGCGCTCAATGGGTTCTTTCACCCTTTCGAGCGATGGGGATTTCAGTTCATACCGAAGCGCGACCGGATTATAGCTGCCGGTTTTCCAGTCATCCGATACATCCGCGCAAGCGTCAATCAGGTAGATCCACCGCCCAATATGATACAAGAGCTCTCGTAAGATGCGCGCCGTACCGCCGTCAACCCAGTCCGGCACGCAGGCGGACAGCAAGCGCGCAAACGGATCGGCCGCACGGTCAATCGAAGGGAGCCGCGCGCCTTCAACCTCGGCCAGCTCCTTCAGGCAGCCGGTCATAACCCCATCCAGCGCCGGCTGTACCGCTCGCGCCTTGTGATAGCCGTGTGCGGCAAGCTGCCGTAAAAACCGCGCCGTCAGGCGCTTGATGCCCCGGTCATCCGCAATCGTATCCTGAAGCTTGTGATAGGTCAGAAGCACGTTGATATCAGCCGCAAACCCCAGTGCTTTATCGTCGCACAGCACGCATTTGGAACGCACCGGGCTGGCATCGCACCGCAGGCGCTGCGTACCGGCCTCCTCGGGCAAAAGTCCCTCCAGCAGCAACGTCAGGAAGGTCATATCATAGCTCAAAGCGAAGGTGTGTATTCGCCATACCGCCGCCGAATCGCATGGCACAGGCCGCAGTAAACGCTTTGGAACCGCTCCAGCTCCCGCACGCGAAGCTCTGATTTGACAGGTCTGATAAATCCAAACATGCAGCCGCATCCCTCTTGC
>JBFWIM010000123.1:0-4601 GCA_050255995.1 Intestinibacillus sp.
ACGGACTGAAAATCGGCGCAAAGCGCGTGCCCATGGGCGTCATCGGCATCATCAACGAAGCGCGCCCCAACGTGACGGTGGACGCCGCCGCCCTCTGCTTTAAGGCCGGCTCGGCCAGCCTGCTGCGGGGCGGCAAGGAAGCCTTTTACTCCTCCAAATGTCTGTCCGACCTGATGCGTGCCGCGCTCAAAAGCGAAGGCCTGCCTGAAAATGCGATTAATTTTGTCGAGGACACCACCCGCGAGAGCGCAAACGCCATGATGAAGCTGAACGGCTATCTGGACGTGCTGATTCCGCGCGGCGGCGCGGGACTCATTCAGGCAGTGGTTAAGAATGCGACCGTTCCCGTTATTGAAACCGGTACGGGCAACTGCCACGTTTATGTGGACGCATCCGCCGACCTCGCCATGGCGCAAGCGATTACGGTTAACGCCAAGTGCTCACGCCCATCGGTATGCAACGCCGCCGAAAGCCTTCTGGTACATGCTTCGGTCGCGGAAGCCTTCCTGCCCATGGCTGCCAAGGGCATGGCAGCCTACGGGGTAAAGCTCCACGGCTGTGAACGCACCCGCGCGATCCTCGGCGACAGCGTGCTGCCCGCAACAGAGGAAGACTATGCCAAGGAATATCTGGATTTTGAGATGTCCGTCAAGGTTGTCGATTCACTCGATGAGGCAATCACCCACATTAATAAGTACAATACCGGCCATTCGGAGGCCATTGTAACCGAAAGCTACACAGCCTCCCAGCGTTTTCTGGACGAGGTGGACGCCGCGGCAGTTTATGTCAACGCCTCGACGCGCTTTACCGACGGCTTTGAGTTCGGCTTCGGTGCGGAAATCGGCATCTCCACGCAGAAGCTGCATGCCCGCGGCCCGATGGGGCTGATTGCGCTGACCTCTACCAAGTACATTATTTTCGGAGACGGACAAACACGATAAATCATTCCCGGGAGGATGCTTCATGGAACGAGAACTGAAATGGAAGGCCGACGTGGCGCTACAGCGCGCGGTTTACGGCTGGGCGCTCTCACAAGGAGCAGCCGAAACGTGCTGCGAGATGGACGCGCGCTATTATGATACGGCGGACAGACTCCTGGCTTCGCAAAAAGCCGGGCTCCGCCTGCGTCTGGAAAACGGGCGCGGCATATGCTGCCTGAAACGAGGCGGCAGCGTATCCGGCGCCACGCACGTGCGCGAGGAATATGAGTGCCCGGCAACCGCCATTGAAGAGGGGCTTGCCGCGCTGCCCCGCGCCGGCGCGCCGCAGGCGCTTTGCGAAATGCTGCTGCATACCGGCGTACGGGAAATCTGCCGCGTCCGCTTTACCCGCCAGGCGCTGACCCTGCAAACCCCGGAAATGACGGCGGAGCTGGCGCTTGACTGCGGCACGCTTTCACGAAGCGGGCGTGAAGCGCCGCTCTGCGAAATTGAACTGGAACTGAAAAGCGGCGCGCAAGCGGCATTTGAAGCGCTTGGGGAAGCGCTTTCCGTCCGTTTTCTTCTTGATCCAGAACCGCAGACGAAGCTGGCGCGCGCATCCTCCCTTTGAGAAATGCATCGCCGAATTTTTAAAATGCCGCAGGAAAAATGCAATTTCCTGTGGCATTTCGTTGCAAACAGCCGATAAGTATTATATAATGAACTGGTAACTCAAGGAGGGTAAAAATGATAAACACATCGAATGTATTCCTGATCGTTGCCTTTATTGTCTATCTGTGCTTTATGATCGGCATCGGCATGTATTTTTACGGCAAAAATCGCACGACTACCGAATACTTCCTGGGTGGCCGTAAGCTCGGCTCTTGGGTCACTTCCATGTCTGCGCAGGCTTCGGATATGTCCGGCTGGCTGCTGATGGGCCTGCCCGGTGCGGCGTACCTGTCCGGCATTTCGTCCGGATGGATTGCCATCGGTCTGGGCGTTGGTACATATCTCAACTGGCTGCTTGTGGCAAAACGGCTTCGGCAATACACCAAGGTCGCAGGGGATGCCATTACGCTCCCGCAATTTTTTAAAAACCGCTTCCGGGACGAGCACGGCATTCTTTCCGTCGTTTCGGCAGTGTTTATTTTGGTCTTTTTCCTGTTTTATACGGCATCCGGCTTCGTCAGCGCGGCAAAGCTCTTCTCCTCGGTGTTCAGCATCCCATATCTCGTCGCGCTTGCGATCGGCGTCGTGGTCGTGGTTTCGTACACCTTTGCGGGCGGTTTCTTTGCGGTCTGCTGGACGGATTTTTTCCAGGGCATGCTGATGTTTATCTGCATTATTGCAGTGCCCGTCATGACAATTAAGGGGATGGGCGGCCCGGTGCCGTTCTTTGAAAAGACGCACGCCTTTAACCCGCATTTCCTGAGCATGCTGGTAGACGGCGCAACCGGTCAGCCTTATACCGTCCTCGGCATTGCTTCGCTTGTAGCCTGGGGGCTTGGGTACTTTGGGCAGCCGCACATTCTGGTTCGCTTTATGGGCATTGAATCCCCGGCAGCAATTAAAAAATCCCGCCGCATCGCTACGGTTTGGGTAGCGATTTCTCTGACCGCCGCTGTGATTATCGGCATGTCTGGTCGCCTGTTTCTGGGCGACGCACTTCTGAGTGGCGGCAAGCAGGAGACTGTTTACATCACAATGGTCACCCACCTCTTCCCCGTCTTTATTGCCGGCATCTTCCTTTCCGCGATTCTCGCGGCCATCATGTCCACTGCGGACAGCCAGCTTCTGGTAACCGCTTCCGCGATCACCGAGGATTTTTACCATGCAAAAATTCGTCCCAACGCCTCCGCGCAGGAGCTTATGTGGATCAGCCGCATCTGCGTTCTTACAGTTGCGGTCATTGCGGCTTTGATCGCCACGAACCCGGAAAGCACCGTGCTCGGCCTTGTATCCTATGCTTGGGGCGGCTTCGGCGCGACCTTCGGCCCGCTGGTGCTTTGCGCCCTGTTTTGGAAGCGCACCACCCGCCAGGGCGCGATTGCCGGCATTCTCGTCGGCGGCGTGGTGGATTTGGTCTGGGCGCAGCTTTCGGGCGGCATCTTTGACCTGTACGAAATCGTACCCGGTTTTGTGTTTGGTCTTGCCGCGATCCTCGTTGTCAGCTTACTGACGCCAGCACCCGGCACGGAAGTTGTTCAGGAATTTGAAACCTATCAGGAGTGTGTGGAATAAACCTTCCCGTAAATCACACCCGCTTTTCTTATCCTAATGATGAAGGAGACTGTAAAACGTGTATGAAAAGCTAAAAAAATGGTTTAAAAGCAAGGGCGGTACGAAAAAGCACGCTGCACTGATCGGCCTTGCAATTGCGCTTGTTCTTTTTGACGTAGGGCAGCTTTACTACAAGGAACACGGCCTGGGAAATCATCTGAATGCTGAAACCTCCGTCCACTTCATTGATGTTGGACAGGGCGACAGCGAGCTGATTGTCTCCGGCGATCAGGCGGTTTTGATCGACGCCGGTCCGACCTCGGCCGCCGACACCGTCGTTAACTACCTGAAAAAGCAGAAGATTTCGCATTTGCACGCGGTCATCGCGACGCATCCGCACGAAGACCACATCGGCGGCATGGCCGCTGTGCTGGCAAACTTCAAAGTGGACGCAGTCTATATGCCCAATACAACGGCTTCGACTCAGGCTTTCGAACGCATGATGGACATGATTGAAACAAAGAACATTTCCGTCGTAACACCCAAAGTCAATGACGGCATTATGCTGGACAGCGGCGCTTATTTGCAGTTTTTGAGTCCCGCCCCGGATAAAACCTTTGATAATGTCAACAACTATTCGCTGGTAACCATGCTGGAGGCTGGACGCCACAAGGTCCTGTTTATGGGAGATGCGGAAAAGGAAATTGAAGATGCACTCGTACATTCCGAAGCGGTGCTCACCTGCGACGTGCTCAAAGTGGGGCACCACGGCAGCAAGACCTCGTCCACGCTCGAATTTCTGAAACGTACAAAGGCCAAAACCGCCGTCATCTCCTGCGGGGCTGATAACGTTTACGGGTTCCCCGATCCGGAAACCATCCAGAACCTAAAAGATGCCGGCTTTACAAAAATCTACAACACCGCCGTTGACGGCACGGTCGTGCTGAAATTTGAAACTACAGAAAAAAATAACGAACAGACCGCTGAGCAGTCGTCTGAACCTTCACAGAAGGAGGAGAACGCCGCATGAAGAAAACCGCAATCGTTGATCGGTTTGAGGGCGACTTTGTTGTTCTGGAAACCGATGACGGCATGATTAATATCCCCCGCGCAAACGCGCCGGAGATGCTCGGCGAAGGCATGGTCGTTGAATACGAAGACGACCATGTTCTCCGCATTGACGTTGAGGAAACTGCACGCCGGGAAGCCGAATTAAGACGCCGCTTTGAACGCATTCTCGGCAAGAATGACTAAAACAGGCTGCTTTTGAGCGAAACCGGCATCCCCAAGCACGCGCGGGGTTGCCCCTGAAAAGACGTAACGAGTCCTTAAAACGTCTGATTCACGGCTTGTCGGCGCCGGGTGGCAACAATACTAGCAGCGCCGCGCTTTACGGACCGGAATTCACCGAAAACAAAGAAGCAATTGACACCAAAGGAAAAGAAACCAGAGTGGACG
>JBFWIM010000124.1:0-4490 GCA_050255995.1 Intestinibacillus sp.
TTCCTGATCCTTGCCGTGGCGCTCTATCTGCCGCTCGACTATTTTCTGCGCAACTTTGTGAACATCGGCATTCTGTCCTCGCTGTGGGACGAGGGGCTCATGCTGCTGGCGCTGGTTTATGTGTGCTGGCGCAAAGCCATGCGCCGCGCGCCGATCGGTACCCGCGCCACCCCGGTGGACGTCTATATTCTGCTGTTTATCGGCGTGGGGTTCTTCCTGATGTGCGCGGTCTCGCCGTATATGGGCATCGCGGTCGCGGGTCTGCGCGCGGTGGTGCAGTACATCCTCTGGTTCTTCCTCATCATCCGTCTGATCGAGGATGACCGCGATTTCGCCATCCTGTACGGCACGCTGGTCGTCATGGCGGTGCTGGTCGGCCTGCACGGCATTTACCAGTTCATCGTCGCCGCGCCCATCCCTGCCGCCTGGGTGTCGCAGACGGAGCAGAGCGTGCGTACGCGCGTCTTTTCCATCACGGGCAGCCCGAACATCATGGGCTCTTTCCTTGTGCTGTTCGCGCCGATGGCCGCGGGACTTGCGTACTATTCCAGAAAGCTGTGGGTACGGGTCGCGGCGGTGTGCTGCACCGGCGTGATGTGCCTGTCCATCCTCTTCACGTTTTCCAAGGGCGCGTGGGGCGGACTGGTCGTGGCGGTGCTGGTGTTTTCGCTTTTCCTGGACCGCAGGCTGATCGCGCTGATGGCGGTCGGTGGTGCGGGCGCGCTGCTGTTTGTGCCGTCCATCGCAAACCGTATCACCTATATGTTCACCTCGGACTATGTCGAGGCCAGCCAGCGCGCGGGCCGCATGGTGCGCTGGGAGACCGGCCTGCAGCTGCTGCATGAAAGTAATTCATGGCTGGGCTTCGGTCTTGGCCGGTTTGGCGGCGCGGTTGCCATGCAGAATCAGATTATGGAGAAGACCGATACGTTCGAATACTTCTACATGGACAACTACTACCTCAAGACGCTGGTTGAGATGGGCTATATCGGCCTGATCTTTTTCATCATTCTGTTGATCGGCATGGCGCTCTGGTGTTTGCGCGCAATCGGCCGGACGCGGCGCACGGACGTCCATCCGCTCGCTGTGGCGATGTTTGCCGGGATGTGCGGCGTGCTGGTGCACTGCTATTTTGAAAATATTTTTGAGGTGCCGTACATGGTGGCCTATTTCTGGTCGCTTGCGGCGGGCATACTCTATCTCGGCTACTTCCGGCAAAAACATTATAAACAGTAGGCGGAATGTTGCCACTTTGGGAGAAAAACAAAAGCCGCGCTTTAAAAAGCGCGGATTTTGCGGCAAATGATGAAAGTGCAGCCGGAGCGGAAAGCCGCGCCGACTCTTTTGATAAAAGGAAGAAATAAGATATAATGAATAAAAATGTAAAGCTTGGGCAAAATAAAAACGCGGCTTTCAGACCACACTATTGCACAGTCCCACCGCGATTTTTAACTATTTTTAATGTCGGTTGCTGTCTTTTTCAGACAACATATGTATTATAACAAATGAAGTTATTCCACGCAATATTAAAAATTGATAAAAAACGCGTACGATTCTTGTAAATAAATTAGGCAACATGTTCTATAAATCATACTTGTGCTTTTTTATCACAGCCCACTTTACAAAAAGGCGAAACGGTGGTATCATATATGTAATTTGCCCCATACCTCGTTTGCGGACACAGGGTGTGTTTGAACGCACCGTCTCACCGCACCGCTTACGCAGTATGCGGGGACTTAAACTATCATTCGAAAGGTGAATGCAAAATGATCCGTAAGGAAGACAAGACTGCCGTTATTGAGGCAAACCGCACCCATGCAACCGACACCGGTTCCCCGGAGGTTCAGATCGCGATCCTGACCGAGCGCATCCGCGAGCTGACCGAGCACCTCAAAGTGCACCACAAGGACAACCATTCCCGCCGCGGCCTGCTCAAGATGGTAGGTCAGCGCCGTTCTATGCTGGGCTACCTGCAGAAAAAGGACGTTGAGCGTTACAGAGAACTGATCAAGAAGCTCGGCATCCGTAAGTAAATTCAACTATAAGGGGGGCAGGTATGCCCCCCTTATGCCATTAGGTAGGGGACGGATGGGCAGGATATGCGGCTTTAGCAGTTGAAGGACAGGCCATGCACCGCGACTTGGCCGGCCTGCGCTTCAAGTGCTAAAGGCTGCCGCCGTATCCGCCCCCCTGCAAATCACAAAGGAGGCAATCAGATGGCAACTATCACACAAATGAATTTCGAGAATCACCGCGTCTTTGAGACCACCTACGCGGGTCGTCCGCTGGTGGTTGAGACCGGCAAGCTGGCACAGCTTGCAAACGGCTCGTGCCTGGTGCACTACGGCGAGACCGTGGTGCTGGTCACCGCGACCGCGTCTCCCAGGCCGCGTGACGGCATCGACTTTTTCCCGCTCTCCGTGGATTTTGAGGAGCGCCTGTACGCCGTCGGCCGCATCCCCGGCTCCTTTATGCGCCGCGAGGGCCGTCCGAGCGAGAAGGCCATCCTGGCTTCCCGCCAGATCGACCGCCCGATGCGCCCGCTGTTCCCCAAGGATCTGCGCAACGACGTTTCCATCGTGTGCACGGTCATGGAGAACGACTACGACAACTCCCCTGAGATCGCCGGTCTGATCGGCGCGTCCATCGCGGTTTCGATTTCCGACATTCCGTTCGACTATGTCATCGGCGGCGCGAATGCCGGCCTGGTCGACGGCAAGGTCGTCATCAACCCGACGCAGGAGCAGCGTGCAAAATCCGACATGGACGTAACGGTCTGCGCCACTGCGGACAAGATCGTCATGATCGAGGCCGGTGCGAACGAAGTGCCCGAGGATCAGATGTTTGACGCGCTTATGGAGGCGCATGAGGAGATCAAGAAGGTCGTTGCCTTTATCGCCGATATCAAGGCGCAGATCGGCAAGTCCAAGTTTGAGTACGAGCACCACGACATCGACCACGACCTGTTCGACAAGCTCGAGGCCGCGGCAAACGATAAATTCGAAAAGGCCATGGACACCGACGACAAGACCGTCCGCGACGCGGGCATCCGCGCGATTGTGGATGAGTTCACTGCGACGCTGGACGAGGCGTATCTGCAGGAGCACGGCGCAAGCCTTGGCGAATGCGTCGACAAGCTGGAAAAGAAGATCGTCCGCCGCTGGCTGGCAAGCGGCAAGCGCGTAGACGGCCGCGGCATGGAAGAAGTGCGCCCGCTGGCTGCCGAAGTCGGCATTCTTCCGCGCGCACACGGCTCCGGACTGTTCACCCGCGGACAGACTCAGGTGCTGACCATCTGCACGCTGGGCACGATGGGCGACGCGCAGGAGCTTGATACCGTATTTGAAGAAAAGAGCAAGCGCTATATCCACCACTACAACTTCCCGTCCTATTCGGTCGGTGAAACCCGTCCGTCCCGCGGCCCTGGCCGCCGTGAAATCGGCCACGGCGCTCTGGCGGAGCGCGCGCTGCTGCCTGTCATTCCCTCCGAGGAGGCATTCCCGTACGCGCTGCGTCTGGTGTCTGAGGTTGTTTCCTCAAACGGCTCCACTTCGCAGGGCTCGGTCTGCGGCTCCACGCTGGCGCTGATGGACGCGGGCGTGCCGATCAAGGCGCCGGTCGCCGGTATTTCCTGCGGCCTGATCACCGATGGCGGACAGGAGACCACCTTCACCGACATTCAGGGCGTTGAGGACTTCTACGGCGACATGGATTTTAAGGTTGCGGGCACCAAGAAGGGTATTACCGCGATTCAGGTCGACATCAAGGTAGACGGCCTGTCCGCAAACATCATCAAGGAAGCGTTCCGCAAGTGCCGCGACGCGCGCTACGGCATTCTGGATGAAATCATGCTGAAGGCGATTCCCGAGCCGCGCAAGGAAATGAGCCAGTGGGCGCCCAAGATGATTACGCTGCATATCCATCCGGATAAGATTCGCGAGGTCATCGGCAAGGGTGGCAGCGTGATCCAGAAGATCGTTGCCGAATCTGGCGCAAAGGTCGACATTGCGGACGACGGCACGGTTGTTATCGCGTCGGTCAACGCGCACGAGGGTGAAATGGCCAGGAGAATGATCGAGGCGATTGTCAAGGATCCCGAACCGGGCGAGGTTTACTACGGCAAGGTTGTCCGTCTGATGACCTTCGGCGCGTTCGTCAATCTGGTACCGGGCAAGGACGGCATGGTGCACATCTCCAAGATGGCGGACCACCGTATTGAGAAGGTTGAGGACGCCGTACACGAGGGCGATATGGTCTGGGTCAAGGTTATGGAAATCGACGACAAGGGCCGCATCAACCTGTCCATGAAGGACGTAAAGGAAGAAGAAAAGATCCGCTGATTGTGGGTCTGTAACGCAAGGCCGCCGCTTTCTGAAGAAAGCGGCGGCCTTTTGTGCGGTTCCGGCTTTACTGCGACACAAAAATCGGCTCATGGTGGGCAGCGGGCAGGATTTTGTCCAGCAGGTCGGCAGTCGCGATTTTCAGGCTGG
>JBFWIM010000125.1:0-4394 GCA_050255995.1 Intestinibacillus sp.
AACGCCTGTCCGCTGGTAAAAAAGCGGGCGGGCGTTTTCCGTTGCGGCAAATTCGCAATCGTTTGGGATTTTGCCGTGCCGCCAAAGGCCCTGCCTTTGGAATCCGCGGGCTTTTGAAAAAGCCCGGGCAAAACTTTTACTCTCGATGTCAGCCGATCATCTCCCGCACGCTGTCCAGCTTGCTGATCCGGCTCAGCAGCGTGATGACCTGATCGGGCGTCAGGTCGCGGGTACCCATGTACTGGTCGCAGATGGCGCCGACCTGGATGAGACGGTGCGTCCGGGCCCGGCGCAGCTCGTCCGGGCTGGCCGGCGCGTCGATGCTTTCACGGCTGATCGGCGCTTTTGGTGATACCTTTATCACCGGCTGAGCCGAAGCCGCTGCGCTCTGTTCCTGCTGATATTCCCGATATAACCGGTTCATCCGGTCAAGAATTCTTTCACCCATTTCAGCGCTCCCTGTCGTATTTGTTTGGCGCGGTAATGTCTCTGGCCGCAGCACGCTCGGCGTTGAGCCTGTCGGCTTCAACCTTCGCCGCGGCAAGCCGCTCTTTTATATTGGGCTTCCGTACCTGCTCGATATGCCGGCCCAACAAAGTTTTCAGCTTTTCGTCATTGCCGGACATGCCGGCAATATCCGCTTTCAGCAGCTGCTCTTTGTCCATAAGTTCAAAGTGCAGCTGATACCCGGCATCCTGCGCCAGTTGCGTAAAAAAATTTCGTTGTGTCCGGCCATTCCCCTCCCGGAAGGGATGAAGGGCATTAACCTCGCCCATGTAGAAAGCTATCCGTTCTACAAATTCGGCTTTATTCAGCCCCTTCAGATGGTTTTCGTCCGCCAGCCTGGTAAAAATCTCATCTGCCATTGGGCGAATGTATTCGGGATAGCAGAACATATTTCCTTTCGCAATACGCACGTCACGAATTTGACCGGCCCAGGCATAAATATCTCCGAACAGCCTTTTATGAATTTGCTGCAAATGTCGAAGGTCATATCTGTCCTTTACCGGATTTTCAGCGAGCTCAACAGTGCGCGTGATGGTTATATCGCGTTCCACTTCATGCAGCTTGTCGGGATCTCTTATATCAAAAAGGTTTATCAGGGTGTCTGTGCCAGGATAGCAATATTTACTGTCCATTTATAGGCCCCCTTTAGCAGCATGTCATATTACCTGTCATGTGACGTCAATCCATGCTGTTTTATATACCTTGCGACAGCGGCATCAGCCGTGATTTTTCCTTCAAGAATCTCGCGGCCTACCCGCATATTTTCTTCGGTAGCTTCAAAGCCTTCACAGGCCATATTAAAGCGCGCAAAGGCAAGCGCCCTTTGAATCTCTTTTTCAGTCATTTCAAGCCCTCCCTTGTAAAGAAATCGCCAAATTCTCAAACGATTGCGAATTTGACAGATCGGGCGGCCGGTCTTAACCGGCCGATGCCCCCGCGGGTGCGGGGGTGAATGTCTGGCGTTGGAAAGTTGGAAGCCTTGCTTTCAATCTTTTCAATACCGGGCAGAGGGGGACAGTCCCCTGTAAAAAACGCCTTTATAATGCGGCTTTTAACTATTTTATTATACCATAAATTAGCCGGATTTTCAATGAAATATGCGATTGTCAAGGGGTTTTGTGCAACGAAAATGTTGCCGGAATCCTTCGATTTTTTCTACGCTTAAATCCCCTGTAACCCTCCTTCAGAATTCTTTATCATGGAGATAAGAATGCCCGCAAAGGAGGTGGAGCGCATGGCGTTATACAGTTTTCACGGCCAGATTATCGGCCGCGGCAAAAGCATCAGAATGAACCAAAACGGATCTGTTTCGGAGAAGGCCGCCAGCCGGCGCTCGACCTCCGTCGCGGCCGCGGCCTACCGCGCCGGCACGCGCCTCGTCGATGAGCGCACCGGCGTCGTCTACGACTACACCCGAAAAGGAGGGGTTATTCATACCGAAATCATGCTGCCCGAAAACGCGCCCGGCCGCTATCACGACCGGCAGACGCTCTGGAACGCCGTGGAGCAGGCCGAGCGCCAGAGCAACGCGCAGCTCTCCCGCGAGCTGCGCATCGCCCTGCCCGGCGAGTTTACCCGGGAGGAAAACATTGCCCTGGTGCGCGACTTTGTGCAACAGAACTTTGTGGCCAAGGGGATGTGCGCCGACGTGGCCTACCATATCAAGGATAGGAACGGCGAGGATCACAACCCGCATGTGCACATCATGCTGACCATGCGGCCCATGACCAAAACCGGTGTCTGGTGGAAAACCAAATCCCGAAAGGAGTACATCACCGACCGCCATGGAAACCGCGTTATGGGCGCCGGCGGCGAGTGGCGGTCCCGTAACGTGGATCTCACCGGCTGGAACGACAAGACGCTCTATGTGTCTTGGCGCGCGCAGTGGGCGGAAGCCTGCAATGAGCGCTACGCTATGAAGGGAATGCCTTGCCGGATTGATCATCGCAGCTATGACGAGCAGGGCATCCAGCATCAGGCTACCATTCATTTAGGCAAGGATGCTGCCGCACTGGAACGCAAAGGCGTTTCCACCGAGAAAGGAAACTATAACCGGACGGTGGCAGCCTGCAACGAAATGGCGGAGCTGGGCATTGAACCGGCGGGGTTGTGGGAGACGGCACAGGCCATCTTTGACCGGGCCAGGGAGCGTCAGCGACAATCAAGAAAGGCGAGGGTATCCGAGCCCACCTTGGCCGGTGAGAGGGCAGCGAAAGCGCCCGCGGGCCGGCCCCAGCGGCCGGAGGCCGCCCGGTCCGGCGGGCAATCCGGGCGGAGCGTGCGCAGCCAGGATGCCCAAAGGCGCACTGATGCACCGTTGCACGGTGCTGTGCGACAGGGGGCGCCCTGTACCCCGGAAAAGGACGAAAGCCCCGGGCTTTCGTCGGAGAAGAAGCCGCGGCGGCGGCTTGAAACACCCCCGGCCGGCGCCGGAGGTGAGCGGAGCCCTGCGCCCGATCGGACGGCATGGCAGCACGAGCCGGACGCGCTGCGCAATGCCCGGCGCAACCGCAGCGCCATCCGGCAAACGGTGGGCACGCATAATTTTCTGGCCACGCGCGGCGTAGTAAGTTATGCGGATATTGTCGCCGGCGTCCGGACGGCCCAGGCCGACCACGCCGCCTGTCGTGACAAACTGCTCCGTATGCAAGCCGAGATCGACCGGATGAAGGCCGATGTGCAGCATCTGCGTGAGTTGGAGAAATGTGCGCGCTGGTGCGGTCAGCACCGCGTCGTGGCCGAGCAATTTGACAAATTGAAGCTGTTCCGGGACCGGTTCTACCAGAACCACAAGGATGAGATCGACAAGTTTAGCTATGGCAGCAAAAAGCTTCAGGCGGCCGGGTACAATGACCACGTTATCCCCGAGGCATTCCAACAGGATATCATGAGATTGCAAGCGCAGCAGGCCGATAAGCTGAAGGCGCTGGAAGCCCGCCGCGACAACCTGTCGGTGAAGTGGGATGAGCTGCGCGAGGAACTGCGCCTGTGGTGCTCCGCCGAGCTTTACATGCGCAAGCTGTTGGACCTTCCCGAGCCGGAGCAGCCGCTGCCGGACTTCTCGGTGCCCTCCGGGCCGGAAGAAGACAGCATCCAGGCAAAGCTTCAGCGCGTTTCCGACCTGGTCCGCGAACGCAAACAAAAAGCGCCGGCGAAAACTCACCGGCACGATGACAGAGAACGATAAATGAAAGGATGTTCATTATGCCAAAAAGGAAGATCGTAGTTTTTTCAAAAAATCAGCTGGAATCAGATTTACGCAACGGGAAAATATCTCTGATTTGTGTTCCGAAAAATATTCGATTGCGGAGTACAACTTACTACATATACGCTTTTCGATATTACCGGTACTTTAAAAACATAAACAGTCCCTACGATATATTGTTAGGCGATATCAATTCTTTGCCGCAGGGCGTTCAAAGACAAGAGCTGCAAGAGTTGTATGACGAATATTGGTCAATGAAGATGAAAGAATCATCACACGATACAGGCGGCCTAATACTGGTGGTTCCGGGTAATGGTTATAGTTTCACAGCCCACCGCCGCTTGCTCGGCCGGGACGGGCATTGGATAGAATAATGCGCCGGCGAATTCTTACAGGCGCAACGACAGAGAACGATAACAAAAAGAAAAAATACGATGAAAGGTTATGCTGCGTTGTTTAAAGATCAGCAATTGGGAGACTTTTAATTTTATTGAAGGAGCTAATATTATGAGCACGGAACAAAAAATTGACGAAAACTTGACACTTGGTGAACGCCAGATTTTAGAGGTTTACAGAGAGAATAAGGAAATTGGGGAAAGCAGCTTGTTATTGTCCAGCAAATCTCTGCCTTTACTTCCATACATAAACGCTGTGAGAATATCTCCAAAGGCCCTTATAAGTT
>JBFWIM010000126.1:0-4393 GCA_050255995.1 Intestinibacillus sp.
ACTCGAATTACGCCTCCGCACTGTCTCTGGAAGATATCGCCGACGTTTTTTCCCTCAGCGCGGGATACCTGGGACGGTTGTTCAAAAGCCGTATGAACGTCAACCTGTCCACCTATATCCAGCAGGTACGCATTGAAAAAGCAAAGGATATGGTCATGCATTCCGAGCTGCACATTTATGAAATTGCCGAGGCCGTGGGCATCACGGATCCCGTTTATTTTTCCAAGCTCTTCAAAAAGCTGGCCGGATGCAGCGTGCGGGAGTATCGTCTGCAGCGCATGGCGGAGGACGCCGATGCCTCTGAAAAACTGCATAAAAAACCACCTGTGAACGGCGCTTAAAGGCCGGGATGCGGCGTCTTTTCAACGCATAGCTGCAAAACCGCTGTTTGGACGCCTGCATTTTGCGCGGGGTGTCCGGCGTTTAAATTCCCGGTGAGTCAAATAATAAACCCCCGTGAAATCGACGATTTCACGGGGGTTGCTGTTTGGCGTTTTAAAAGATTCTGATTTCCAAGGCGCGTGCTGCTTATTCCGTGGTTTGCGCAAGATCAAAACGATCCGCGTTCATCACCTTGTTCCAGGCGGCAATAAAGTCCTGCACAAATTTATCCTGCGCATCATCGGACGCATAGACCTCCGCAATGGCGCGGAGCTCGGAATTCGAGCCAAAGATCAGGTCGACGCGGGTACCCGTCCATTTCCGTTCACCCGTTACCCGGTCGCAGCCCTCGAATACATCCCCCTCCTGCGATATCGGCTTCCACGCCGTATTCATGTCGAGAAGGTTCACAAAGAAGTCGTTCGTCAGCGTTTCCGGCCGCTTGGTGAATACGCCGTGCGGGGACTGCCCGTAATTGGCACCCAAAACACGCATGCCGCCAAGCAGAACCGTCATTTCAGGAGCTGTCAGGGTCAGCAGCTGCGCGCGATCCACCAGCAACTGTTCCGCCGATATCGGGAATTTGGATTTCAGGTAGTTGCGGAAGCCGTCCGCAACCGGTTCGAGCACCGAGAAAGACTGTACGTCGGTTTGCTCCTGCAGCGCATCCGTGCGCCCCGGTGTGAACGGAACCGAAACCGTGAGGCCCGCGTTTTTCGCCGCCTGCTCAATGCCCGCGCAGCCGCCCAGAACGATCAAATCGGCGAGTGAGACCTTTTTCCCACCCGGCTGTGCGCTGTTGAACGCCGCCTGAATGCTCTCCAGCGCCGCAAGCACGGCCTGCAGCTGTGCCGGCTGGTTGACTTCCCAAGCCTTCTGCGGTGCAAGCCGGATCCGCGCACCGTTTGCGCCGCCGCGCATATCCGATCCGCGGAAGGTGGATGCCGACGCCCAGGCCGTCCCTACCAGTTGAGAAACCGACAGCCCTGAAGCCAGTATTTTTTCCTTGAGATCGGCGATGTCCTGCTCGTTAATCAATTCATGATCAACCGCAGGCACCGGATCCTGCCAGATCAGCTCCTCCGCGGGCACTTCCGGCCCGAGATAACGCGCACGCGGACCCATATCGCGGTGGGTCAGCTTGAACCATGCGCGGGCAAAAGCATCCGCGAATTCATCAGGGTTATCGCGGAACCGCTCTGCAATCGGCCTATAGATAGGATCCATTCGTAGCGAGAGGTCCGCTGTGGTCATCATAGGCGCATGTCTCTTGTTCGGGTCGTGTGCATCCTGTACCGTGTCTGCAGCAGCCGGATCGGATGGAACCCATTGGTACGCACCGGCAGGACTCTTCACCAGATTCCAGTCATATCGAAACAGCGTCTCCAGATATCCCATGTCCCATTGAGTCGGGTTCGGCTTCCATGCGCCTTCCAGCCCGCTTCCAATCGCATCTCCGCCTTTGCCGCTGCCAAAGCTGCTCTTCCAGCCGAGCCCCATTTGCTCAATGGGAGCAGCCTCCGGCTCCGCTCCCACATGGGTTGCGGGCCCGGCTCCGTGTGTTTTTCCGAATGTGTGCCCGCCGGCGATGAGTGCGACCGTTTCCTCATCGTTCATCGCCATTCGCGCAAAGGTCTCCCGGACGTCGCGGCCGGAAGCAACCGCATCAGGCACTCCGTTCGGCCCCTCCGGATTCACGTAGATCAGACCCATCTGCACGGCAGCGAGCGGATTTTCCAGGTCGCGTTCGCCGGAGTAGCGTTTGTCTCCCAGCCACTCCGCCTCGGAGCCCCAGTAAATATCCTCCTGCGGCTCC
The DNA here is from genome assembly GCA_050255995.1 of Intestinibacillus sp. Taxonomy (GTDB): domain Bacteria; phylum Bacillota; class Clostridia; order Oscillospirales; family Butyricicoccaceae; genus Intestinibacillus. The sequence goes on from JBFWIM010000126.1 coordinate 2,198, forward strand.
CAAACATCCTCGCGCCCGCCGCCGAAACCAAACGTTTTGACGCCCATGGACTCCAGCGCGCAGTTGCCTGCCAGAATCATGAGATCGGCCCAGGAGATTTTCTTTCCGTATTTCTTCTTGATCGGCCAGAGCAGACGGCGCGCCTTATCTAGGTTCACGTTGTCCGGCCAGCTGTTCAGCGGCGCAAAGCGCTGCGTCCCCCTGCCCGCGCCGCCGCGGCCGTCTCCCATGCGGTATGTACCTGCGCTGTGCCACGCCATGCGGATAAAGAGCGGGCCGTAATGGCCGTAATCGGCAGGCCACCAATCCTGCGAGTCGGTCATCAGCGCATACAGGTCTTTCTTAATAGCGTCCAGATCGAGTTTTTTGAATTCTTCCGCATAGTTGAACGCAGGACTCATCGGATTGCCCAGCGTTGAATTCTGGTGAAGGATTCTGAGATTGAGCCGGTTTGGCCACCAGTCCCTGTTTGAAGTGCCGCCGCCTGATACGGCGCTTTTCGTCCTGCCCGTCACGGGGCATTTGCTTTCTTCATGCATAACATTCCCTCCCGTCGATCCTTGTCATTGATTTCGCGGCATGCCGGACAGGCCGCCTGGAACATGCGTCCGCATCAACGGCTTTGCCATCAGCTTACCACACAGGCGCGGGGAATCACAGCCGCATCGCAAAACTCGTTTATTGTGGGCGGACATTGGGTTGTGTTTCGGTCTGTTGTGAAAATTATACCACAACAACCGATGTCAAGACCAGCATTTTGTCATATATTCTTAAAAATGTTACAAATACAGGTGCACGAAGTACCGGTATTCCTTTTGTAAAAAGGCTGCAGCTGATGATTACACATCAGCTGCAGCCCTTCTCTGCGTCGGCTTTTTAATAGTTTTCTTTTCGCACTTCAAAGTAGCTCTGCGCATATTTGCAGACCGGGCAAACCTCCGGAGCCTTTTTGCCCATGACGAGATGGCCGCAAATCCGGCATTCCCACATGGTCTCCTCGCCCTTTTCAAAGACCTGCTGCATCTCAACATTTTTCAGCAGCGCGCGGTAGCGCTCCTCGTGGGACTTTTCGATGGCTGCCACGCGGCGGAAGCGCTCTGCCAGCGCATGAAAGCCTTCCTCCTCGGCGTCCTTGGCGAACCGGTCGTACATATCGGTCCACTCGTAGTTCTCACCTTCCGCGGCAGCCAGCAGGTTCTGGGCGGTTTTTCCGAGATGCCCCAGCTCCTCAAACCAGATGCGGGCATGCTCCTGCTCGTTGCGGGCGGTCTTGAGGAAAATCTCACCCAGCTGGTCAAAGCCTTCGCGCTGGGCAATGGCGGCGAAATATGTATACTTATTGCGCGCCTGGCTTTCTCCCGCAAAAGCCTCCATTAAATTCTTCTCGGTTTTGGTTCCAGCATACGGATTGGCGGACTCCTCCGCTTTTTCCTGCTCCATTTTCACAAATATCGAGGCGGGCTGGCCGCAGCGGGGGCATTTGAACTCTTGCGGCAGCGGCCCCTCATGAATATACCCGCATACCGAGCAACGCCATTTTTCCATTTTCTCTGTCTCCTTTTCCGTTTGTTCGTTATTTCGAATTCTCTCCAAAAGCTGTGTTACCACCTCTTTGGGAAAATCAGATGCGGGAGGGTTTTCCAGCAGCGACCGGAGGAACCGGTGGGCATTGCCGCTTTGGGGCAGCATATACCCGGCCTCGCGCAGCAAATCCTCGGCCATCAGGCGGTTGGACTGCGCAATTGCCTCGGCCAGCTGCCGAAGGACGGGGCTGCCGATCTCCGCCATTTGCAGCGCCATCTTTTCCTGCTTTGCCTTGCTCTGCGCCAAAGCGGTCATTGCATTCGCAACACCGGTTGTCTTGGGCTGCTGGGGCGGCATTTCCGCGGGAACCATGGAAATCGCGCCGGAGGGGCAGGCCTCGGCGCAGGAGCCGCATCCGGTACACTTTTTTACGTCAATTACGCTGTTTTCCGTATCGGTAGCTCCAACGGGGCAGACATACAGACAAAGGCAATCCTTGGTGCAGAGTCTCAGGTTTCTGACCGCGTACTTTTTCACAGCGCTTCCCTCCTTTCGACTTTCCCAAATTTCCAGCTGGGTACCTTGCAGACCGGACAAAGCTCGGGCGCGCGCTCGCCGACAAAGACAAAGCCGCAGACGCTGCACACAAAGACGTCAGCCTTCTCCAAAAAG
>JBFWIM010000127.1:0-4307 GCA_050255995.1 Intestinibacillus sp.
GAAGATCGTCCCTTCCCGTTTCTTTTCATTCCGCTTATTTTTCACGAATATATACAGTATAATACACAAGATGCTAAAAAGCAATTACAAAACCGCCAAAAAGTACCGGTATGCGGCGCGGTTTTTCTAGTCCGCCCCTTGCAGGGGACATGGCTCTCCGGTACAATAGGAAATACAGGAAAGGGGGCAATGCATATGGGTATTAACACGGTTGCGGTGGCGCACCATTTTATAAAGCAGTATGTACATGAGGGAGATTTCTGCATCGACGCGACTGCGGGGCGCGGCCGCGACACTGAACTGCTGTGCCGTCTGGTTGGGGAAACCGGGCGGGTGCTGGCGTTCGACATCCAGAAAGAGGCGGTATTTGAGACGCAGGAGCGCCTGGAGGCTGCGGGGCTGGCCTCGCGCTGCGAGGTGATACACAACAGCCATACGGAAATGGAGCAATATGCCGAACCGGGCTCGGTGCGTTGTATCGTATTCAATTTCGGCTATCTGCCGGGCGGGGATCATGGGGTCTTCACAACGGCGGAGACCAGTATTCCGGCGCTTGAGGCCGGCATGCGCCTGCTTGCGCCGGGCGGCGTGATGAGCCTGTCCATCTACTATGGCGGCGAGACCGGCTACGACGAGCGGGACGCACTGCTGGAATTTCTCAAGACCGTGGACAATAAGGGCTACACCGTCCTTGCCGGGTCATTTGCGAACAGGCCGAATGATCCGCCGATTCCGGTTTTTCTCTGGAAGGACGTATAAACACAAAGCGGCGGGCATTCGCCCGCCGCTTTGTGTTTATATGGTAATTATCTGCTCTCGTTTTCGATAACCTTGACGCCGCTGTCCGTGCCGACAATGATGCGTTTGCACATATTCAGGAACAGGCCGGTCTCCAGCACGCCGACCACGCCGTCCAGTTTGGCCGCGACGTCCGCAATGGGCATCGGCGCGCCGATATGCAGGTCGGCAATGTAGTTGCCGTTATCGGTGACAAAAGTCTTGCCGTCCTTGACGCGCAGAACCGGATGCAGCCCGGCGGCTTCCATTTTGCCCAGCACGTGGGTATAGCCGTAGGGCAGGATCTCAATCGGAAGCGGGAAGGTGCCGATGGCGTCCACCAGCTTGCTCTCATCCATGATCCAGATGACTTCCTTCGCAGCGGAGGCCACAACCTTTTCGCGGAACAGCGCGCCGCCGCCGCCCTTGATCGCGTTGAACTGCGGGTCGATTTCGTCGACGCCGTCGATCGCCAGATCCAGGCTTTCCACCTCGTCGATGGAGGCGAGCGGGATGCCGAGTCCCAGCGCCTGCGCCTCGGTTGCCTTGGAGGTCGGTACGGCGCGCAGCTTCATGCCGCCCGCGACCAGTTTGCCGACCGCTTCTACCATATAGTAGGCCGTTGAGCCCGTGCCCAGGCCGACGGTCATGCCTTCCTTGATGTATTCCGCCGCCTTTTCGCCTGCGATGCGTTTCTGTTCCATGATGGATGATTCCTCCCCTGATTTTGACTTGTGATTTCAGACATATCCTGTCCCTTAAAAGCATACCACAATTTACGGAAAATTAAAATCGCCCGGTATAAAGTTTGTATACAATATTACAGCATTTTTCTGCGCTTGAGATACAGGATCTCCAGGGCGACAATTACAATGCTGACGAGAATGACGACCGGGTAACCGAGTGGCCACTTGAGCTCGGGCATGTTCGGGAAATTCATGCCATACCATCCGACGATCAGCGTGAGCGGCAAAAATATGGTTGTGACAATGGTCAGAAAACTCATGACCCTGTTTTGCTGCACGTCGATCTGCGACTGGTACAGCTCGCGGATCTGGAGCATATATTCCCGCAGCATTTCCGCGTGGTTGTGCAGCCGTTCCACCCGGCCAGTGTAATGCCGCCAGCCCGCGCAGTCCTCGGCCGTCAGGCTCTGGTACAGGTTCTCCTGCATCAGGTCGCCGATGTTGATTAGCTGCTCATAATATGCGTGCAGTGTGGAGAGCTTTTTTCGGTTTTGGATCACGGTTTCATAAAAACGGTTGGACAGATTCCGGAGCAGCTCCTCCTCCATGTCGGACAGTTTTTCCTCAAGCTGCTGCAGGTATAGCACGTCATCCTCAATGATGAGCTCGAAGAGGATAAGCAAGAACTGGTTGAGCGAGCATTTGCCATAGGCGTTGAGGGACATCTGCTCCAGCAGGTTCTGCAGAAAGGCGCCGCCGCCGGTCAGGATCAACTGATTCGCATGCAGATAAAAGCCGAACCGGAAAAAATCATCCGTTCCTTTTTCGGGAATTTTCATTGTGCCCTGGACGCAGTCTCCGAAGGTCTCAACCTTGCAGTATTGTATATGGTCGAGGCTGCGGTCAAGATTCTTTTTGTGGGGATAGGCGCCTTGAAGCGCGCGGAACTCCGCCGGCTGCATCAGTTCGACTGTGAGTTCCGTGCTTTTGGCGCCCTTTCCCGGCAACAGCTTGCCGGCTTCGGCGTCCCAGAAGTATTTTAACATGATCCATCCCGCTTTCTGATCACAATACAAAAAAGCCCGTCCTTCCCGGACGGGCTCTGCTGGTTTGGAGCGGATGATGGGAATCGAACCCACATAGCCAGCTTGGGAAGCTGGAGTTTTGCCACTAAACTACACCCGCGGGTAGCAAGATTATTCTACGATAGGTTTCCCCCTTTTGTCAAGGGGAAAAACGGGATGCCGCCGGAAGCTGCTCCGCTTCCGGCGGCGCGGTTTCGTTTAAACTTCGTCCAGACGAACCCAGACGTTGCCCTCCTGATAGCTTTTGACGCTGGCCGCGACAAAGCGCATGCCGTCCACGCCGTCCTGTGCGGTCGGATGGAAATAGGCGCCGTCCGTAACGCCGTTCTTTTTGTCCAGCAGATGGGTGCAGAAGGCGCGGTAGATGTTTGCGAACGCCTCGTAAAAGCCCTCCGGATGTCCGGCAGGCAGACGGGAAGCCGCGCGGGCAGGCGGGTCAAGGTAAGCGCGCTCGGCGGAATAAATCTGTACGGGTTCGTCCTTCATCGCGACACGCAGATGGATGGGGTCGCAGTGCGTCCATTCAATTGAGCCCTTTTCGCCGTATACCTTAATGCCGATGTCGCAGTCGTGTCCGGCCGCCGCAATGGAGTCCCAGAGCAAGCCGCGCGTGCCATCCGCCAGACGGAAGAGGGTATGCGATGCGGCTTCCAGCGCAGCGTCCTCCGGATAATAGGCAAAGTCGGCCAGTACGCGCTCAACCGGCTGGCCGGTCATGGATTTAATGAGATACCAGACATGTACGCCGATGGCAGCCGTCGCGTTGGACATGCCCGCCTTTTCGGGGTTCATAAACCAGCTCGCGTAATTGGACGGATCGGTCGCGCCCTCCAGCATGAGCCAGTCCTGGGGATATTCGGCCACGACATTGATCAGACGGCCAAGATGCCCGTCCCCAATCATACGGCGCGCCTGCTGCAAAACCGGGTAATGCGCGTAAGTATAGGTCAGGCAGATCTCCAGATTTTTTGACGCCGCGAGGTCGCGCAGTTCTTCAGCCTCTGCAACCGTCATGGTAAAGGGTTTTTCGCAGGAGACGTTGATACCATGCTCCAAAAAAGTCTTCGCAATTTCATAATGGGTAAAGTTAGGCGTGACAATCGAGACAAAGTCAATGCCATCCTCGCGGCGAGACTCAGCCTCGGCCATCTCCTTATAGTCCTTGTAAATGCGGTCAGGTGCAACGCCCCACGATGCGCCGTCCTTTTGATTCTGCTCATAGTTACGTGTAAAGCAGCCTGCGGACAGGATGGCCAGACTGTCCATCGCCGCGCCGCGCCGGTGGCTGTTCCCAATATTGCCGCCGTTGCCGCCGCCGACCATGCCGAACCGAAGTTTGGAAACGCTCATTATAAAAACCCCTCTCTATTACTTGAATTTGAAACCGGAACCCGGAGGAAAATCCGCCGATCTTCCGCTCGATTTTTCTCAGCAGGCCGCACTATAAATAAAGTCTGCTGCCTGTCCCTACTGTATCCTGAGGGCCTGAGAAAGTCAATGCAGATTTTCGACCTTAATATTCGCATATTTTGCCCTGTTGCCCGCATGCAGCGTGGCGTACGGTCCGAAAATTAGAGTTTTTCTGCTCGTCATGTAGAGGGCGGGAAGAAATATGAAAAAATCCGCGAATCCTGTTGACAAACGTAGGCTAAGGGTGGTATTATAACAAAGCTGCTTCTGAGAAGCGGCGAACGATGAAGAACAACGGCTGAAAAGAACGAACAAAAAGTTCTTGACAGGTAAAGTTCGGAGTGCTATA
>JBFWIM010000128.1:0-4300 GCA_050255995.1 Intestinibacillus sp.
CGGATCTGAAGATCAAGCGCCTGATGTGCTCGCGCCAGTCCTTTGTGGAGAGCCGTTTCCCGCTGGAAGACAACGCGATGACCATCCAGGAGTATGACAACGGCGCCGTCGGCTATGTCTGGTCGTGCTGCGTCAACTGCGGTTCGATGCACGGACAGAAGATCCGCGTGATCGGTGAAAAGGCCTCCATCGAATGGTGGGATGAGCGTCCCAACCAACTGACGTATGAAGTGCAGGGGGAACCGGTACGCATTCTGGAACGCGGCATGGGCTATCTCTATCCGTCCGCGACGGCGGAGGATCGCATCGGCGGCGGCCACCCCGAAGGGCTGTTTGAAGCCTGGTCGAACCTGTACAGCCGCTTTGCGCAGGCGATGGAAGCTGCGGATCAGGGGAGAACCGTAGACTTCTGGTACCCCAATGTGCACGCGGGCGTAGAAGGCGTGCGCTGGGTGGAAAACTGCGTGCGCTCCGCCGACGCAGGCGCCGCCTGGATCGAGTATCGGTGATTTTTCACCACTTCACAAGATGAATGGGACGGTATTGCCGGTTTTTTTAAATTGGCATACCGTTCAATACGGCTGCGTCTTCCTTCCTCATTAAAAAAGGGCTGTTTTCTCCTGCAAACAGAAGAAAACAGCCTTTCTTTATGACGAATGTCAGGAACCCTTTTGGGAGGTTGTGCCGCGTGTGATCAGCTGCGGATACAGCTGGATCTTCTTTGGTATGGCCTCCGGTCCGGCCTCGATCTGTTCAAGCAGCATTTTAGCGGCCAGCATGCCGATATGATCTGCCGGCTGGCGGATGGTCGTCAGGTTGAACTGCGGCCACGCAGCCATCTCGTCATCGTTGAAGCCGACAATGCCAAAAGCGTCCGGCACCGGGATACCCAGCTCCTGCGCTTTGCGATACGCGCCGAACGCCAGATAATCGCTGCAGCAGAATACGCTGTCCGGCCTGTCGTCCAGACTGAAAAAATGGGTCGCCGCCTGGTAGCCGTCCATCAGGGAATAGCCGCCGTGCCAGATGTGCCGCCCGTCCGCCTCAAGCCCGAACTCGCGCAGCGCGCGGGCGTAGCCGTTGATTCGGAGCTGGACGTGATTGAGATCGCTGCCGCCGATGAACGCGATTTTTCGATAGCCGCACTCCAGCAGGTGACGCGTCGCCAAATATCCCGCGGTCTCGTTTTCAATGTCGATATAGCTGAGCGGGCCGCTGTAGGTGTGCGAGATCAGCACGGTCGGAATACGCATCTGGGCGAGATCGTCCAGATCGTTGCCGGTCGGCCGGATGATAATGCCGTCCACTTTGCGCTGCTGCACGTAGGACAGCTTGCGGCGCTCCTGTTCCATACTGAACCCCGTGTTGCACAGGATCAGGTTATATTGGCGTTCAAACAGGTATTGATCCGCTGCACGCGCAATGGAATTGAGTATTGAAAGGGAAATGTCCGGGATGATAAGCGCGATGGAGTGCGTCTGTCTGGATACCAGACTCTGAGCGATCAGGTTGGGTTGGTAGCCAAGTGATTCCGCAAGCTGCGCAATCCGCTCCCGGGTTTCTTTCCGGATACCTTTTCGATTGTTGAGCGCGCGGGAGACTGTACCCGGCGCGCACCCGGCGAGCTTTGCGATATCCTGTATCGTTACGGAACCCATGCTGCTTCACCCCCAAAACCATGATTTTTATGTGCATCATTATATGAGCAGTGCAAGGCGCTGTCAACCGCACCGGCCCGGCGGCGCGCCTGGCGCGTTCATTCCGGAACTTTGACCCAGCGGCGTTCGCGGTCGGATTTCAGCATGGCGTCGATCAACACGTTGACGTCGTAGCCGCTTTCGATGTCCGGCTTGACCGGAACGCCGGTTGCCACAGCGGTGAGGAACTTATGCGCCTGAATGGTCATGAGATCAATGTAGCTGATGCCGAGCCCCTGCGCGGTACAGAAAACCCCGAATTCGCCGTGCTGGGGACCCATCTTGATGTTGCGGAAGCCTGCGTTGCGGCCGTCCGACATATAGTATACGTCGAGCTCGTTCATGCGCTCCTGGTCGAAACGGATTGCGCCCCGGGTGCACTGCAGTTCAAAACGAATGCCGACCTTGTTGCCCGGCGCTACGCGGCTGGTTACGATATTGCCGAGCGCGCCGTTCTGGTAGGTATAGATGACATTGAAAATATCGTCGTTTGTGACGGGCAGCTTCTTGCCCGGCGTGCGGGGGTCGGGACGCTCCGGATACACCAGCTTGGATTTTCCGCACACGTCCGTAATCCGGGAGCCCACAACATAGTCCGAAATCGCCAGCATATGCGCGCCGATATCGCCGAGCGCGCCTGAAATTGCGTCGTAATCGCGCCATCGGTGCGGGATGCCCGGATCCGCGCTGTACTCCATGTCATACTGCCCGTGGAAGGAGACAGGTTCGCCGATTTCCCCGGACTCCAGAATTTTACGCGCTTCCACAATTGCCGGGTTGTTGATATAGATAAAGCCCACCATGGAGATGGCGCCGAATTTTCGCACCGCGTCCAGAGCTTTCGCGGCGTCGGCGCTGTCCATGCCAAGCGGCTTTTCGCAGAAAATCGCTTTGCCGGCTGCCGCAGCCCGACAGACGAGGTCTACATGAAATTGGTTCGGCGTCGTAATCAGTACGATATCGATGGTCGGATCGTTGATGGCATCCGCCGGATCCGTGCTCCAGCGGTTAAAGCCGTATTGCGCGCAGACCGTTTTTGCCTGCGCCTCCACGGCGTCTACAATAAGCTCCAGCACCGGGACAATTTCCGTGCCGTAGTGCTGCCGGATATTGTTATAGGCGCGGGCATGCGTCGTGCCCATCCATCCGGCGCCGATAATCGCGACTTTTAATTCCATCAGTAACTGCCTCCTTCAGATGCTTTCTTGACATCATCATAAAAACAATGACACAAGAAGCAAAAATGATAAAGTTTCCGGATATCCGCTATGGAAAACGTTTTCGGTATCAGATTACATTCATGGTATCACGCAAGGGTTGGAACGTAAATAGATATTCTGTCCAAATATCGACGGGCATTTTTTAGCGCGGCGCCGGATTTTGATGGGATATATCAACTCTGTATTCACATATTTGCAGAAAAGGGCACAGACCGGATGGCTGCATCCTCGGGTGGCACAGGGCACATTTGCGGTTTTGGGATATAGCTGATTTTGCAAGGAACAATTTGTATAGTTTACATGTTGACTCCGGTTTTGCAGTATCATATCATAGAATTAACTAACGGAAAACGTTTTCTTAATGGATTATTGTTAACCCCTGCATCTTGCGGGCTTTCGCTGCACGCGCGGAAGCTGGCATTTACATCGGAGCGAAAGCATCGGTCTCGGTGCGCTCAGATAAGCAGGGGAGTTTTTTTCGGAGGCATTCTGGACCGGCCCGCGCGTTTTTCACAGAAGGGAGCTTGTGTCATGAAGTACAAGCAGGAGGGGGTTCTGCCCTCGTCGGAAATTTATCTGCACCAGCCCACCGATTTTGCGCACCGCGCGCTCTTTTATGTAGAGCGGGCGGGCGACCAGCAGGCCACGACCGAGTGGGGCATCCGCCGGCCTTTTTTGAACAGCTTCCTGCTGTTTTACATCCGCGAGGGGGAACTGGAATTCCATGAACCGGAACGGGATTTCACCGCGGGCCCCGGCTCCATCGTGCTCTTTTGCTGCAAGGGGATGCATTCTTACACCGCGCGCACGCTTTCAGACTTTTCCTGGTTTCATTTCAACGGGGCCTCGGCGCAGGACTATTATGATCTGCTGACCGAAACCGGGGACGCAGCGGTGTTCCGCAATGCGGCGTATCCGGTTGCCGTCACGCTGTTTGAACAGATTATGCGCGAGCTGCGTTGTGACCGCATTAATGAGCACCGTACTTCCGCCCTGATTGCCAGCCTGCTCGGCGAGCTTGTGATGCCGGGCGACGGCCTGCGCCATATCGACGATCTGACCATTCAGGAGGCTGTGTCCTATATGGAGCGTCATTTTGCCGAGGATCTTTCGCTGGAAAAAATCTCGGCGCACGTCAATCTCAGCCCCTATTACTTCTCCCGCCAGTTTAAAAAATACACGGGCAGCACGCCGTATGAGTTTTTGCAGACGACACGCATCCAACAGGCCAAAAAACTGCTGCTGAGCTCGCGGCTTTCCGTGGAATCCATCTCTGTGAAGTGCGGCTTCAACAGCCTGTCCAATTTCATCCGGGCGTTCAAAAAAGACGTCCGCCTGACCCCGGGAAAGTTCCGGGATATGCGCTTCTGAGTCAGCTTTGCG
>JBFWIM010000129.1:0-4252 GCA_050255995.1 Intestinibacillus sp.
CTCGCCCTGCTGGATGGAGTCGAACAGGTTGTCAAGCGTGACCTTATGGAAGGACTTGTTGCGCTCTTCCTTTTCCTTGTCCTTGCGCTGCTCCACGAGCTGGCGCGCCATCTTCTCGTCCTCAACGGCGTAGAAAATATCGCCTGCGCCCGGCACCTCGCCGAGGCCGATGATTTCAACCGGGACAGACGGGCCGGCTTCCTCGATGCGCACGCCGTCGTCGTTTGTCATGGCGCGTACGCGGCCGACCGCGGTGCCCGCGATGATGACGTCGCCAGCGTGCAGCGTACCGTTCTGGATGAGGACAGTGGCGACCGGGCCGCGGCCCTTGTCAAGCTTGGCTTCAATCACCGTACCCTTGGCCTGACGGTTCGGGTTGGCCTTGAGATCCTGCACCTCGGCGGTCAGCAGAACCATTTCGAGCAGGTTTTCAAGACCCTGGCCGAACTTCGCGGAGATCTGGCAGACGATGGTTTCGCCGCCCCATTCCTCCGGCACCAGGCCGTACTCGGTCAGCTGCTGCATGATGCGGTCCGGGTTCGCACCTTCCTTGTCGATCTTGTTGACCGCCACGATGATCGGCACCTGCGCCGCCTTGGCGTGGTTGATCGCCTCAATGGTCTGCGGCATGATGCCGTCGTCCGCGGCCACGACCAGAATGGCGATATCCGTCACCTGCGCGCCGCGCGCGCGCATGGAAGTGAAGGCCGCGTGGCCGGGGGTATCGAGGAAGGTGATGGGCTTGCCGTTGATCTGTACGCGGTATGCGCCGATGTGCTGGGTGATGCCGCCAGCCTCGCCGGCGACGACCTTGGTCTTACGGATGGCGTCGAGCAGGGAGGTCTTGCCGTGGTCGACGTGACCCATGACGACCACAACCGGGTCACGCGGCACGAGATCCTCAGCCTTATCCTCGGATTCGTCGAACAGGCGCTCCTCAATGGTCACGTGCACCTCGCGCTCAGCCTTGGCGCCCATTTCCTCGGCGACGAGCGCCGCGGTGTCAAAGTCAATGACCTCGGAGATGGAAGCCATAACGCCGAGCTTCATGAGCTCCTTAATGACGTCGGACGCGGTGCGCTTCATACGCTGTGCGAACTCGCCGACATTGATCTCATCCGGGATCATGACCTTGAGCTGCACCTTCTTGGCCTGCAGCATCTGCTGCTGGCGCTGCAGGCGGCGCATCTTCTCCTGCTCCTCCTGGCGGCGCTTGTTGCCGAAGGGCTTGGCGCGCTGGTCGGATTTCTTGGTCAGCTTCTGCTTCTTGTCGGCAGTACCCATGCGTTCGGCCTTGTCGGTGACGAGCGAGTCGATGCGGTCGTCATACTTGGCAAGGTTGACGTCGCCGCCGCCGCGCGTGTCGATGCGGTGCACCTGACGGGCTTTGGCCGACTGGGAAGCATCCTCCTTCTCCTGCGCCGCGGAGGGTCTGGAATCTCCGGCAGGCTTCGCGTGCGCCGCAGTCTGTGCGGCGGGCTTTTTCGGCTCCGGAGCGGGCTGGGGTGCGGGCGCCGGACGCTCCGCGGCCTGCTGCCCGAGCACCTCTTCAAGATTGCTTACGGGGTTGTGCGCGGTCAGGTATTCGAAGATAAAATCCAGCTCGTCGGCTTCGAGCACCTGCATATGATTTTTCGGGGTTTTGCCAATAAGCGTGAGGATATCGCTGATCTCCTTGGTGCTTTTGTTAAAATCCTTTGCTACTTCATGGACACGGTATTTGTTATCAATTCCCATGCGATCTGCTCCACCTTTCTGTTTGTGGTCTGTTGCGTCAGGGCGGCGCCGCCGTTACTTGGAAGCCTTGCCCGGCCTGCCAAAGCGGCGCTCGTATTCGTCTTCTTCCATATCGATATATTCGGTCACCTTGCTACCCGCGCCATTCTTTTTTGGCTTTGCGCGGCGCGCCTGCATGCGGTTGTTTTTCTGCTCGAGCAATCCGGCCGCCGCGGCGTTTTCCGCCGAGAGCGCCGCCAGCTTCGCCGCTGCGGAGGCGGCAAAACCGATATCGCTCGTGGCGCATACGGCGCAGGAGGCCCGGCCAAGCGCCCGGCCAAGTTCAGCCTTGGTATCCGGCAGGGTCAGCACAGGGACAGAGAATTCCGCCGCGCGGCGGTTGATTTTTTTCAGGATGCCCGCGCCCGCGTCGCACGCGACGAAAACCGCGCGCGCGTGATGCGCGCCCAACAGGTCATGCACCGGGTCGTCGCCCACGGCAAGGCGCGAGGCGCGTTTTGCCAGGCCAAGCAGCCCCAGGACGCTCTCAGGATTCGCCATCTTCGCCCGCCTCCATCTGCGCGGTCAGCGCGTCGTAAATTTCATCCGGCACAGGTACGCCGAAGGCGCGCTCCAGCGCGCGGGCCTTTTTGGCTTTTTTAAGACACTCCGGATTGCGGCACACGTACGCGCCGCGGCCCGGGGCTTTTCCTCTGAAATCCAGCGTAATACCGCCATCGGGTGAGCGTACCACGCGGATCAGCTCTTTTTTCGGGAACATGGTGCGGCAGCCGAGACATTGCCGCATCGGGATTTTTCGTTTCTGCATAGCGTCCCCCTTTGTTTGGATTGGACAGGGCCCCGCTTAAAGGCCGAAGATGGCGTTCGCCGCCGCGTCGAGGTCAAAGTCGTCCGCGGGCTTCTCCATGGGCTTCTCTGCGGGTTCTTCCACGGGTTCTTTCGCGGGGCCGCCGGCCTCCTGCGGCGCGGGCATGTCGCCTGCCTGCGAAGCGGGCGCAATGTCGATTTTGCAGCCGGTCAGTTTGGCGGCGAGGCGGGCGTTCTGGCCCTCCTTGCCGATGGCGAGCGAAAGCTGGTCGTCCGGGACGATCACGCGGCAGCTTTTGCCGTCCGGGCCGACATAGGCCGTGATAACGTCCGCCGGGGCGAGCGCTGCGGAGACAAACGCGGACGTATCGTCCGACCACTTGATGATGTCGATCTTTTCGCCGCCCAGTTCGTCGACAATGTTGCCGACGCGCGTGCCGCGCGTGCCGACACAGGCGCCGATCGCGTCGACGTTCGGATCGTTGGACATCACGGCGATTTTGGTGCGGTTGCCGGCCTCGCGGGCGATGGAGCGTACCTCGACCACGCCGTCGTGGATTTCCGGAACCTCCAGTTCAAACAGGCGCTTGACCAGCCCCGGATGGGTGCGGGAGATGAGCACCTGCGGACCGCGCTGGCCCTTGCGCACCTCGATGACATAGACCTTGACGCGCTGGCCCTCGGTGAGGGTCTCGCCACGCACCTGCTCGGAGGCGGACAGCACGGCTTCGGTCTTTTCGCCCTGGGAGGTGATCTCCAGAATGACGGAGCCGTTGCGCGGGTCAATCCGGGAGACGATCGCGGTCAGGATTTCATGCTCCCTGGAGGTAAACTCGGAGAGCACCATGCCGCGCTCGGCCTCGCGGATGCCCTGAATGATGACCTGCTTTGCGGTCTGCGCGGCGATGCGGCCGAAGGACTTTGTTGGGATGTCGATATCGATAACGTCGCCGATCATGGCGTTTTTCTTGTATTCGCGCGCCTCCTCAAGGGAAAGCTCCTCGTAGGGCTCGTAGACGTCCTCCACGACGGTTTTGCGCACAAACATGCGGATCTCTTTCTTTTCGCGGTCCGGGATGACATAGACGTTGTCCGTCATGCCGGCGTTGTCGCGCTTGTAAGCGGTGAGCAGCGCCTGACCCACGCGGTCAAGCATGTAGTCGGCCGGGATGCCTTTTTCCTTTTCGAGCTGATCTACGGCAGCGAAAAATTCTGCGTTCATTTTTTGAAACCACTCCTTGATTTAGTAGTGAAGAATATGAAAATCGGTTGTCTCAGGTGGCAATGGAAGCGGCGGTTCAGAACTGCACCGCAAGGCGCACGTCCGCAAGGTCGCCCGGTTCAAAAACCACCGGCCTGTCGTCAATGGAGACGGTCACGCGGCCCTCGTCGTAGGCGAGCAGCCTGCCCTCAGCGGCTTTCGCGCCGTTAATCGGTTTGTAAAAGCGCAGCTCGATGTCCGCGCCGAGAAAGGCCGCAAAGTGCGCGGGCTTTTTGAGCTTGCGCGCAAGGCCGGCCGAGGAAACGCAGAGCGTATAGGCCGGGAGGGAGTCGAACTCCTTCGCATCGAGCAGCGGATCAAGCGCGCGGGAGACCGATTCGCAGTGGTCGATGTCCACGCCGCCCTCGCGGTCGATCGTCACGGTCAGCATATGCTGCGCGCCTTCTTTTTCAAATTCCACGTCCCAAAGCGTGCAGCCCGCCGCCT
>JBFWIM010000130.1:0-4190 GCA_050255995.1 Intestinibacillus sp.
ACCCCTATCATGGAGCGAACCATCAATAAGCTGGTAAAGGGCGGCATTCCGGTTGTGACATTCAATTCCGATGTACCGAACAGTAACCGCGCCTGTTTTGTGGGACAGGATTTGAATCGAAGCGGCAGGGTTGCAGCCGAGCTGATTTCAAAATATATTCGGCATGACGGCGATGTGCTGGTTGTTGCGGGAAACCTGGAGTTTGATGCGCATATGCGTCGTGTGAACGGTTTTCAAAGCCGGTATGCGGAACTGGGGCTTGGCAGCGAAAGATTGGAAGTCGTTGAAAGCTTCAACGATTACGGGATTACATATCAAAAAGTCAGGGAAGCGCTGGAGCGGAAAGCCTCGTTAAAAGCCATTTACATGGCCAATGAAAACACGGCGGCTTGCGTGGAAGCGATACGCAGCGCCGCAACGCCGCACAAGGTGCTCGTGGCTTGCAATGACCTGACGGATGTCACCAGGCGGCTTCTGCGGAAGGGCCGTGTGGATTTTGTGATCAAACAGGATATTTATTCACAGGGATATCTGCCTGTGATGATCCTCAAAGATATTTTGCTGTCCAATAAACACAATATAGAGCCTTATGTCTTTACCGCTACCGGTATCGCGAGTATTGAAAACATGGATTGATTAAAAACGGTTTTAGAATAGAGAGGAGCAATACAAATGTTTCAGGGAAAAGAGATTTCGCTCGGCATTGCGCCGATCGGCTGGACAAACGACGACATGCCGCAGCTGGGCGGGGAGATCACTTTTGAGCAGATGATTTCCGAGGCGGCGCTGGCAGGCTTCCGGGGAACGGAAGTCGGCGGCAAGTTTCCGACCGACCCTGCGGCGCTCAGCAAGGCGCTCGATCTGCGCGGGCTGCAAATCGCGAGCCAGTGGTTTTCCAGCTTTCTGTGCTCGACGCCGTATGGAGAAAACGAGAAAGCGTTCCTCGCGCAGCTGGACTTTCTGGAGGCGGTCGGTGCCAGGCGCATCAACGTTTGCGAGTTGACGCGGTGCCTTTTTGCCGAAGAATGCTCGATGTTCGGGGACAACAAGCCGACGGCAACAGATCAGGAGTGGGAAGCGCTGTGCGAGGGTCTGAACAGGCTGGGCAAAATTGCGGCCGAGCGCGGCTTTAAGCTCTGCTTCCACCACCATATGGCGACGGTTGTGCAGACCGTTGCGGAGACACGCCGGCTGATGGAAGGCACCGATCCGCGGTACGTCTATCTGTGCTTTGACACAGGCCACTTTACCTTCTCTCAGGAGGATGCGGTTGCAGCGGCAAAGGAGTTCGGTCCCCGTATCGGCCACGTTCATCTCAAGGATATCCGTCCAGCGATGATGCAGCGCGCCTATGCAGAGGGCTTCAAGTTCCGCAAAGCGGTGCTCGAAGGCTGCTTCACCATCCCCGGCGACGGCTGTGTCGATTACCCGGGCGTATTTGAAGAGCTGAACAAGGCCGGTTATGAAGGCTGGTTCATTGTAGAGGCGGAGCAGGATCCCGCAAAGGCCAATCCGTTTGAATATGCGTGCAGGGCCCGTGAGTATATCCGCCAGACAGCGGGCATTTAGAATCAGTTAATAAGCTCATTTCTTCACTTCTCTACTCTCTTCTGTATGCAGTCCGGCCGGCTCTTCCCCGGAGCCGACCGGGCAGTATACCTCCGAAAGTGAGAGTAATCATATCAGAAAACAGGAGGCGATGAACGATGGCAGACGAGTATATTGTCCGGATGGAAGACATCACTGTCCAGTTTCCCGGCGTATTGGCGCTGGATAAGGTTCGTTTCGACGCAAAACCGGGGGAAGTACATGTTTTGCTCGGCGAAAACGGCGCGGGCAAGTCGACTATTATGAAGGTTCTGGCGGGCGTCAACACCAACTATGAAGGAAAGATCATCTATAAGGGACAGGAAATTGTGGTCCGCAGCGTGGATGAACAGCGCTCACGTGGCGTGAGCATCATTTTTCAGGAGATGAACCTGCTGAAGAACCTCTCGGTTGCGGAGAATATTTTCATGGGACGGCAGCCCACAAGGGCGGGCGGACAGGTCGACTGGAAGCGCATGTACAGTCAGGCGCGCACGCTGCTGGACTCCATTAACTCTGACATTTCAGAAAAGGCGCTGGTGTCCAGCCTGTCCGTCGGACAGATGCAGATGGTTGAGATTGCCAAAGCGCTTTCCTTCCAGTGCGACATCATTATCATGGACGAACCGACTTCCGCACTGACCGAAAAAGAAGTGGACAGCCTGTTCGCCATCATCAACAAACTGAAAAATCAGGGTGTTGCCATCGTCTATATCTCCCACCGCCTGGAAGAGATCATGAAGATCGGAGACCGGCTGACCATCTTCCGGGACGGTAAGTATATCGATACGGTCAATATCTGTGATATTACGATCGATCAGATGGTCGCGATGATGGTGGGCCGCGAGCTCAACGAGTACTACCCTAAGGTCTCGGTGACGCCGGGAGAAAAACTCCTGGAGGTCAACAACCTGACGCAGGGCAAGACGCTCAAAAGCGTTTCCTTCTACGCCCGGGCAGGGGAGATCACGGGTTTTTACGGCCTGATGGGCGCGGGGCGTACGGAACTGATGCGCGCCGTGTTTGGGGCGGACACCTACGACAGCGGCGAGGTCATCGTCAAGGGGCGTCAGGAACATATCAAAAGCTGCGAGCAGGCCAAAAAGCTGGGGCTGGCGCTACTGACCGAGGACCGCAAAAGCCAGGGCCTGATTCTGGAGTTTTCACTCAACGAGAATATTTCGCTTGCGAACATGGATACCGCTATGACGGCGCTCGGGTTCAACAAATCCAAAGAGACTGCGCACAATCAAAAGCTGGCGGACTCCATGCGCGTCAAAACGCCGTCTCTGGAGCAGAAAGCGAAAAATCTTTCGGGCGGCAACCAGCAGAAGGTGGTTATCTGCAAATGGCTGAATACGGAATCGGACATTATCATCTTTGACGAGCCCACGCGCGGTATTGATGTGGGCGCAAAGGCGGAAATCTACAAAATCATGAACTCGCTCAAGGAGGCTGGCAAGGCCGTAATCATGGTCACGTCGGAGCTCGCAGAGTGCATGGGCGTCAGCGACCGCATCTATGTCATGCACGAGGGCGAAATGACCGGTCTTCTGGAGGGCGAAGCGATGCAGCAGATTACGCAGGAGCAGATTGTCGGCTACGCAACCGGTGCAAAAAGCAATATATAAAGTGAGGTAAAAGCAAATGAAAGGTAAATTTCAGAAATTAGATTTATCCAACATGTCTGCGTTTTTTGTACTGGTGGTCCTCTGCGTCTTCATGTCCATCGTGGAGCCGGCGTTCCATACGGTAGGCAACCTGATCAATATTCTCCAGCAGGTAACCGTCATCGCGGTGCTGGCGCTGGGCGTGAACGTAGTCATTTTCACCGGCGGCATCGATATTTCGGTGGGCTCCATCGTTGCCTTTACCGGCATCATCATGGGCAAGATCATTGTGCAAGGCGGCATGCCCTCAGTTGTCGGCGTTGCCGTTGCGCTGCTGGTGGGCGCGGCCTGCGGCGCGTTCAACGGGATTATGATCTCCAAATTCAAGCTGCAGCCCATGATTGCGACGCTCGCTATGATGTCGATGGCGCGCGGTGCGGCGCTGACTCTGGCGGACGGCGAAACGATCACGGGCTATTCCCAGGCCTTTCGCTGGATTGGTCAGGGCAATATCCCCGGTACGCAGATCCCCGTGCAGATCATCTTCATGGTGCTGCTGTATCTCGTGTTTTATTATGTGATGAAATACCGCAAATTCGGCCGCTACATATATTCCATCGGCGGCAATGAGGAAGCGACGCGTCTGTCCGGCATCAATGTCAATCAGTACAAGACGCTGGCCTATACGCTTTCCGGCCTGTGTTCGGGCATCGCTTCCGTCATTCTGGTGGCAAAGCTGAATTCTGCACAGTCGGTTGCGGGCCTGGACTATGAAATGGACGCCATCGCCTCCTGCGTCATCGGCGGCACCAGCCTGCTCGGCGGCAACGGCAGCGTGTGGGGAACCTTTGTCGGCGCGATTATCATGATCGTGATCCGCAACGGCCTCAACCTGCTCAACGTTTCCTCCAACCTCCAGAAGCTCGTGCTTGGTATCGTCATCCTGCTCGCTGTCCTCGCCGACGCCATGCGCCATAAGGCGGCTGCAGCAAA
>JBFWIM010000131.1:0-4044 GCA_050255995.1 Intestinibacillus sp.
GGGGAAATTCATACATGGGCGGTAAAACGCCCGGAAGGAGAAGAAACATGAGACTATGTTTCGTGACAGACGGCCTCAGCAAAATGCCGTTTGAGGAAATGCTCGATCACGCGGCCGCGGTTGGGTTTGAATCGCTGGAGGTGGCCTGCGGCAACTGGTCGTCCGCGCCGCACATGGATCTGGACGGGATGCTCGCAAGCGCCGACAAACGGAAGGCTTTCCTGAATGCGCTCGCGGCGCGCGGGCTGGCGCTGGAGGCGCTCAACTGCTCGGGCAACCAGCTTGCACCGAATGAAGAGGGCAGGGCGCACCAGGCGGTGGTCGAAAAAACCTTTCAACTTGCGGAGCTGCTCGGGGTTTCCACCGTCGTCATGATGTCCGGCTGCCCGGGCGGCGCGCCGGGAGACACGACGCCGAACTGGATCACCACGAGCTGGCCGCCGATCACGACGAAAATCCTGCAGTGGCAATGGAACGAGGTTGCCATCCCGTACTGGAGCAGGACCGCCGAGCAGGCGAAATCCCACGGCATCCGTAAAGTCGCGCTGGAAAACCACGGCGCGCAGCTGGTGTATAATCCCGAGACGCTGATCCGTCTGCGGGACGCGGTGGGGAGCGACGTGCTCGGCATGAATTTTGATCCCAGCCACCTGATGTGGATGGGCGGAGACCCGATTCAGGCGGCGTACAAACTGGGCGCACAACGGATTTATCACGTACATGCCAAGGACGTGCGCATCGAGCGGCGCTTTCACGGCGAGGATGGCGCACTGGATACCAAAACGATCGACCGTTTTGCCGAACGCACCTGGAATTATGTCGCGCTGGGGCACGGGCACGATGTGCGCTGGTGGAAGGAGTTCTTTTCGGTGCTTTCCATGCTGGGATACGATGGGCCGGTCAGCATGGAAATGGAGGACCTCACCATGACGCAGCTCGCCGCCGTGAAAAAATCCATGGTGGTACTGAAAGAGGCTTTGCCATGCGATTTTGACGCATAACGGCAAATATAAAGGACGGAACCCTTTGGTTCCGTCCTTTATATTTACGCTGCGGCGAGACTATTCCGCGGCGCCCCGCGCCTGTGCGCGGTAGTCGCGCACGCGTATGCCGGTCGCTTTTTTAAAGGTCTTGGAGAAATACACCGGGTCGGGAATGCCGACGGCCGCGGCAATTTCGTAGGTGCGCAGATCGGTGGAGGCGATCAGTTCCTTGGCCTTTTCAATGCGGATATTCTGAATATACGTCGTCAGGCTGACGTCCTTTTTGGACTTGAACAGACGGCTTAAATATCCCGGGCTGATATGGTACCGCGCGGCGATCTTGTCGAGCGAAAGCTCATCCTGGTAGCTGCGGCGGATATAGCTTTCCACCTGGTCGATCATGCTGCGCGAGCCGCTGCAAAGCGCGGACAGGTTGCGGATCGTCAGCTCCACGATGGCTTCGAGGCCGTGCAGCAGCTCGTCCGCGTGCATGCATTGCAGCAGGTTTTTGTACAGCTCATGCCTGGTGGAAAATACGTCCTCCACGGTGCTGTTGTAGTCCCAGAGGTGGCGGATGCACAGGTCGGCCACCAGAATGCCGACGCTGCGCACCTCCTCAAAGGGTACCCGGTGCTCTGAAAAATAGGCTGCAATATCAAGCAGAACCGTGTGCGCGGCCTCTGGCTGCATCCGTTCGATCGCGTCGGAAAGCTGGTCGAGGTAGCTTTTGAGGCCGCCGATGGTGTCGGAGGACAGGCGGGGCATGTGGGAGTACTCCACGATGGAGGCATTGTCCTTGTCGTAAGCCGCATAGTTCGCCGCGCCGATCGATTCGGACATGGCCTCATGGAGCTGCGTGGGGTCGGAATGGAGCGCGCTGATGCCGATGGTGCAGTAGTATTCCGTGAGGTTGTCGATCGTCTTGCTCAGGTCCGCGCACAGCGCGCGCACATTCAAATGGGTGCGCTCCGTTGCTTCGTCAAAGTTCAGCAGGATATGGAAGCTCCGCGTGCCTGTAAACACGCAATAATAGCCGCTGTCTTCAAACAAGAGGTTAATATATCCCGTGATGGTCTGCTCGGATTCCCGGAAGGCGGCGGGAGACTGACCCTGCGGGCCATAGAACAGCAGCGTGACAATGACAAAATGGTTCAGCGTCAGGCCGACCGCGCGCAGCGCCTCTGCGGCGCCCTCTCCGTAGGTGGAGCCTTCCGCGAGATTGGAAAGCAGCATGGTTTGCTTGAGCTTGAGATTCTGCTCGGACTGCCGTTTGATCAGCGCGCGCATGTTCCCCGACGCGCGCTCGTTTTCGATCTGGTAGATCGCCTTGGTCAGCGCTTGCTGGATGCGCCCGGGCGAAGTCGGCTTGAGGATCAGATCCACAACGTCAAATTTGATGGCGTTGTAAACGTTGTTAAAGTCATAAATGCCGGTGAACAGAATTGCTTTGATCTCGGGATACTGGAAGCTGAGCTGCTCCACCAGCTCCAGACCGGACATTTTGTCCATATTGATGTCGCTGATGACAATGTCCGGTTTATTCTGCCGCACCAGCTCCATCGCCTGCTCGCCGTTTTCCGCCGCGCCGATCAGCTCGCAGCCCCAGGCCTGCCAATCCATACAGCTGACAAGGCCGCGCCGTATGAAGTTTTCGTCATCGACAATTAAAACCTTATACAAAATTAATACCCTCTCTCTTCCTTCTCCCGCGCCGCCGGACGGCGCGCTCTCACTCTCCGCCCTTTTCGTCGAGCGGGAAGGTCACCTTTACCAGGGTGCCGTTCCCGGGGCTGCTCTCGATGGAGATGCCGTATTGCGGACCGCAGAGCATGTGGATGCGGTCCTGAATATTGTGAAGCGCGATGTGACTGCGTTTGGGATCGGGCGGCAGCGGGGCTGTCCTTTCAAAATAGTCCGCTGCGTCGAAGCCCACGCCGTTGTCGCGCACGGTGCAGATGATATCGTCCATATCGTCCCAGATACGCACCTCAATAATGCCGGGGCGTGCAAGTCCCTTAAAGCCGTGGACAATGCAGTTCTCCACAATCGGCTGCAGCGACAGCTTAGGGATGTAGCAGGAGGCGAGCAGATCCTCGTCCGCGTCAATTGTATAGGTGAACCGGTCGGCGTGGCGAATCTGCTCAAGTGCCAGATAGTCGCGGATGTACTGCACTTCCTGCCCAACCGTGATTTTCTCCTGATTGTTCAGCAGGATGTTGTTGCGCAGCAGGCGGCCGAGATGCGTGACCATTTCGCTGACATTCTGGTTCTGATCCTGCGCGGCCTGCCAGCCGATGATATCCAGCATGTTAAACAGGAAGTGCGGGTTAATCTGCGCCTGCAGCAGCTGGATTTCATTGTCCTTCATTTTAAGGTGATTCTTCATGATAACCGAGTGCATGTCCTGAATCTGAACGGCGCGTGCGGCCAGCGCTTCCTGTGCGGCCTCGATTTCGCGGTAGACGGGGTCAAAGACCGGCGGAGTCTCCATGTGCTCGCGCGTGCCAATGCAGTACTGTTCCAGCGCGCGGAGCGGTGCGGACAGCCGGCCTGACAGCAGGAGCAGGACGAAGAGCAGAGCCACGCCGATGAGGCATACGGACAACAGGAAGATCCACTGCGGGTGGTCGAGACCGTTTTTAACGGCGGTATCCGGCACAACGATGGCGAGGAACAGGTGCTCCTGGTAGAAGGTTTCGCGGTAAACCGTGTACCCCGGCACTTCTGCGGCAACGCCGGTGCCGCTTACAAGCGGCTGCGGCAGCGAGCGGGTCAGGTTGGTTCCGACATACTTTGCGTCGCTCGAGAACAGAATATTTCCGGCCGCATCGTAGACAAAGTACTGCGTGCCCGGGTAGCTGCTCAGATCCACCTGATAATCAAAGAGCGTGCCGAGCGGTTCGCCCGTATTCTGATAGGTCGGGATCGCTTCCAGCTCAATGACGAGCTGCCCCAGCTTGCTGCCGTCGTAGATATTCACAAAGTTGTTCACGTAGTAGACATAGCCGTTCGGCGATTGCGGGATGACATATGCGCCGCCCTCCGGGATATCCGTGGTGTT
>JBFWIM010000132.1:0-3580 GCA_050255995.1 Intestinibacillus sp.
TTCTGTTTGAACAAATCCCGCATGTTAATTTCAGTCAGTGCTTTCGTAGCCACAGCCTGCTTCGCCACGTTCTCAAGTGTTTGCCCGATTTATGCTTCCATATAGACTTTGGCATTGTGCTTCCCACAACTCATGGCGTGTTTCATCATATTTTCCTGTATGGGGCATAGCTGTCAAGCAGGCGCTGGATAAAATCCGCATCGTCAACAGAGATAAATATGACACAGACGCAGAAAAGGGCCGGACATATGTCCGGCCCTTTCATTTGCCCTGGGATGCGCCGCTGCTATACGATTTGATGCTCCAGCGGTATTTACTTCAACAGCACCTTATGGAAGGTCTTTTTGCCTTTTTTGATAATCTTTTCGCCGGTGAAGTCCTGCATGGTGACCCCCGCCTTGGGATCCTCCACCTTTTCACCATCTATTGAGACGCCGCCGCCCAGCACCAGCTTGCGCGCTTCACCGTTGGAAGCTGCCAGACCGCACTTGACGAGCAGCGCCAGTATGCCCAGCGCTCCGTCCTCGAAATCGCCGGCGGCCAGCTCTGTTGTCGGCATGTTCTCGCTGGAGGCACCGCCGCCAAAGACCGCCTTGGCCGCTTCCAGCGCCTTATCTGCCTCCTCATTGCCGTGCACCATCGCCGTAAGCTCATACGCCAGCTTTTCCTTGGCGGCATTGAGCTGGCTGCCTTCCAGCTTCTCATATGCTGCGATCTCGTCGAGCGGCATAAACGTCAGTAGTTTCATGACCTTGACGACGTCCGCATCGTCGATATTGCGCCAGTACTGGAAGAACTCATATGGCGTAGTCTTTTCAGGATCCAGCCAAACCGCGCCTTTTTCCGTCTTACCCATCTTTTTGCCTTCAGATGTCGTGAGAAGTGTAAACGTCATGCCATAGGCGTCATCCTCGCCTTCCACGCGGCGAATCAGGTCGGCGCCGTTGATAATGTTCGACCACTGGTCGTCACCGCCGAGCTCCAGCTTGCAGCCCATTGTACGGTAAAGGTGCAGAAAATCGTAGGACTGCAGCAGCATATAATTGAATTCGAGGAAGCTCAATCCCTTGCCCTCAAGACGGGATTTGAAGCACTCCGCTGTCAGCATGCGGTTGACTGAAAAATGTACGCCAACCTCGCGCAGGAACTCCATGTAGTTGAACGGCAGAATCCAGTCCGCGTTGTTGACCATGAGAGCCTTGCCATCCGAAAAATCAACCAGACGGCGCATCTGGAGCCGGAAGCATTCGGCATTGTGATCAATCTCCTCGCGCGTCAGCATTTTTCGCATGTCGGTCTTGCCGGTGGGATCACCAATCATTGTGGTTGCGCCGCCGATCAGTGCAATCGGCTTATGCCCGGCCTTTTGCAGGCGGCTCATGACGACAAGCTGTAAAAAATGGCCGACATGCAGGCTGTCCGCCGTAGCATCAAAGCCAATATAAAACGGTACGCCTGTCTGGTTGTCAAGCAGGTCACGCACCTTTTCTTCATTTGTACATTGGGCGATCAGCCCTCTTTGCTTCAATTCTTCAAATACCAGCATTCTACTTCTCCTCTTTTTTGCTCGCGGCAGCGGCGTCCAGTAGCTCCTGGGCGCTGCTGCGCGTAGTATCCGTGATGGCTTCGCCTGAAATCATGCGGGCAATTTCGCAGACCCGCGCGTTCTTTGCGAGCGCTGATACTTCGGTGTAGCTGCGACCGTCACGCACGGATTTGGAGATCAGCAGATGGTGATCCCCCATCGCGGCGATCTGCGGCAGATGCGTCACGCAAAGCGTCTGCTTTTTGTCTGCAATCGACGCCAGCTTGCGTGCAATCTTTTGCGCCGCGCGTCCACTCACACCGGTATCAATTTCGTCAAAAATTAGCGTGCCAACTGCTTCCCCTGCCGTCAGCACATTCTTCATCGCCAGCATAATGCGGGAAAGCTCGCCGCCCGACGCAACTCTGGAAAGCGGTCTGACCGGCTCCCCGGGGTTTACCGAAATCAAAAATGAGACCGTATCCATGCCGTGTGCGGTCAGCTTGGTGCCGGTCTCCACACGGGTTTCAAACCGCGTCTTGCCCATATCCAGATCGGCAAGTTCCAGGACAATCTGTTTTTCCAGCCGGCACGCAGCCTCTCGCCGCAGGGCAGTCAGGCGACCTGCGGCCTCCTTGGCACGCGCCAGCTCGGCCCGGTATTCTTCATGCAGCCGCTCGCGCGTTTCATCCGCGCAGGACAGCTTTTCCAATTCCTCCTTGATGGATTTGTAATAGGCCAGAATGTCCTCGACTGTCGCGCCATATTTCTGCTTGAGGCGATAAATAACATCCAGCCTTTCTTCAACAGCCGCGACGGCTTCCGGTGAAAAATCGATTTTAGACTGTTGGGCGCTCACACTGTCGCGCAGGTCAAGCGCAAGATATTTCAGCTCCTCCGCCCGCTCATACAGGTTTTGCAGGTCGCTTGATACGCTGCTGATCTGAGAGACCGCGTCCGATGCCAGAGAAAGCAGCGCGCATGCTCCCGACGCACCTTCCTCTTCCCCATCCAGCGCGCGGAAAGCACTGTCCAGTGCGCCGACAAGTTTACCGGCATTGTCGAATACCGCTTTCTTTTCTGTCAGAATCTCGTCTTCGCCGGGTGTGAGCGCCGCTGCTTCAATTTCTTCAGCATGAAAGCGCAGCATATCGATGCGCTGCAAGCGTTCCTGCTCGCTCCTGTCCAGCTCGGTGATCTGCCGTTTCAGGGCAAACAAATGCTGGTAAAGCGGCGTATACTCCTCAAGCAGCGCCCCTGCACCGCCGTAATTGTCCAGAAATTCGATATGGAATTGTTCGTCCATCAACTTCTGTCCGTCATGCTGCCCGTGTATATTGATAAAATACGGGCTAAGGCTCTTTAAAACAGAAGCTGAGACCGGGCGCATATTAACCCGGCATATACTCTTTCCGTCCGCGGAGATCTGACGCTGTACGTGCACCGTGTCAGTCTCATCCCCATTCAGCTCCATTTCGTGTAATTTTTGTATAAGTTCCGGAGGAATACCCGTGAAAACCGCACTGACAAAACCCTTTTGCGCGCCGCTGCGAATCAGCTCACGGCTTGTTCGCTGACCCAGAATCGCACTGATCGCGTCAATGACAATTGACTTACCCGCGCCCGTCTCTCCGCTAAGTACAGTTAGCCCTTCAGAGAGCTCGATATCTGCGCATTCAATGACTGCGATGTTCTCGATGTGCAAAAGGCTGAGCATGTTTTGCATCCCCCTTCCCGATTGCGGTTATTGCAGCAGCGCACCTGCGTCCGTGCAGAACTGCCCTGCGCTTTCATTGTCGCGCATCACGATGAAAACCGTATCATCCCCGCCCAGTGTGCCAACCACACGCGTATCCCGCATCGCATCAATCGCCATCGCAGCTGCCTGTCCCAATCCGGGAAGGGTTTTGATGACCACCATGTTCTGCGCAGAATCAATGGAGGTGACGCACTCGCGAAAAATATTGCGCAGACGCGTAGTAAAGCTACTTTCCACTTCGGTAGAAGCGGCGACATATTTATATTTTCCCGTCTCCGCCGACAAGATCTTGATCA
>JBFWIM010000133.1:0-3579 GCA_050255995.1 Intestinibacillus sp.
ACCTGTTCCCATACCGAACACAGTAGTTAAGCTCGTTTACGGTGACAATACTTGGCTGGCGACGGCCCGGGAAGATAACACAGCGCCTACATTAAAAAAAGCGACGACCGAAAGGCCGTCGCTTTTTTACTATACTGTTCTGATATTGAGCTGTCCGGTTGCAGAGTTTGATTTTTCTGATCAGACCATGGCAATTTAGCACAAGGGCCAAAGCCGGAAAAAACAGAACAGACCGAATTGGTATAAATAGCCATAGACCGATTTGGCTTCGGTATAATAAAATGGATTCAGGTGATGCCTATGTATGAAAGAATCCGTGCGCTACGGGAGGACCGTGACCTCAAACAGCGTGATTTGGCCGCATTTTTGCAATGTACGCAGACGTGCTATTCCCGTTACGAGCTTGGGACACGGGATCTTCCCACGCAGGTTCTGCTCAGTCTGGCGGAGTTTTATGGAGTGACAACCGATTATTTGTTGGGGCGAACCAATGAAAAGTAAAAATGCAAAGAAATGGCGAAGACGGGGCGTGATACTTGGTATTGGGGCAATCACAGGATTTATTGCACTATACCAGGGCATTGTAACGACTTCATATACCATTGAAACTGAAAAGCTGACTGACGAGCAGTCGTTCCGCATTGTGCTTCTGACCGATCTGCACAGCTGTATTTACGGCGGGGATCAGGGACCGCTGATACATAAGATTCTTGTGCAAAAGCCGGACGCAGTCCTGATGGCAGGCGACATTCTGGACGACCGGGCGCCGGTGGATGGCGTGCGCCTGCTGCTCGCCAAGCTGATGGGGCGCGTCCCGCTTTACTATGCTACAGGCAACCATGAATTTTGGACGCGCGATATAGACGCCGTACTAGAGGTGTTCCGCGATTATGACGTGACAATCCTGGACGACCGCTGGGAAGAGACGACGCTCAACGGTGTGCCGGTGGTGATTGCCGGCGTGAGTGATCCGGTGCGTGAAACCTTTGATCGTGGTTTCAACGCGCGGCAGGCCATGGCGGAGGGCTTTGCCGATCTGCCGGAGGATAAGTTTTGTGTTCTGATGGCGCACCGCCCAAACTGGATTACGGAATATCGGAAATATCCCTTTGATCTGGTGCTGTCCGGACATAACCATGGAGGACAATTTCGCATTCCGTTTTTATTGAATGGATTGGTCGGACCGGACGAAGGTTTTTTTCCCAAATATCCGGGCGGAAAGTATCAGCACGGCAAGTTGACGCAGATCGTAGGCCGCGGCCTGTCGATCAATCCAAAGTTGCCGCGGGTGTTCAATCCACCCGAGCTCGTGGTCGTCGATGTTCGGGGAACACATGGATGAGGGTCTGGCGTGGTTACCGGGCCGGTTGCGGTGGATTGGGGATAGATGGCGGCAGATTTTATGCAGCCGTTTCCGCGGGTTATGTCAATGCGTTGAGTGCGTTGAGCGCTTCGGTAAACAGGGCGATATGGCGTTCCTCGTCCGCTGAGATGCGTTGGATCAATGCCTTAGCCGATTCATCGGGGAGCACGCGAATGACGCGGCGATAGTATTCAATAAGCTGCTCCTCGTGCACGATCGCGTCGCGCAGCATATCCTCGACGTTTTTGTTATACGTGACATTGGAGCCGGTCCACCACGCGGTGCGGGTGGGCATGGGGTAGTACAGATAGCCGGGATCGCCGCCGTAGTTTAGGATCAGGTTGGCAATCATCTCCATATGCGTCATCTCGACAATGGAGACGCAATAGAACAGGTCGCCTACTGCGGGCTGGTTTGCCAGCGGGGCCAGAATGCTGTTGTAAACATACTGCATCACGCAGGTTGTCTCGCTGCGCGGGGCAGCATATGCACCGAGCAGCATGCGTGCGGCCTCGGTGTTGGGTTGCAGCGGCGGAACGGTCGGATAGGGATCGGGCAGTCTGCATCTGCTGTAATTATTGTCCATCAGTATGCGCCTCCTGTTTTTGCTCACATTTGTTTTTAAATATATGCGTCCAATCTCCAGAACTGTACCGAAAAAATGAAGCATATTTTATACGTTCCGACAAAAGACATTGGCGCTTCTTGACAAGTGCTTCTGTTGGTACTACAATAGCATGTATCGGATAACACAACATATGGTGGAAATTTTAAAATATCAACACGCTATTTTGTACAAAAGTTGCGGGATGATTCGATGAATACGATTAAAGGGAGTAAGGAAAATGGTACGGGAGATCATAAAAAGAGACGGCCGAAAGACTTCTTTTGAGCTTGAAAAGATCGCAAATGCCATTTTCAAGGCGGCGGAATCTGTCGGCGGGCACGACTATCAAATGGCGCTTGAGCTGGCTCATCAGGTGGAAGCCAGCCTGGAGGCTGAGAGGACGGAAGAGCCGCCGACCGTCGAGTATATACAGGATATGGTGGAGAAGGTGCTGGTTAAGAACGGCCACGCCCGCACCGCGAAAAAGTACATTCTCTACCGCAACGAGCGTACCCGCGTGCGTGAGATGAATACCCGGCTGATGAAGGTGTACGAGGATCTGACCTTCCAGTCGTCGCTTGAGAACGATATCAAACGCGAGAACGCCAATATCGACGGGGACACCGCGATGGGGACCATGCTCAAGTACGGATCTGAGGGCGCCAAGCAGTTTTATGAAATGTTTATCCTCGACCCGGAGCATTCCAAGGCGCACCGCGAGGGCGATATCCACATCCATGATCTGGACTTTCTCACGCTCACGACAACCTGTTGCCAGATCGATTTGCTGAAGCTGTTCAGCGGCGGTTTTTCGACCGGGCACGGCTTCCTGCGTGAGCCGAACGATATCCGTTCCTATGCCGCGCTTGCATGCATCGCCATTCAGGCGAACCAGAACGACCAGCACGGCGGACAGTCTGTGCCGAACTTTGACTATTCCATGGCGCCCGGCGTGCGCAAGACCTACCGCAAGCTGTACCGGCAAAATCTGGTCAAGGCGATTGAGGTTTACGCCGACCGGGAGGACGCCGAACAGATCGCCGCCCGTCTGAGCGAGACGGTGGAAAACCAGACCGGCAGGTGTGCGGTCGTCGCGGCGGACAACGGTTATGATGAGGCGGTGGAGCAGGCGCTTATCGCGGAATTCGGTGAGGAGACTGCACGGCGGTGCATGCGCTTTGTTAAAAAGTACGCCGGACGGGAGACCCGGAAGGCCACGTACCAGGCGATGGAAGCGCTGGTGCACAACCTTAACACCATGCATTCCCGCGCGGGCGCGCAGATCCCGTTCTCGTCCATCAATTACGGTACGGATACCTCTCCGGAGGGGCGTCTGGTGACGGAAAATGTCCTGCTGGCCACGGAGGCCGGCCTTGGCAACGGCGAAACCTCCATTTTTCCCATCCATATCTTCAAGGTCAAGGACGGGATCAACTTTAACGAGAGCGAACCGAATTATGATCTTTTCAAGCTGGCGTGCCGGGTATCCGCCAAGCGGATGTTTCCAAATTTCTCCTTCCTTGACGCGCCGTTCAACCTGCCTTACTACAAGCCGGGTCACCCGGAGACCGAAGCGGCGTATATGGGCTGCCGTACCCGCGTCATCGCC
>JBFWIM010000134.1:0-3526 GCA_050255995.1 Intestinibacillus sp.
ATTTGCGGAGAAGCATTCCGTCAAATTCACGGTTGCAATCAGTGAGGATGAGCGGACTGCGACCGAAGTCATGAAAAAGTTCATGTAAAATACTTAGATCGATCGTCAGTCTGAAACAATAAAAAACATTGGACGTAATCCACAGGATTGCGTCCTTTTTTTTGTATGTAATGGATAAACCAAAAAAGCTGCAAAAATTTTTTTTAGAAAATTTCGCTAAAAGTGTTTCTCTTTTTCGTAAGTTTCGGTATAATAGGAGCGATGTGTGGGAGGGGTGCTGGATCGGTGCCGCCTGGAAGATCTGCGCGGGCGCAGGTACAGAACCTTAACATCAATTTTCAACTGTTTTGGGGACGGGGTGCGATTGAAAAGGAATGCTAAATGGACCGCGCTTAACTACCTGATCTACTTTACACAGTTTGGGATAAATATGATCACGCCGCCGGTGGTTCTGACGGCACTTGCATGGTGGCTGAAGAACAAATTCGGCTGGGGCAACGGCGTGATCATCATTGCTATCCTGCTGGGTATTGCAGTAGCCGGGCTAAACCTCTGGAAATTCATGCAGTACATCGAAAAGAAAGCGAAGGAAAGCGAGCGTGAGCACAAGCCATGACGACATCTGGTGAGATCGTTTTACAGGAGGCCAAACGGCTTCTGCTCGGCATGGTGCCGCTGATGCTCATAGCGGGCGGTTTTTTTCTGCTCGCCGGATACGGTGATTTGCGTACGCTCGGCAGCCTGCTCGGCGGTACGGCATACAGTTTCAGCCTGTTTCTGATGATCGGCGCCAACGCGTCGCGGGCGATTCTGTATCCGCCTGACCAAGCCATCAAGCTGGTTCACCGGGGGTATGTGTTTCGTTATCTGCTGACCGGCGTGCTGGTGGTTTTGGCGTTCAAGCTTCCCTTTATCAACGCGGCGGCAGCGATTCTGCCGATCTTCTTTCCCAAACTTATTCTGCTGGTAAACAGCATATTTCGGAAGAAAGGAGGTTAAATAGTGAACGATATTTCCATTCACGGCCCAAAAGTGCTATGGGAGATCCCGGTTTTAGGCGGTTTACCGATTACGGAAACTATGCGCAACGCATGGATCGTGATGCTGTTCATCCTGTGTCTTTGTCTGTTTTTGACGCACAGGATGCAGAAAGTCCCGCAAGGGAAGCAGGCACTGGCGGAAAAGGCTGTCATGATGGTGGACAAGCTGGTTGACGGGGCAATGGGACCCGGCTGCCGCAGCTTTTCCCCATATATTGCAACGTTGCTGATGTTTTCCTTTTGCGGCAGTCTGGCGTCGCTGTTTTTCATGCGTCCGGTTACGGGCGATCTGAATACCACGCTGGGTTGGGCTTTGATGACTTTCGCGCTTATCTTGTTTAACAACATCAAATTCAACGGCCTGTTCGGATATCTTAAGGGGCTCTTACAGCCAATTTTCATTATGCTGCCCCTTAATGTACTCAGCGAGGTTGCGACGCCGGTTTCCATGTCGTTCCGTCATTTTGGCAACATTGCGGGCGGTCTGGTTATTTCGACGCTCATGATGGCGGCGCTTGAAGCGTTGTCCAATGCAGTGCTTGGTTTCCTGCCGGTTCCGCTGCTGCAGATCGGTATCCCGGGTGTGCTGTCGCTGTATTTCGATCTCTTCACGTCGGCGATGCAGGCCTTTATCTTCAGCATGCTGACCATGTCCTATATTGGCAATGCGCGTTCTTCAGAGTAAATGGCCTTTATGAGGTCCAAAAATTTTAACACTTTTATTTTTATTTAAAATTCAGGAGGAAAAGAATTATGGATCCCAAAGCATTTGTGGCAGGTATGTCCGCTCTCGGCGCCGGTATGGCGATGATCGCAGGTCTTGGCCCTGGTATTGGTGAAGGCTATACGGCAGGCCAGGCCTGCGCGGCGATCGGCCGTCAGCCCGAGGCACAGTCCGATATTACCCGTACGATGATTCTCGGTATCGCAATGGCCGAGTCCACCGGTATTTATGCGCTGGTTATCGCGCTGATCCTGCTGTTTGCCAACCCGTTTGTCGGCCAGTTCTAAAAACCGGCTTGCCGGTCGGAACTGAAAATACCAACGGGAGGAGGGTAAACCCGTGTTAGATGCGATATATCAATCCTTTGTCGGCTTCAGCCCCTGGGAGCTGCTCGTGACGATCTGCAATACACTCATTACATTTTTGATTGTCAAGAAGTTCCTGTTTAAGCCGGTGCGCAAAATGATGGCGCAGCGGGAGGAGGAAGTCAAAACGATGTACTCCGAAGCGCAGACCGCGCAGACCGAGGCAGAGAAGTTGCGCACCGAGTACACGCACCACCTGGCCAAGGCCAAGGAGGAAGCGGCTTCCATTACGAAGAGCGCAACTCATCGCGCCACGGTTCGCAGCGAGGAGATTCTGAAGGAAGCCTCTCAGCAGGCTGCTGATATGGTCAAAAAGGCCGAAGCTTCCATTGAACAGGAGCGCAAGAAGGCGATGAACGAGATCAAGGATGAAATCACCGATCTGTCTGTCATGATTGCCTCCAAGGTCATCGAAAAGGATATCAACGAAAACGATCATAAGCGTATGATCGAAGACTTTATCAGTAAGGTAGGGTGAGAGTAAGTGGCAACGATCGTAAACGAGCGTTACGCGCTTTCGCTCTATGAAGCGGCCCGGGACGAGGAGAAGGTTTCCGAGATCCTCGACCAGTTCACCGCGGTTGCGGAGGCCGTCCGCGAAACGCCGGAGTTCCTCAAAATGCTGCAGGCGCCGGCGATTGCGTTCGAAGACAAGAAGAAGCTGCTGCAGGAGGCTTTCTCCGGCAAGCTTGATCCGTATCTGCTGAATTTTCTGATGCTTATTACGGAAAAGCGCAGAGTGGGCGGCATGCTGGAAATGCACGAGGCGTACAAGCAGCGCTATTATAACGAGAACGGTATCTGTGAGGTCATTGCGACGACTGCGGTCTCTCTGGATGACGTTCTTACAGGTAAACTCAGCGTCAAGCTCGAGAAGATCACCGGCAAGAAGGTGATTCTTCGCACCCGTGTCAATCCGTCCATTCTGGGCGGCATCATTATCAAAATCGGCAATGACCAGATTGACACCAGCGTGAAGAGCCGTCTGGCCGAGTTGACGCAGAAAATGACTCAAATTATTGCGTAAGGAAGTAGGTGACTTCATGGAATTACGCCCGGAAGAAATCAGTACCATCCTGAAAGCCCAGATTAAGAATTACCAGTCCCAGATCCGCCAGACCAACGTAGGTACGGTCATGGAGGTCGGCGATGGTATCGCTAAAATCTACGGCCTTGAGGATTGTATGTCCGGCGAACTTTTGGAGTTCGACGGCGGCGTATATGGCATGGCACAGAACCTCGAAGAGGACTATGTCGGCGCCGTCCTGCTGGGTTCCGATCAGAACATCAGAGAGGGCGACACCGTAAAGCGTACAAGCCGCATTGTGGAGGTCCCGGTTGGCGAGGCAATGCTCGGCCGCGTTGTAGACGCGCTCGGCAAGCCGATCGATGGCAAG
>JBFWIM010000135.1:0-3486 GCA_050255995.1 Intestinibacillus sp.
GGTGGCAACCAGTGCCGGCATGCAGAAGCCTGCGAACAAAGCGGTTCTCTTCGCGGTATCCCCGCGCACCGGACTTTGCCTATACTTAGATATTATAACATAAAATCCGCGCCGCATTCAATGCGGCGCGGACAGAAACAGCCGAAATTTCACAGTTATGCAAAAATTGTGTCAGGTTGTGGGCGCTGCAGCCATACGGCGCGAAAAAATCGCAAAAAAAGCGGGCCGGCAGCCCGCTTTTCCCTGCTTATTGGTTGAAGAACTTCTCATGGATGGCCTTGACTGCCGCCTCGCTATCATCCTCGTTGATGAGGACGGAAATCTTGATTTCGGAGGTGGAAATCATCCGGATATTGATGTTCACGCCCGCAAGCGCCTCAAACATCTTGGCGGCCACGCCGGGATTGGAGGCCATACCCGCGCCGACGACCGAAACCTTGGCCACATGGGTGTTGACGCTCAGCGCTTCAAAACCCAGCATCTCCCGGTTTTCCTCAAGCAGCTTCTGCACGGTCTCCGCGTCCTGCTGCGGGATGGTGAAGGTGATGGATTTCTTATTGTCCTTCCCGACCGACTGCAGGATGATATCGACGTTGACCTTATGCTTCGCGAGCAGAGAAAACACCTTGAACGCAACGCCCGGGGTATCCTCGAGGTTGATAATCGCCACCCGGGCGCAGTTATTGTCACGGGCGACGCCGCTGACCATCATTTTTTCCATGTTAGAGCCCTCCTTGACTTTGGTACCCGGATTGCGGGTGAAGCTGGACACGACCTCAAGGTCGACATTGTATTTCTTTGCCATTTCCACGCTGCGGTTATGCAGCACCTGCGCGCCGAGGGAGGCCAGCTCCAGCATCTCGTCGTAAGTGATGGCGTCCAGCTTGCGCGCGTCTTTTACAATGCGCGGGTCAGCGGTGTACACGCCGTCCACATCGGTATATATCTGGCACAGGTCGGCGCCCAGCGTCGCCGCAATGGCGACCGCCGAAGTGTCCGAGCCGCCGCGGCCGAGCGTCGTGATGTCACCCTCGCGGTTGATGCCCTGGAAGCCCGCGACAATAACGATGCGCTTGCGGTCCAGCTCGGAGCGGACGCGGTCCGCTGAAACGCGCTTGATGCGCGCGCCGCCGTAGTTGCGGTCGGTTTCCATACCGGCCTGCCAGCCGGTGAGTGAAACGACCGGATAGCCCAGCTTCTCGATCGCCATCGCGAGCAGCGACATGGAAATCTGCTCGCCGGTGTTCAGCAGCACATCCATCTCGCGCTTGGACGGGTTCTCGTTGATTTCCGCGGCCTTTTCGATCAGGTCGTCGGTGGTATCGCCCTGTGCGGAGACTACGACCACGACGTCGTTGCCCTGCTTATACGTTGAGGTTACGATGTCGGCGACGTTCCGCAGGCGATCGACGTTCGCAACCGAGGTGCCGCCGAATTTCTGCACAATGATGCTCATTACCCTTTTTCCTCCTTATGCGGGAATTCCCCCGCGAATACGCTCTTTCAGAAACGGTCAGATGCTTTCCGCGCGCGCCCCGGCCTCGTCGCAGTGCAGGCAGATCGGCTTCCAGTGCGGGAAATTCTGCGCGCAGTACATTTCCGCGCGGGACAGGTAGGTTTTATCCTGCGCGTCCACAACCGCGATGATGGACGGGCCCGCGCCTGAGATAAATGCGCCGAGCGCGCCCATCGCCTTCGCCGCATGCACGACCTCGCGCCCGTTCGGGATCAGGTCAAAGCGGTAGGGCTGGTGCAGGCGGTCGCCGACCGCCACGCCGATATTCTCCAGCTTGCCCGTGGTCAGGCTGCCCGCAAGCAGCGCCGCGCGGGCAAGGTTATAGACCGCATCATGGTGCGCGATGGTTTCTGGCAGCACGCCGCGTGCCTTTTCGGTCGAAAGCTCAAAGTCCGGGATAAAGGTGATAAAGTCCACCTTGCCGTTCATCGGAACGCGCACGCTCCAGACCTTGCCGTACTCCAGCAACGCCACGCAGAAGCCGCCCAGAATGGCGGGGGTGGAGTTATCCGGATGGCCTTCAATGGAGGCCGCGAGATCCAGCACGTTCTGCTGATCCAGCGGGTCGCCGAGCAGCGCGTTCGCGCCCAGGATGCCGGCGACCGTGCAGGCAGAGGAGGAGCCCAGGCCGCGCGTCTGCGGAATCGCGCAGTCCTCAATAATTTTAAGACCTGGCAGCGGCCTGCCGCAGATATCGTACACCTTTTTGGCGCACTGGTAAATGAGGTTGCTCTCGTCGGTCGGGATATCCGCGCCGGAAACGTCGGAAATCTCAATGCGGTCGCACTCCTCCATGGAAATGACATTATACAGGTCAAGCGCAATGCCGATGCTGTCGTAGCCCGAGCCCATGTTGGCGCTCGTGGCCGGTACGGTTACTTTGATCATGTCCCGCACGCTCCCTTACAGCAGACGCATGGCGGAGCAGACCTTGCCCGCCGCGCCGAGCGCCTCAAGCTGGGCCTTCATGTCGACCGTGCTCACCTTGCGGGTGACCGCGACAAACTCGCCCTCCGTCTCCGTAATGCTGTCCGCCGGGACAGCAGCCTCGAGATCGGCCTTTGCGCCCGCGAAGCGGACGTACCACGAAGATTCCAGCGTGTCGAGCGGCCGCAGCAGGTTTTTGGAGCCGTCGCCCCAGAAGATCGGACGGCGGCGGTCCCTGTGGAACGCGCAGTCCATCATGTCCGCCACCACAGCGGAGGCGGTCGCGAGCTTGCCTGCGCCCTTGCCGTAGAACATGACCTCGCCGGTGGCGTTGCCGTCGATCATGACAGCGTTGAATACGCCGTGCACCGTGGCGAGAGGGCTGTCCTTATCGATCAGGTGGGGCGCGACATAGGCGTAGGCCGTGCCGTCGTCATTCCGCACCGCGCGGCCGATCAGCTTGATGACGCGACCGAGTTTGTCTGCGCACGCCACATCGCGCAGCGTGATCTTGGTGATGCCCTCGCACTCGACCTTGTCGGGATCCAGCTTGTCGCCGAAGGCCAGATCGGACAGAATGCAGATTTTGCGGCAGGCGTCGTGACCTTCAATATCGGCGGTCGGATCCTGCTCGGCATAGCCCTTGGCCTGTGCGCTCGCAAGCGCGTCCTCAAAGGAAACGCCGCCATTGATCATCTGGGTCAGAATATAGTTCGTAGTACCGTTCAGGATGCCGCAGATCTCGTTGATCTCGTTGGCCGCAAGGCACTGCAGCATCGGGCGGATCAGCGGAATGCCGCCGCCGACCGAAGCCTCAAACATATAGCCGACGTTATGCGCCTTTGCCAGCGCGAGCAGCTCCTCGCCGCGCGTGGCCACCAGCTCCTTGTTGGAAGTGCAAACGCTCTTGCCTGCCTTCAGGCAGCGTTTCGTAAATTCATATGCGGCGCCCACGCCGCCCATGACCTCGGCAACCACCGTGATCTCGGGATCATTTTCAATGACCGAAAAATCGGTGACGAATTTATCCCCATATGGCAGAT
>JBFWIM010000136.1:0-3331 GCA_050255995.1 Intestinibacillus sp.
GCGCGTCAGCGACAATGGCGAGCGCGTACCGCTCACGATCGCGGCATTCGACCGTGAAGCGGGAACCGTGACCATCATCTTCCAGGAGGTCGGCGCAACCACAAAAGCGCTGGGGCTTCTGAACGCAGGCGACAGCCTGCACGACTTCGTCGGCCCGCTGGGTCAGGCGAGCGAGCTCGAGGGTCTGAAAAAGGTGGCAGTCGTCGGCGGCGGCCTGGGCTGCGCCATCGCTTATCCGCAGGCCAAGAAGCTGCACGAAATGGGCGCCGAGGTCGACCTCATCGCGGGCTTCCGTAATCAGGATATGATTATTCTGGAGGAAGAAATGCGTGCGGCCTCCACGCATCTTCATCTGGTCACCGACGACGGCTCCAACGGCCGAAAGGCGCTCGTGACCCAGGTACTTAAAGATCTGATCGACGCGGGCAACCAGTACGACGCGGTCATTGCGATCGGCCCGATGATCATGATGAAATTTGTATGCGAGACCACCCGTCCCTACGGCATCAAAACCATTGTTTCCATGAACGCTACCATGGTAGACGGCACCGGCATGTGCGGCTGCTGCCGCCTGACGGTCGGCGGCGAAACCAAGTTTGCCTGCGTCGACGGCCCCGACTTTGACGGCCATCTGGTTGACTTCGACGAATCCATGCGCCGTTCCGCCATGTACAAGGCACAGGAAAAGGTATGCGTAGAGCGCCATGAATGCAACCTGGATAAAATGGAGGTCAAGTAAGATGCCGAACATGAATCCGAAAAAAATGCCGATGCCGGAGCAGGAGCCCGATGTCCGCAATAAGAATTTTGAAGAAGTAACACTCGGTTATACGCCTGAAATGGCGATGGAAGAGGCGCAGCGCTGCCTGAACTGTAAACACAAGCCCTGCGTCGCCGGCTGCCCGGTACAGGTGCAGATCCCGGAATTCATCTCTCTCGTCGCGGAGGGCAAGTTTGCCGAAGCGGCTGCTAAGATTAAGGAAACCTCCGCGCTGCCCGCAGTCTGCGGCCGCGTGTGCCCGCAGGAGACCCAGTGCGAGTGCAAGTGCGTGCGCGGCATCAAGGGCGAACCCGTCGCCATTGGCCGGCTCGAGCGTTTTGCCGCCGACTGGGCTATGGCGAACACCGGCGGAAAACCGGTAAAACCGGAGCCGAACGGCCATAAGGTCGCGGTCGTGGGCGCGGGCCCCGCGGGCCTGACCTGCGCGGGCGACCTCGCGCGCATGGGCTATGCGGTCACTGTGTTCGAGGCGCTGCACACCGCGGGCGGCGTGCTGATGTACGGCATTCCGGAATTCCGTCTGCCCAAGGAAATCGTCCAGAAGGAGATTGACACGCTCAAAGACCTCGGCGTTACCTTTGTCCTGAACTTTGTTGTCGGCCGCTCCCAGACGATCGACGAGCTGTTCGCAGACGGCTTTGAAGCCATCTTTGTCGGCTCCGGCGCCGGCCTGCCGCAGTTCATGCGCGTCCCGGGCGAAAACTATAACGGCGTATATTCCGCCAACGAATACCTGACACGCGTCAACCTCATGAAAGCGTATCAGGAGAACGCCAACACGCCGATTCTGCGCGCCAAAAAGGTGGCGGTTGTCGGCGGCGGCAACGTGGCCATGGACGCGGCGCGCTGCGCCAAGCGCATGGGCGCGGAAGAGGTCACCATTGTCTACCGCCGCGGCGAGGAGGAGCTCCCCGCGCGTCTGGAGGAAATCCACCACGCCAAGGAAGAGGGCATCCAGTTCAAGCTGCTCACCGCGCCGCTTGAGGTGCTCGGCGATCCGGACACCTATATGGTCACCGGCATGCGCTGCCAGCAGATGGAGCTTGGCGAGCCGGACGCTTCCGGACGCCGCCGTCCAATCCCGGTGGAGGGCAGCGAGTTCACGCTCGATCTGGACTGCGTCATCGTGGCGATCGGCACCAGCCCGAACCCGCTCATCCGCTCCACGACCCCCGGTCTTGACACCAACAAGCGCGGCTGCATCGTGGCCGACGAGGAGCACGGCATCACGTCCAAGGACGGCGTGTTCGCAGGCGGCGACGCGGTCACCGGTGCGGCAACCGTTATCCTCGCCATGGGCGCAGGCAAACGTGCTGCTCAGGCAATGGATGAGTATATCAAGAGCAAAAAGTAATTTTCCGCTTTCCAAAAAGGGAAGTCCCGGCGCAATGCGCGGGGACTTCCCTTTTTTTCTGTTTTTCGAACAGATTACATATAGAGAATGCCGTCGTGCAGATGGAGCACCCGCTCGCCCAGCAGCAGGTTCATCAGCTCCGCAGGCACCCAGGTTCTGCCGTCCGCCTCATAGGGCGGCGCGCCGAGCGAAAAGCCTGCCGTCAGGCCGACCGCGCCGGGAATCGCGGTCGCTTTGTAATAGCTGTCCTCGCCGAGCGTCACCGTGGTCTGTACCGTACCGTTTGTCAGGTGGACGCTGCGCGCCTCGCCGTTCCAGGTGACAGTAAAACCGAGCGTCTCCGCCACCAGCCGCAGCGGCACCATCACGATGCCGTTTTCCACCTTTGCCGTGCCGATTGCAATATCGCCAAAGGCGATCATGGTGAGTTCACGGTCGTTGTCCGGCAGCAGAACAACCTTTTCCGCCCCCGCCTGCGTTGGATAGGATTCCGCCTCCACGTCATACCATGCGAGCAGCTCAGCGCCCATGCGGATATCCGTATTCCGAACCGCCTGTTCCGTGTCCACGGAGGAAACCGGGGCATCCGCAGAAACAGTCACCAACGAGCCGCCGTTATTGCCGAGCAGGGTTACGCTGCCATCCGGATTCATGGTGACATTCTCAGCCGTCAGCAGGTGCGGCATGCTGCCCTTTGCCCTGTTGACGACAATGGCCTCCGCGGACACCTGCGGGGGCTCGCTCGCGGTCATTGCCGCGCCATAGAAAGCCATCACCCCGGTGCCCTTTTGCAGTATCTTGGTCTGCTGATCGACGTCGGTCCACCGGGTTACCTCACCTGTCGCATTGTCCACAAACCAGGTATTCTCTCCCAGATTCAAAACCATGGTCTTGCCATCCGCAGTCTTGACGGTCACAGCCGGCACCAGCTGGATGTCGCCCTCAAAAGTGGAGGTGCGCACCTCGGTCACAGTCGCTTCTGCGCTGAAGCGGTAGGGATACGGCTCGCCGTACTGCAGCGCTTTTTCCGTCCCGTCCGGCGCCGCGGGCAGCAGGACGGCTCTGGTTGCACCCGTCTGCCCCGGATAGGACAGCGCGACGACGTCGTACCAGGCAAAGAACCGGGTGCCCACCCGGATATCGGCATTCGTCACAATATTCTTGGTCAGATAGGGAGAAACGGGCGTATCCTTGCC
>JBFWIM010000137.1:0-3192 GCA_050255995.1 Intestinibacillus sp.
GCCGCCCCGCGTTGCACACCGCGTCATAAACCGAGGCCTGATAGGACAGAAAGGGCATATCGCTGACGACGAGGGCGTCCCGCACCCCTCTTGCGACCGCTTTCGTGTGGTGCAGCATGTCCTCCATCGTCACCGAAAGCGTATCCGGATAACCTAAAACGACCATGCCCAAAGAATCGCCGACTAAAATCGCGTCGATTCCCGCCTCGTCCATCAGTTTGGCCGTCACATAATCGTAGGCGGTGAGCATGGTCAGTTTTTGTTTGTTTTGTTTCGCTTGCTGAAATGTAGTCACTGTGTTCTTCATTCTGCTTCTCCTAACAGTTCTTCCAATGCATCGTACCGTTTCCCGGGATTTTTTTGCCGGGAAACCGCCAGAAGCTTTCGCGAAAGGAGCAGGTACAGGGCTTTGTCCTCTTCATTGAGACAAGACAGGTGCCGGGCCACCGTGACCGCGTCGCCGCGCTCCACCGGGCCGGTTATGGCGGCCACGGAGCCGTCGCACACGACGGTTTCCGCGTGACGCAGCAGCATCGGGCCGAGCGCGCGCCGCGCGTCCGCCTCCGAAAAGCCGCAGTCCGACAGCAGCCGGGCCGCCGTGTGCGCGAGCGCCGTCATGCCGTTGGCGGCGAACACCGCCGCCGCGTGGTACCTCGCCTTGTCCTGTGATGAAATGACCTGGAAGGGATTGCCCAGCTGCGCAAACAGCCGACGAATATCCT
The DNA here is from genome assembly GCA_050255995.1 of Intestinibacillus sp. Classification (GTDB taxonomy): domain Bacteria; phylum Bacillota; class Clostridia; order Oscillospirales; family Butyricicoccaceae; genus Intestinibacillus. The sequence continues at coordinate 723 of JBFWIM010000137.1, forward strand.
TCATTCCGGCTTCCGCGCCCTCAATGGTGAACAGGACGTCGGAAAGCCCCTTATAGGCCTGCTCCCTGTCGCTGAAAGCGTACAGCGGATGGATAGAGTAGCCGTACGCATGACGGCTTTCTATCTTAGAAAAAACTGCGGAGGAGAATGCCCCGCTACAGTGACAAATTATTTTGTTTTGAATCGGCAGCCGTTTGATACGATCCCACAGTTCTGTGACCACCCTGTCCGGTACGGTCAGGAAAAGCGCATCACTGATCTCCGTAATTGCCTCAATGTCCCGAAAGCTCATTGTGCCCGTAAATGTTGCTGCCTCGCGCGCAGACCGGAGTGTTTTGCTGCAATACCCCGTGACAGGAACCCCATGTTCACAGAAATATCTGCCCAGAGAAACTCCCACTCTGCCCGCGCCGATAAACCCAATCTTCATAGCCTCACCCCCTTCAAAACCGGGAAGTGACAGCTTTTGAAGGTCTCATTCCTGTCGGATATAAGCCCCGTTCAAAAATAAAATAACGCACCGGTGCAGTTTCCTAAGAATACTACCCACGGAGACTATAACAGGTTTTTTCCGGCTTGTAAAGCGGGTTTTTGAAATTGCGTCAACCGAACCGAATCATCCGCATAAAACTGCCAATACGGTCCTATTTCTCCGATATCCGGCTCGTTTTGTCACCGGCGACCGCCTCGCCTCCGTCCGTGCGGGCTATCCCTCCGATGCAAAGTGTGTTATACTGGAGCCATACATTCCCGCCCGCAGGAAAGCCGGAACGGGGCGGGGCAAATAAACAGGGCTGCGGCATGCCTGTGCAGGAAATGCGGGGGGCTGAACAATGGAAGGAAAAACGAAACGCGGCGCGGTCGCCGCCTATGTCGTGATGACAGCATTTTTATTCGGCACCATGGAGGTCTCGCTCAAAGTGGCGGGTTCCGGTTTTGACGCGCTGCAGCTGACCTTTCTGCGCTTTGCCATCGGCGGGCTGGTGCTGCTGCCGTTCGCGGTGGCCGACCTCCGGAAACGGCAGGTGCGCCTTTCCGCGGGCGATTGGGGCTATCTGCTGACGCTCGGCGTGATCTGCATCCCATTCAGCATGGCGCTGTTCCAGATCGGTATCATGCGCATCCATGCAAACCTTGCCGCAATCATCATCTCCGCCAACCCGGTATTCACGATGCTGTTTGCGCATGTGCTGACCGAAGATAAGTTCACCTCCAAAAAGGCGGTTGTCCTGCTGCTGAGCGTTGCCGGGCTGGTGATCGTCGCCGACCCGCGTACGCTGCTCTCGGGAAGCGGCGACGCTGCGGGCCTGCTGGCTGCGATGGCCGGATCCGTGAGCTTCGGCCTGTATACGGCTTACGGCAAACGCCGCGTCTCCAGAATCGGCGGCATGGCGCAGAACAGTTTCAGCTTCCTGCTCGGCTCTGCCGTGCTGCTGGCGTTTCTGCTGGCAAGCGGACGCCCCGTCGTGCAGGGCGTCACTCCGGCCACCCTGCCGCTGCTCCTTTACCTTGGTTTGTTTGTAACCGGTCTCGGCTATTTCTGCTTCCTCCGGGCCATTGCGGTGAGCGGGCCTTCCACCGCCTCCCTCGCTTTCTTCCTGAAGCCGATCATCGCCGTTGCACTCGCAGCTGTTTTGCTGCAGGAGCCTGTCACGGTGAACGTGATCATGGGCGTCGCCCTGCTTCTGCTCGGCTCGGCGTTCAACCTGTCCGGAATCCGGATCAGCCGCAGGCAGGGCGATCACGCCCGCAGAGAATAGGCAATTTCCGCGATCCCCCTGCCGGAGAACACAAAGCCAGCCGGACGTCCGCCATAACGTCCGGCTGGCTTTTCTCTTCCAGAATCATGCAGATACTTTCAGAATGCGCTATGTTTTTCTATAAAAACCGCATCATTTATACCACAACAATGTAGAATTTTACAAAGATGTGTAGAAAAATATTACATTATATAGTATGATGATCTTAAATCTCAGCGGCTTTTGCAACATGGGTTTTGGGGAGTACGGATTATGAACAAAAGGAGAACCTACGCGCGCAAGAATCGTATCAACAAACCGCCGGTCCGGCAGGGCAACGCCGGCGCTCTGCCCCACGCGTTCAAAATCACTCTGATCTATGCCGTCTTCGGCTGCCTTTGGGTTTTGCTGTCGGATAACGTCATGCAGCTGATGTGGAACGACCCTGCGACGATTCGGACGGTCGGTACCGCAAAGGGTTGGTTTTACGTGCTGGCCACCTCGCTCCTGTTTTTTGCGCTCACTTATAAAACGTTACAAAGCATCATTTCTCTCAAAGAAGAGGCGGAGACCCTTAATGTGGAGCTTGAAAAATCGAACATTCTAAACTGGTTCCAAAGTCAAGGACAGTTTTCTGACAGTTATTTCAAGGCAAAATCATATTTATTTGCTAAAAAAGCGCAAACACAGCATGGCCGCCGCATATGCGCCGACCGTGCTGTGTTTATAGG
>JBFWIM010000138.1:0-3160 GCA_050255995.1 Intestinibacillus sp.
CTTTCCGCCCAGGCGCAGAAGCTCAAGGAGTTTGCCAGCGTGTTTCGCCTGCCCGACAAGCGGGAGGGGCTGGAGTAAGCGGCGCAGTCCCGGATATCTGTAAGAAAAGGAACGGAAAGGAGCCTGACGTTTGCAGTACTGCAAACGTCAGGCTCCTTTCCTGCGCGGGGCGCGCAGGCCAAAATCTACAGGATGCGGGTGAAATGGTTGTCGCGGTCCAGCAGGCTCTCCACGGTTTCATAGCCCAGCCTGTGCAGCAGCTCCAGTACAAACGGGTTGTCGGCCGGCGTTTTGAGCTCGGCTTCGTCGCCGTACTGGTTTACCGCGTCGCGGGCAATCTCCTTGTCGATCAGCGCCTTGGGGCCGCCCACGCAGCCGCCGCGGCAGCCCATGCCCTCGATAAAATTGGCCTGAATGTTCCCCTCGGAAATCTGCTTCAAAAGCTCCTTGCATGCCGGAACGCCGTCAGCCTGCTGCGCCTTGAGCGGGATTTTGCGGCCCGGACGCAGCCGGTCGAGCGTCGTCTGGACGGCTTCGCTGACGCCCTGGGTACGCGCATAAATACGGCCCGCCCGTGAGGAGTGGTCGCTCTGATCCTCCGCAAAATCTGCCGGATTGATCTTCATAAGGGAAAAAAGCTCCGCAATCTCCTCAAACGTCAGGACATAGTCCACCGCGTCGGCGATATCCGGCTCACGGGCTTCGGCCTTTTTGGCGAGACAGGGGCCGATAAACACGGTTTTTGCCTCGGGATGGAGCTGCTTGATGGAGCGGCCGCACGCGACCATGGGGGAGACGGAGGGCGGTACATGCGGGATCATGGACTGGTAGGACTTCCGGATGAGCGCGACCCACAGCGGGCAGCAGCAGCTTGTGAGCAGGAAATCCCCGTCCCCGTGAATCTCGCGGTCGAACTCAAGCGCCTCCTTGAGGGTCAGGATGTCGGCGAACATGGCGACCTCAAGCATGCCGTAAAAGCCCATATACTTAAACGCGCTGCGCAGCTTGCCGGAGGTAACGTCCCCGCTGAACTGTCCGGTAAAGGCGGGCGCGATCATGGCGTAAACCGGCGTTTGCCTGTCTTTGAGCTGATTCAGTACGGCGAGGGAGTCCCGGCGCCCGGTCAGCGCTTCCTCCGGGCAGGCTTTGATGCATTCTCCGCAGCCCGTACAGTTGGCGGTGATGATGATATGGTTGTTTTCGTCCCGGCGGATCGCGTCGAAAAGGCAGGCGGCGGCACATGCGCTCTTGCCGGTTGCGGGACAGCCGCAGGTTTTATCCCGGAGCACAAGCGGCGCGCTTTCCGGATGCAAAAGAGCGTGCAGCAGCCGGGTTTCGCCGGCGCTGCCTTCCGTCCGGACGGTTTCGCACGCGCTTGCGAGCGTGCCGCCGACGGCCGCTTCTTCCAGTTTGCGGCTAAGGTCGTCATATGGGTGCGTGTTCTTCATCTTCTCGATTCCTCCATGGTTTTATCAGTGGCGCCGATGCGGCGCATAAATTTTAATAGATTCGGCAATGCCGTACAGGCGGGGGCAACGCTGAATCCGGCCTGCCGGGAGCCAATATTTTGATCATTCCCATATTTTTCGCGCGCCATTCATCACAAAAAAGATACAGGATTCGGCATGTGCCTGCGCAAGGGGAAAATTACTGCGATACGCACTGTATGAAGGCATCCACCACTTCCGGATCAAACTGCTTGCCCGCATGGTTTTGCAGCTCCAACAGGGCGGCCTGCGGCGTCATGGCTTTTTTGTAGGGGCGCTCGCTCGTCATGGCGTCGTAGCTGTCCGCAATGGAAATGATTCGTGAAAACAGCGGGATCTCGTCCCCTTTCAGGCCCTTCGGATAGCCTGTGCCGTCCCATCTTTCGTGATGCGCCAGAATCGTTTCGGCAAAATCGGAATTTTCATAGGACGACCGGATGATGCGGCAGCCGATTTCCGGATGTTTCCGGATAGCGTCCCGCTCCTGCGCCGTCAGCGAACCGGGCTTGTTCAGAATGCCTTCCTCGATCGCAATTTTTCCGATATCGTGGAGGTAGCCCATCAGATACAGCGTTTTTACATCCGTTTCAGCCAGGCCCATGCAGATCCCGGTTTTCTGGCTCAGTTCGCCCACCCGCTTGGAGTGCGCCTCTTCCCGTGGGTTTTTCTCATGCAGCGTATGCATAATGGTATGGATGGTCTGGCTCCGCATGCTTTTGCTCTCGGACATTTTGTGCTTATACATGAGGTTTTCCGCATGGATAATCGTGGCATGGATGTCCTGTTCCGTGTTCTGCAGGGTGCTCCATCCGAAGGAGATATCCAGGTTGACGGAATGGATCTGCAGTTTCGCGCACTGTTCCTTTACGCGGGCAACAAAACTCTCCGCCTCCGCGGAGGCGGTTTGCGGCAGCAGAATGATAAACTCATCCCCGCCCCATCGCGCCGCGATGTCCTCCGGCGTGCACACGCTGGTGATCGCCTGCGCGGCAAGCTTCAGCAGTTCATCCCCCACAAAATGCCCGAACGCATCGTTCACAAGTTTAAGCCCGTTTAAATCGCCCATGACGATGGAAATGGGGTAATTCTGTTCTTGATTGATTGCAGCCAGCACATCTTCATAATACCTTCGGTTATAGAGGCCGGTCAGCTTATCATGATAGCTGTAGTACTGGCGCTGCGCTTCCATTTCCTTGCGGGCCGTGATATTGAGGACAAAGCAGGTCATGCCTTCAATAGATCCGTCGTGCGAGACAATGGGCGAATAATAGTTCTGCCAGAAAACATGTGAAAACTTCTCGCCTCCATACGTCTCCTCCACGGCGAAAACCTCGCCACGCAGCGCACGGTCAAAGTTTTCCTTTGCCCGCAGCCGCTCTGCCTCCTCTGTGATGATGTCCAGCATGTTGGTTCCGATGCAGATGGGCTTTCCACATAGCTGCAGGATGGTATCCTGGTGCTTTCTGTTAAACGCGACATACCGGTATTGCGTGTCCAGCGCAAACACGGTGATCTCCGGACAGCTCTCCAGAATGGAGGAAAAGAGAATAAAATGGTACCCATAGAAAGGACAATGCTCTGACAAAAAGGCATGAGAAATAGACTGCTGGTTGACAGCGAAGCAGGAAAAATAGACATTATTCTGCCAACGATGCAAAAGCAATGGACACAGG
>JBFWIM010000139.1:0-3112 GCA_050255995.1 Intestinibacillus sp.
GACAATAAAACGCCGCGCGAACCGGCTGCGGTGGCAAAGGAGCGTACAACGTGGAAATTTCTTACGACATCACGGCGGAGGACTACATCGCCTTCAACCTCAATTACATGCGCACAAGCCCGGTTTCCAAGCGCAATATCCTCAAGGCGCGCATTCAGGGCGTCGTGCTGATTCTGGCGGGCGGCGGCGTTTGCGGATACCTGTACGGCGCGTACACACCGTTCCTGATCGCGGTGTTTGTCATTGCGGCGGCGCTGTTTGCCATTTTCATCCCGCGCACCATCACCAAAAAGGTCACGGAAAACGTGCGCAAGACCCTGAAGCAGTCCGGCAGCATCGCCTGCGGCCGCAAGACCATGTCGCTCGAGGGGGACAAATTCCGCCTGCGCGGCGAAGGCGAGGACAGCCTGTACGACTATGCGAAGGTACAGAAGATCGTCGAAGATCAGGCGCATTACTACATCTATACCGGGGCGATGGAAGCGCTGATTGTCCCATTTTCCGCGTTCGCGGACGAAGCGGCGCGCAAGGCATTTTCGGACGACCTGCGTATGCGTGTGCAGGCGGCGGGCGGCGCGGCCTGAAATGTAACATCCCTGTAAAAGTGCGGATTTAGCACATTTGTCCGTTGACAATCCGCATATTCGGGTGTAATATAGGTATACTTATAATCATATTATAGGAAAAGCGATGACGGAAACCGTGCTTTCGCAGATCACACCCCCAGAGAGCGGCCGCCGCGGCTGAAAGCGGCTGCGGGTGCGGCGGGATGCGCGACCGATTCCTGAGCTTTGCGGGGAAAACCTCCGGCAGAGAGGGTGAACCCGCGACGATTCGCCCGCGTTACGGGCTCCGAGCGGCGGCGTCTGCCTTTTAGGCAGAGGCTTGCAAGCAGGGTGGAACCGTGGGAACTTTTTTGCTCTCACCCCTGAGAAATGATACAGGGGTGAGAGCTTTTTCTTTTGCCCCATACGGAAATCAGGAGGGAAAACCATGTCTGAAGAAAACAAATTCACATTTGAGAACAGGGAATACCGCGATACCTACCGGCATACGGTGTCGCATATTCTGGCGCAGGCAGTGAAGCGCCTGTACCCTGAGGTCAAGCTGGCCATCGGCCCGGCCATAGAGACCGGTTTTTATTACGATTTTGACACGCCGTTCTCCTTTACCCGCGAGCATCTGGACGCGCTCGAGGAGGAGATGCGCAAAATCTGCAAGGAAAAGCTGAAGCTCCAGCGCTTTGAACTGCCGCGGGAGGAAGCCATCCGGCTGATGGAGGAAAAGGGCGAGCCATATAAGGTAGAGCTGATCCGCGACCTGCCGGAGGACGCCGTCCTTTCGTTCTACACCCAGGGCGAGTTCACCGACCTGTGCGCCGGTCCGCACCTCGATTCGACCGGCCGCGTCAAGGGCAACGGCATCAAGCTGCTGAGCGCGACGGGCGCGTACTGGCGCGGCGATTCCAGCCGCAAGATGCTCCAGCGCATTTACGGCACCGCCTTCCCCAAGAAGGAGGAGCTGGACGCGTATCTCACCGCGCAGGAGGAGGCCCGTAAGCGCGATCACAACAAGGTCGGCCGCGAGCTTGAGTATTTCACCACGGTGGACGTGATCGGCCAGGGGCTGCCCGTGCTGCTGCCCAAGGGCGCGCGCGTCGTCCAGCTGCTGCAGCGCTGGATTGAGGATGAGGAGCAGAAGCGCGGCTATCTGCTGACTAAGACCCCGCTCATGGCCAAGCGCGAGCTGTATAAAATCTCCGGTCACTGGGATCACTATCGCGACGGCATGTTTATCATGGGCGATCCGCAGGACGAGACGAAGGAGTGCTTCGCGCTGCGCCCGATGACCTGCCCGTTCCAGTACCAGGTGTTCCTGAACCGCATGCGTTCCTACCGCGATCTGCCGATGCGCCTTGGCGAGACCTCGACGCTGTTCCGCAACGAGGATTCCGGCGAGATGCACGGGCTGATCCGTGTGCGCCAGTTCACCATCTCCGAGGGGCACCTCATCCTGCGGCCCGACCAGCTTGAGGAAGAGTTCCGGGACTGCCTTGACCTTGCCAAGGATGTGCTCGAAACGGTCGGCCTGCTGGAGGACTGCACCTTCCGCTTCTCCCAGTGGGATCCGGCGAACCCGGACAATAAATACGAAGGCACGAAGGAGCAGTGGGACGAGGCGCAGGCCGCCATGGGCAAAATCCTCGACCATCTGGGCGTGAAATACGAAATCGGCTTTGACGAAGCCGCGTTCTACGGCCCCAAGCTGGATATTCAGTGCAAAAACGTGTTCGGCAAGGAGGACACCATCGTCACCATCCAGATCGACATGCTGCTCGCTAAAAAGTTCGGCATGGAGTATGTCGACAAGGACGGCAAAAAGACCATCCCGTATATCATCCACCGCACCTCGCTCGGCTGCTACGAGCGCACGCTTGCGCTGCTGCTGGAGAAATACGCCGGCGCGCTGCCGACCTGGATGGCGCCCGAGCAGGTTCGCATCATGCCGATGACCGACCGCAACGCGGACTATGCCGACAGCATCCGCGCGGAGCTTGCGAAGCGCGGCTTCCGCGTAACCATCGACGACCGCAACGAAAAGATCGGCTATAAGATCCGCGAGGCGCAGGTGGAGAAGGTTCCCTATATGCTGGTGCTGGGCGATAAGGAGCAGGAGGGCGGCATGGTCGCCGTCCGCGACCGCCGCGACGGCAAGACCACGGTGATGGAGCTGGCCGCTTTTCTGGAAAAACTGGCCTTCGAGGTCGAGAGCAAGGCAAAATAAGGCGCAGTTGTAGTAAAACGGCCGCCCGCGTGCGTTTTGAGGGTAAGACCACAAATATAAGGAGGACTTTCCCAATGAAAAGAATGAAACGGGCGGCCGTCGCGCTGCTGGCGGCAGCCTTGCTGACGGGCGATGCGGCGGCGTACCGCGTACCGAACACCAACAGCTCCTGGGATCTCAACATCAGCACCGGCGGCGTGAATGGCAACTATATGCAGCAGGCCGATATGCTGCACGCGCTCGGACTGCTACAGGGCAAAGCTGAGGGCGACTTCGCCCTTTACGACCCCATGACCCGCGCCGAGGCCGCGACGCTGCTCGTACGCTT
>JBFWIM010000140.1:0-3031 GCA_050255995.1 Intestinibacillus sp.
CTTAATTTACTGGGGCTTTCCGTGTCCCTCGGCTGGCTTACCTATCTTCTGGGGGCCGTCTCCACCTTTGTCTCTTTATACATCTCTTACAACATTGTTCTGGGCATACTGGAATTAGAAGAACTGCTCCGCTTCTCCCTCGATGGAAGCCGCCTGAAATTAATGTGGACCGTGATGGCAGTAACCGACGTGATTGTCCTGCTGCTATATATCATTCCGTTCTTGGGTTTCCTTGTGCTGATTGCGGCTTTTGTGGCCGGTTTATGCTTTCTTGTCGCCTTCAAACGCACGAAAGATCTTTATTTGGAGCAACATCCTCTGGACGGACCCTCCGTTTAATCCGATCCGGAACAGCGCCCGGCCTTTGACAGCCGGGCGCTTCTTATTATTGATCGGGAATCAATTTCCCCAGCTGCGTTTCAAACTGCACGCCGTGCAGGTTATCCGTACCCTGCACGGCGGTATAGTCAATACAGTCGCGCACAAAGCAGGCCGCGCGCGCCGCCGCGTCAGCCAGCGCATCGCCCCACAGCAGCCCGCCAAGCAATGCCGAGGCAAAGATGTCCCCCGTGCCGGGATAATATTCCGCAATGCGCGCATGCTCAAAAAGGGCGGTCCGTCCTTCCTCGCAGCACAGGACACCCACCGTGGACGTATCGTGCGGCAAGCCTGTCAGGACAACCTTGGCCCCATAATTCCGTTCCAGCGCGCGCACCCAATCTTCAGCCTCAGACAGACTGCCCGGCGTATCGCCTGCCTGCCTTCTCAGCAAGATCGCCGCTTCCGTCACGTTAGGCGTAATCACGTCCGCGAGCCGGCAGAGGTCGCCCATGCGGGCGCACATCCGCGCCGTATAGGTTTCATACACCGCGCCGTTGTCGCCCATAACCGGGTCAACCAGGACCACGCCGCCCGGCGCGTGCAGCCGCAGGATTGCCTGCGAAATACAGCCGATCTGTCGTTCCGTACCCAAAAAGCCGGAATAAATCGCTTCAAATTCCAGCCCGATTTTCTCATATTGATCAATCCATGGCAGCAGGTCGTCCGTCAGGTCGCGCACCGTATAGCCGGGGATGGCGGTGTGCGTGGAAAAAACGGCGGTCGGCGCGGGGACGCACTGATGTCCCATAGCGCTCAGCACCCCGATGATCGGCACGAGCGACGAGCGGCCAAAGCCGGACAAATCGTGCAGTGCCAGCACTTTTTTCTGCATAAAAGCGGCTCCTTTATAATGATCGCGAATTTTGTTTCCTTTTTAGCTTACGTTTTTTTGTTGCCTGTGTCAATACCTCTTGCCAATCATTGCGCGCAATGGTACCATAATACTGTATTGGATTTTACAAGGCTGAAAGGAGACCTCAATGAAACACCGTTTGCGCGCTGCCGCGCTTTTTCTGAGTCTCGCACTTTTTTTCTCTATGAACATGAATGCTTTTGCCGCGACCGATGCTTCCGGCCAGGAACTGCGCGGCGTATGGGTAGCGTCCGTCTATAACCTCGACTATCCGGCAACAGCAACCACAGACGCATCCAACCTGCGCCGCCAGGCCGACGCTATTCTGGACGGTGTGCAGAGTATGGGACTGAACACCGTCTTTCTGCAGGTCCGTCCCTCTTCCGACGCACTTTATCCCTCCGAGATCTTTCCCTGGAGCAAGTATTTGACCGGCTCGCAGGGCACTGCACCCACAGAAGGCTTTGACCCGCTGCGCTACTGGATCGACGGGGCGCATAAGCGCGGGCTGCGTCTCCACGCCTGGATTAATCCCTTCCGCATTACAAAGGGAAAGGAAGCTGAGTGGAACGCCCTTGCCTCCTCTAATCCTGCCAAGCAGCATCCGGAATATGTCGTTCAATATACGGACGGCAACTATTATTATAATCCGGGCCTGCCTGCCGTACGCAAGCTGGTGGAAGACGGCGTGGCGGAAATTCTCGACAAGTATCCGGATATCGACGGCATCCATCTCGACGATTATTTTTATCCGGGCCAGAATTTTGACGACAGCGCGGCCTTTGCCCAGTACGGAAGCGGTTATTCCAATATCGCCGACTGGCGGCGCGCTAACGTGAATACGCTGGTGCGCGAGCTGGATCAGCTGATCCACAGCAAAAGCGCCGCGCTTCAGTTCGGTATCAGTCCCTCCGGCATCTGGGCCAATCAGTCCGACGATCCGCGCGGCAGCAACACCCGCGGCGGCAACCAGTCCTATCTGTATGCTTACGCCGACACGCTGGATTGGATTCAAGAGGGAACGGTAGACTATATCTGCCCGCAACTCTATTGGTATATCGGTCAGTCGGCCGCCGACTACTCTGTACTGACGCAGTGGTGGTCGAATGCGGTCAAAGGCTCCGACGTGAAGTTATATATTGGTGAAGCCGCTTACAAATGCGACGACGCGAGCGCAGGAGACATCTGGCAAGGTTCTTCCGAATTGATGCGCCACCTAAAGTATTGTGAGAACCAGTCCGCCGTGGCGGGCCATATATTTTTCCGTTACGGCTCGTTTAACGAGGTTGCAGGCCTGCGCGCCGCGCTCACAAGCTACTATGCCTCGGCCGTGCCTGAAACGGAAACGCCCTCGGAGTTGACGCCCAGCAAGGAGGATCTCCTCCAAAGCGTCGGCTATTATCAGACTTTTTTGCTGTTTTTACAATCTGTTCTCCGTTAAAATCCCCTGTGAAAGGAAGTATCAAGCATGATTCCTGTTATGGAAAGCAAGCATACGCTGCATTTCAGCCATATTGACAACCATGGTGTTTCCCGTCCCTCCGCGCTGTTTGAATTCATGCAGTCTGCGGCGACGCGTCATGCCAATGAGCTTCATATCGGCGCGGACGACCTCGGCATTCTCTGGGTGCTTTCGCGTATGAAGCTCTATCAGCACCGTCCTCTCCGTATCAGCGAAACCCTGCGCCAGCAAACCTGGTGTGCCGGCGCCAAAGGGGCAAGCTGGTGCCGCGGCTTCCGCTTCTTCGCCGGTGAGGAGGAGGTCGCGGTTGCTTATTCTATCTGGGTTATGCTGGA
>JBFWIM010000141.1:0-2993 GCA_050255995.1 Intestinibacillus sp.
CTCTTCCGATCTTTGACACCCTCCTGACAGCCAAGCGTGCACTGGAAGCCCATGGCTTTTAAAATCGCTTCACTTTCCCTGGAAGCAAATCCAAAGGGATATGTATAACATTTGGGGGCAGGCGACCCGGCCTCGGTCATCATATCCTGTGTCTCCTGCGCGTCCTTCTGCAAAAACTCCTTGTAGCTCTCCTGATCTTCTCCCCGCACACGCAGGCAGCCGCGGCGGTTGCCATAGGTGTGCAGATCATAGGAGTGGTTTTCAATTTCCACGATGCCGGATGCCGCCATCTCACGGCACCGCTCGGTCGTCAGATGCGACCAGTAGGCGTTTTCCTCCCCGTTTTCGGTAAACAGCGCGGTCTGGCAGCCAATAATGGAAACTACCGCCCGCATGTTCATCTCCTTTAAAATCGGGTACGCATATACATAATTATTATAATAGCCGTCGTCAAAGGTGACCATCACCGGCTTTGGGGGCAGCGGCGTGCCATCCTGCACGTAGGCCAGCAGATCGCTGATCGTTACGGTTTCATAACCTTTCTGCTGCAAATACGTCAGATCGGACTTTAACACTTCGGGCGATAATGTGTACTTCCCCGCCTGTGACGAGTCTTTTAGGATGCTGTGATACATCAGAATGGGAAGCTGTATGCCGTCGCCCTGTTGCGCGGCAACGCTCTGTGCCTGCTGTCCGGAAAAAACACTGTTTGCCGTAAAGATGCCCCAGAGCGCAAGTACGGTTGCAAACATCTGTAAAATTGTTTTTTTCATTTCCTTGCCTCCCCTTACTCCACGCCACACCATATCATGTCGTATTTGCGATAAAACTCCTTGTCTTCCCGATATACCGTGCTCCGGTGCTCTGAAAGCAGGCGCGTCAGCGCATACAAATCCACCCAGATCTCATTGCTCGATTCCTTTTGTTTTTCATTAAAAACCAGCTCCAGCCCGTAGTGCAAGTGCGGGGTTTTGATGCCGTTTACATTCTCTTTTCTGGAATAGCCGGTCTGCCCCAGATAACCGATAACCTGCCCGGCCGTCACCGAATCGCCTTCCTTCAGATCCGCGTGGAACGGATGATCTTTTCGCAGATGCGCATAGTACCAATAGCGCTTTTTGTCCGCGCTGCGGATGCCAATGCGCCAGCCGCCGTATTGATTCCAGCCCATGATTTCGATGGTGCCGCTTTCGACCGCAATGACCGGCGTTCCCACCGAGCCCATCAGATCGTGCCCCATGTGCTGGCGCGCGAATCCGTATGTGCGGCTCGCGCCGAAATCATCGAAATCGTTGTAGTAATACCCCTCCGCAATGGGGGAATATGCACGCAGGCCATACCGCGCCTGCCAGACAGGATCCTTCCCTTCACCGGCGGGCAGTTCCTGCACATAATCGCCCAGAAGCCCGCCGAGCACGGCGTCATACGCCTGATGAAAATACGAGAAATATTTCATATCCCGTGTCAAATCATCCAGCTTCTCGCCATTTCCCAGCTTCTTCAGAAGCGCGTCCATGTCGGCGGCCTTATAGCGTTTCCACTCGCCGCCGTATTTCGCGGCGAGATAGGACAGCGTATCCACCCAGCTGATTTTCCCCTTACACGCAATGTCTGCCTCCATCGCTTTATGGAGCGCCGCATATGGTACATTAAATTCCACATACTTGATATAATCTTCTGCCGCCCGTGAGTGCACCGCAAAAATGGATATTGCGGTCAGCCCAATCAACAGGCACAGCGCAGCGGCCAGCAAGCGCCGGATGCGCACGGTCCAGAAAAACAAAAAACCACCCCCACGGACATATCACTTAATAAATATGTCCGCAGGGGCGGTGTTATGCGCCGACGCTTCAGACGCCGACCTGATAGCTCGCGATCGCGTCTTCCACGCCTGCTTTCGCGCTCTTCTTGCCGTACTGTTCCACTTTCATACGGCTCTTTGGTTCATGATTCAGGCTGCATGCACCGCCGACGCAACCGCCGACACACGCCATGCCCTCAATAAAATTTTTCTCCAACTTACCCGCCCTGGCGCGCAGCAGCGCCGTTTTGCAGGCTTCGATGCCGTCGCAGGTTTCAGCCTTGACCTCAAAGTCCAGTCCTTTTTCCTTCACAGCCTCAAGCACCGCTTCGGTGAGACCGCCTGTGCGGCCGAAGATTCGCCCAAAGTAGGAGGCGTCCTCCAGAGGGGTCTCATCCATCACGCCCATGACGATGTTCTGGCTGTCAATCATCGCCTGCAGTTCCTCAAAGGTCAGCACGCAGTCAATCCACAAATCGACCGTCATTTTCTGCTGCTCCGCCTTTTTGGCTGTGCACGGTCCGATAAAGATCGTGCGCACGGGCATATCCGCATTGATCTTCACATAGCGGCCAATCTCGGCCATGGGCGACAAGTTGTGCGAAATATGCTTTGCCATATCCGGCATCGCGGTTTCTATGTACCGAACGAACGCCGGGCAGCAGCTCGAAGTCAGGAAACCCTTTTCCACCAGCTCCTCGGTCTCCTTGGCAGCAATCATGTCCGCGCCCATTGCAGCCTCCACCACATAATCGATACCCAGACGGCGAATCGCGGTCACGACCTGGCCCAGGCTGGCATCCTCGAACTGCGACGCAATTGCCGGCGCGACAATCGCGGCCACCTTATAGTTCTTGCCGCCGTCCGCATTTCTAATGATGTTGATGGCATCCACCATGAAGGACTTGTCCATCGCTGCGCCAAACGGGCACTGGTAGACGCAGGCGCCGCATGCAATACACTTCTCCGGATCAATCTCGGCCTTTTTTTCCTCATTCATGTGAATTGCACCGACCTTGCAGCTGCGCTCGCACGGACGGACGTTTTCAGTGATCGCACCGTAAGGACAGACCTTGGCGCAGCGCCCACACTCAATGCAGACATCCGGATCAATGTGCGCCTTGCCGTTGTTATCCTTGGTGATTGCATCCTTCGGGCAGTTTTTAATGCAGCGCTGCGAAATACAGCCGCG
>JBFWIM010000142.1:0-2976 GCA_050255995.1 Intestinibacillus sp.
AATGCACTTTCTGCCGGATATTTATGTTCCCTGCGACGTCTGCAAGGGACGGCGGTATAATAAGGAGACTCTTGAGGTACGCTATAAAGGCAAAAACATCTTTGAAGTGCTGGACATGACGGTTGATGAAGCACTGCGCTTCTTCGAGAACGTGCCGAAGATCGCCCGGCGGATTCAAACGCTGCAGGATGTGGGACTAAGCTACGTCAAGCTTGGGCAGTCGTCCACCACGCTGTCCGGCGGCGAAGCCCAGCGCATTAAGCTGGCGTCCGAACTCAGCCGCCGCGCGACCGGGAAGACCATTTATATTCTGGACGAGCCGACGACCGGCCTGCACATTGCCGATGTGCACCGGCTTGTGGACGTGCTGCAAAAACTGGTCGATACCGGCAACACGGTCGTGGTCATCGAGCACAATCTGGACGTGATCAAGACTGCCGATTATATCATCGACCTTGGCCCCGAGGGTGGTGACGGCGGCGGCGAGGTCGTCTGTTGCGGCACGCCTGAGGATGTTGTCAAATGCGAAAAATCCTATACCGGACAATATCTGGGACGGTACCTGCGTCCGGAGGGAGCACAGAAGGAGTAACAAATGGCGAAATATGTTTGCACGGTGTGCGGCTGGGTCTATAATGAGACCGATGGCTACAAGGAAGGCGGCATCGCGCCCGATACGCGTTGGGAGGATGTTCCTGTGGATTTTCACTGCCCGGTGTGCGGCGCGGACAAGGAATCGTTTATCAAACAGGATTGAAAAAAGCGGGCGTTCCGGTTTGGAGCGCCCGCTTTTGCCATAAGGGGCAAAACGACAGGAAAACAGGTGGCTTTTCAGCTGCAAAAGAAGTTTCCAACGTAAAAGTCTGCTGCCGGGAATTCGCTTTTTATAGGGTTAAAAGTTGTGAATTTATATAATTTTCTCCCTGTTGGGGCGATTATGCAGCTTGCACAGTAAAGTGTTGAGTTTGCGTTCCGGCTTTGGTATAATATACTTGATATGAAATACCAATGAGGAGATTGCATGAAAATGAAAAAGTGGGTGACTGCGCAGGCAGATCTTGACCGCGCGCGGGCACTCGGCAGAGAATGCGGTTTCACGCCGCTGGCCGCGGCGGCATTGTGCGCACGCGGCATCGACACGGCAGACAAGGTACGCGCGTTTTTAAATACCGACCCTTCCGGCCTGCGTGACCCGATGGGTCTTCGGGATATGGATTTGGCGGTTGCTGAAATCCGCCGCGCCTTGGAGGCGGGAGAAAAAATTGTAGTGTTTGGCGATTACGACGTGGACGGCGTAACGGCAACGTGTGTCCTCGTCGATTTTTTGCGGCAGCAGGGTGCGGACTGCGATTATTACATCCCTGACCGGGTCAGCGAGGGCTACGGCCTGAGCTGTACGGCGCTCAAGAACCTCTATGACGGGGGGGCGCGGGTAATCGTCACGGTGGACTCCGGCATCACGGCGCTGATAGAGATTGCGTACGCTACGGAGATCGGTCTTCGCGTGGTCGTCACCGACCACCACGAGTGCCGGAGTGAGCTGCCTGCGGCCATTGCGGTGGTGGATCCGCGCAGGCCGGACTGTGGCTATCCGTTTGACGAGCTTGCGGGCGTCGGCGTTGCGTTTAAACTGGTCTGCGCGCTCGCGGGCGACCAGGCCGCGATGCTGGAGCGGTATGGCGATCTTGTCGCACTCGGCACAATTGCGGACGTCATGCCGGTGCTCGGAGAGAACCGCATTATTGTCGCGGCCGGCCTGCGCCAGATGGAAACAACGCACCGGCCGGGTCTTGCAATGCTGCTGCGGGAGGCGGGGCAGGCAGGCCGCAAACTGACAAGCGGTACGGTCAGCTTCGTACTCGCGCCGCGCATCAACGCGGCAGGCCGCCTGGGGCAGGCTTCCCGCGCGGTCGAGCTGTTTCTGACCTGTGACCTTGTCCGCGCGCAGGAACTGGCCTGCTGGCTGTGCGAGCAGAACAAAACCCGGCAGACGGCGGAGGGCGCAATTCTGGAGCAGGCGCTGCAGCAGCTGCGCTGCGAATACAACCCGATTGACGACAAGGTTATCGTTCTGGCAGGCGAGCACTGGCACCATGGCGTAATCGGCATCGTATCCTCGCGCATTTGTGACCGGTACAACTGCCCAGTCATCCTGATTGCGCTCGACGAGGAGCTCGGCAAGGGCTCCGGCCGCTCGCTGCGCGGGTTCAATCTGTTTGAAGCGCTGCAAAACTGCGAGGATCTGCTTGAAAAATACGGCGGGCATGAACTCGCTGCCGGGCTGACGATTCGCCGCAGCTGTGTCGATATGTTCCGCGACCGTATTCGGGAATACGCGGAAACCCACATTCAGCCGGGCGACATGATTCCAGTGCTGGAGATTGACAGCCGCATCATGCCGGCGTACATTACGGAAGAAAATGTTGAAGGATTGTCGGCGCTGGAGCCATTCGGTCTGGGCAACGTGCAGCCGGTCTTCTCCATGGAGGATCTGTATGTGGAGGACATCACGCCGATTTCCAGCGACCGCCATGTGCGGCTGACGCTGGTAAAGGACGGCGTGCCCTTCACGGCGATGCTGTTCGGCACGGGCACGGGCGGCTGCGGCTTTGCGCAGGGCAATTATGTCGACGCTGCCTTCCATCTTGAAATCAACATTTACCGGGGCAAGCGCACGGTGCAGCTTGTGCTCAAAGATATCCGGCTGAGCGACTGCGAGCTGATCGCAGATCAGAAGCTGCTCGGCCTTTACAACCGCTATATAAACGACCAGGGGCTGACCGAACGTGAGGCGCGCATCCTGTTGCCGGACCGCAAAGATCTGGTTTCCGTATGGCGCCACATTAACAGCCGCGCAGAGGAAGGCCGCCTGAGTGTGCCATCTAACGCGCTTTCCCGCCGTATACAGTGGGAGAGTAAGCGCGACATCAATATCGGCAAGCTGTTCGTCTGCCTGGACGTGTTTAGCGAAAGCAG
>JBFWIM010000143.1:0-2900 GCA_050255995.1 Intestinibacillus sp.
GTGCATGGCGCCGAAGCAGCCGAGCCGCTGCCCAAGGTCATGCACAATGGTGCGCACATAGGTGCCCTTGGAGGACACGACGCGGAATGCGCCCTTTTGTGTAGCCGCGTCGAAAGACAGCAGCTCGATTGCGTGAATCGTGACCGGGCGCGCGGGGCGTTCCACCTCGACGCCGCGCCGGGCAAGATCGCAAAGCTTTTTGCCGTCGATCTTGATGGCGGAATACATGGGCGGAATCTGCTCCTGCGGACCGAGAAAGCCGTGCAGAGCAGCCTCCACTTCCTCCGCCGTTGCGGTTTTTCCGCTCTCTTGCAGGGTTTCACCGGTGGTATCTTGGGTATCGGTGGAAAAGCCGAGCGAAAACCCGGCCTCGTATTCCTTGTCCTGCGCGGCGGCAAAATCCGCCGCACGGGTTGCGCCGCCGACGAAGACCGGCAGCACCCCGGTCGCCATCGGGTCGAGCGTGCCGCCGTGGCCGATCCTGCGGGTTTTCAGAATGCCGCGCAGCTTGGCCACCACGTCGTGCGAGGTGAAGCCGGCGGGCTTATTCATAATGAGCACGCCTGTGAGCGTGCCTGCGTTATTCGCCATGGTACACCGCCCGGGAATGGCCGAGCAGGCATTCCCGCGCTTCCGCAAGCGAGCCGAAGCTCGCGCCGGCCGCGCGAAGATGCCCGCCGCCGCCGCACTTCTGGCACAGAGCGGACGCGTCCACTTCCTTGGTTGTGCGCACGGAAGCCTTGCAGGTGCCGTCGGCGTTTTCGGTCAGCGTCAGGCCGATCTCGACCCCTTCAATCTGGCGCGGCAGCGCGGCGATCGAATCGAGATCGTCCGGCGTTGCGCCGACGCGGTCAATATCGGTCCGCAGCAGCGTTGCAAGGGCGATTTTGCCGTCCTCAAAGAACTCCATCGAGTCGAAGATGATGCGCTCCATTTCGAAGCGGGGGCGGGACTTGGTCTCAAACAGCATGCGGTTCCATTCGCCGCCGTCCAGACCTGTCGTCAGGCAGGCCGCCGCGACCGCGTGGGTGTGCGGCGTGGTGTTGGAATAGCGGAAGCAGCCGGTGTCCGTGGAGACCGCGACATACAGCGGTTCGGCGATATCCCTGGCCAGCGGCACGCCCATTGCCATCAGCACGTCGTAGACCACCTCGGCGCACGCGCCCGCTTCGGGAACGACCAGATTGCGCGCGGCAAAGCCGGGGTTGGAGCGGTGATGGTCAATCGCGAGATCCACCCGGCCTTCGAACACCCTGGCGTTTTCGGTGAACAGGGTGTAGTCGGCAATGTCCGTGGAAACAACAAACTGCGGGTTGAAATCGGGATCACAATAACAGGGAGTAATCAACGACGCATACCGTTCGGTAATTTCCGGATTCGGAAGGATATAGGCCTGCTTGCCCAGCGTGCGCAGGCCGCGGCACAGCGCGCCCGCACAGCCTGCGGTGTCGCCGTCCGGGCGGCGGTGGGAAAGGATCAGGACGTCGTTTGCGCCGAGTAGCGCGCGCGCCGCCTCGGGCACGGTGACGGAAACGCCCATAGGCTCAGTCCTCCTTTTCGGGATGCTGCTGCCGGTCCTTGTCTTCGATCTTGTGGAGCAGCTCGGAGATGTGCGCGCCGTGCACAATGGACTGGTCGAGGTGGAACTGCAGCTCGGGTGCATAGCGCAGCTGCACCTTGTGCGCCACCTCACGGCGCAGGAAACCGGAGGCGGACTTGAGGCCGCGCATCACGCCGCGGGCGTCGTCTTCGCCGCCGAGGACGGAAATATAAACCTTTGCATAGCGCAGGTCGCCCGTTACCTCGCAGCGGGTCACGGAAACCAGACCGCCGGACACGCGGGGGTCTTTGAGCGTGCGGATGCATTCCGCGAGCGCCTTCATGACCTCCTCGCTGATGCGGTCGATACGGGTAGACATAATAGAATAACCTCCTTTGCAGAGGGCACAAAAATCAATGGGGTAAAAAAGCCGGGTACATTGACAGTATGCGTAGAGGGCGTGGCTTTCATCCGGGCGTTACGGCTTGATTTCTTCCATAATGAAGCACTCGATGATGTCGCCTTCTTTGATGTCGTTGTAGTTTTCGATGCTCATGCCGCACTCATAGTTCGAGGCGACCTCGCGGACGTCGTCTTTAAAGCGCTTGAGCGTATTGAGGACGCCCTCGTGGAAGACGATGCCGTCGCGCACCACGCGCACCTGCGCATTACGCTGAATTTTGCCGTCCTGCACATAGCAGCCCGCGATCGCGCCCGCGCCTGTGATCTTGAAGACCTGGCGCACCTCGGCGTGACCGAGCACAACTTCCTTGAACTTCGGATCGAGCATACCCTTCATGGCTTGCTCCATCTCTTCAATGCAGTCGTAAATGATGCGGTACATGCGCATATCGACGCCGTGGATCTCCGCCTGCTCGGCCGCCGCGCGGTCGGGACGGACATTAAAGCCGACAATGATTGCGCCGGACGCGTCCGCGAGCATGACGTCGGTCTCGTTGATCGCGCCGACGCCGCCATGGATGACGCGCACGCGCACTTCGTCGTTCGACAGCTTTTCGAGCGAGGCCTTGATCGCCTCGACCGAGCCCTGTACGTCGGCCTTGATGATGATGCCAAGCTCCTTCATCTCGCCCTGCTGGATGGAGTCGAACAGGTTGTCAAGCGTGACCTTATGGAAGGACTTGTTGCGCTCTTCCTTTTCCTTGTCCTTGCGCTGCTCCACGAGCTGGCGCGCCATCTTCTCGTCCTCAACAGCGTAGAAGATATCGCCTGCGCCCGGCACCTCGCCGAGGCCGATGATTTCAACCGGGACGGACGGGCCGGCTTCCTCGATGCGCACGCCGTCGTCATTTGTCATGGCGCGTACGCGGCCGACCGCGGTGCCCGCGATGATGACGTC
>JBFWIM010000144.1:0-2822 GCA_050255995.1 Intestinibacillus sp.
TCAGTCAACGCACTTGCCTACGGCGGCGAGGAAACAACGCCGTCCACCACGCAGACCGATACCCCCTCGTCCGCGTCGGAATCCAAACCCCTGACGCCGGATGGAACCGGCACGGTGATCGATAACGTGACCAATGAGGACGGCAAGGAGTTTTTCACCATCACCACGCCCAGCAAGCACGTTTTTTACCTGATCATCGACCGGCAGAAGAACGCCGAAAACGTGTATTTTCTGGACGCCGTAACGGAAAAGGACCTGCTGGCTCTGGCGCAGAGCGAGGGGCAGGACACCGACGATTCTTCTTCCTCCAAAGTCACAACCATGCCGGAAGCCTCATCGTCCCCAGCTGTATCGACGCCCGCCGCCCCGTCTGATTCCCAGCCGGAAAAGCAGAGCAGCGGCGCGGCAGTCGCGGCAGTTGCGCTGTTCGCCGCCGTCATGATCGGCGCCGCCGTGTGGTTCTTCAAGTTCCGCAAGCCCGGTAAATCCGATAAGGGCAAGGCTGATCCCGACGATTACGATGAGGGCGAGGATGAGGCGGAATCTGAACCGGATGACGGGACGGAAGCGCCCGATGAGAAAATGGAGCGTGAGGACGAATGACATTCTTTACCGACAGCCCCTTTGAGCGGATGATGGTGCAAAAGCCGAAATACGGGCGGGAGGAACAACCTCCCGCCCCGCCCAAGGATCACCACTGCTATGGCTGCCCTTATTACGGCACTTGCTGCGCCGGAACCTGTTACCGGGACCTTATCATCACGCCGAAGGTTAAAACTCCGGAACGATGATGGTATCAACTTGTTTGAGCTGAGTCTGCGTGATAGAATACTCTATAAGCACTAAATGATCGGCCCATAAAATGTATTACTTGCTTGTATACAGGAAATAGGAGCATGTTTGCGTGATAATATTATATATTCTATTCTTTATATTTCTGTGCTTTGTCGTTATAAATGTAGTAGTTTGTACTCATTTCAAGAAGGCTGGGAACAATAATGGGCAAAAAAGAGATGTTATAATTGTCCTTGGATATCCTGCAAAAAGCGACGGAACTGTATCACCTATTTTGCGTGAACGCATAAAAAAAGCAGCAGAATTATATCATAACGGAGTTTCAGAAAAAATTATTTGTACTGGTGCCGCAGTAGCTAACAACTATGTTGAAGCAGAGATTATGGCTCGATCCTTGATTGAATTTGGAATACCTGAATATGATATAATTCCTGAGAAACTCGCCAGAGGAACATATGAAAACCTCGTAAATTCAAAGAAAATCATGCAAGATAAGAAATTAAACACAGCAGTAATAGTATCCTCACCCTGGCATTTGCGTAAAGCTAGTTCATATGCTTTTAGACTTAAAATTGATCATACAGTGGAAAAATCTAACTTCCCGGTTGAATATCTTGCAGGGGTCGGCATAATTTATCTTTATTTATACACCCAAATGTTTATTAACGATGCACGGGTACAGTTTCAGGAAAGAAAAAAATGAACAATTATTAAAGTGTAGACAAAAATGCAAATCCCAAAAGTTAATATTTCAAAACACTATTATTTACAAGGGCAATCGAGGAATCGGTTGCTCTTTTTCTATGTCAACATAGGAAGGAGAATTTCAAAATTGAAACTTGTAATCAGTGAAAAGCCCTCGGTTGCCCAAAGCATCGCCGCCGTTATCGGCGCGAAGCAGCGCGGCGACGGGTATCTGGAGGGCGGCGGCTACCTTGTTTCCTGGTGCCTGGGCCATCTCGCGGAGTTGGCCGAAGCGGATACTTATGATAAAAAGTACGCCAAATGGCGGCGTGAGGACCTTCCCATTCTGCCGGAGAGCTGGCGGTTTACCGTGGGGAAAGACAAACGGAAGCAGTTCGATATTCTCCGTACCCTGATGCGCCGCGACGATGTGAGCGAGGTCATTAACGCCTGCGACGCCGGACGCGAGGGAGAGCTGATTTTTCGTACCGTCTATTGCATGGCGGGCTGTTCCAAGCCGATGAAACGGCTCTGGATTTCCTCAATGGAGGACGAGTCCATCCGTCAGGGCTTTGCCGACCTGAAACCGGGGCGGGACTACGATGGGCTGCATCAGTCCGCGCTCTGCCGTTCCAAGGCCGACTGGCTGGTGGGCATCAACGCAACGCGCCTGTTTTCTGTCCTCTACCACCGCACCCTGAACGTCGGGCGTGTTATGTCCCCGACGCTGGCCCTTATCGTGCAGCGGGAAGCGGAGATTTCCGCGTTTCAGCCGCAGCCGTTTTACACGGTCAGCCTCGACTGCGGCGATTTTACCGCCACCGGCGACAAACTGAAAGCAAAGCCGGAGACTGAGGCCGTTGCCGCCGCCTGCAAAGGCAAAACGGCAACCGTCAAAACCGTGGAGCGCAAGGAAAACTCCGAGAAACCACCCGCGCTTTACGATCTGACCACCCTCCAGCGCGACGCCAACCGCCTGCTCGGTTATACGGCCCAGCAGACGCTGGATTATCTGCAATCACTCTATGAAAAAAAGCTCTGCACCTATCCCCGCACCGACAGCCGGTTTCTGACGAACGATATGGAAGGAACCGTTCCGGTGCTTGCCTCCGTCGCCGCCGCGATCTGCGGAGCGGATGTTCCCGCAAACCTCAACGCCAGTCAGGTCTGCGACAGCGCGAAGGTCAGCGACCATCACGCCGTTGTTCCCACGCTCAGCGCGTGCAAAGCGGACGTTTCCGCGCTGCCTGCCGGGGAGCGTGAAATCCTGCGGCTTGTGTCCCGGCAGCGTCTCTGTGCGGTCAGTGAGCCGCACCGATACGCCGAAACCGCCGTTACACTGG
>JBFWIM010000145.1:0-2791 GCA_050255995.1 Intestinibacillus sp.
GAACGCACGAGCACCGCGTCATAATTCTCAGCGTCTTCCGAGTACGTGTACTTTTCCGGATCCAGGCGATCCAGACCCACCTTTGAAATCTTGTTATAAAGTTTAACGCTATACATCGGTGATTCTACCCCTTACTTATTTTCGGCCGCAAACTTTTTCATAAAGTCCAGCAGCTTTTCAACGCCTTCCATCGGCATCGCGTTGTAGATAGACGCACGCATGCCGCCTACCGAACGGTGACCCTTCAAGTTGGACATGCCCGCCGCAACAGACTCTTTGGCAAATTTTGCGTCCAGCTCATCATTGCCGGTGCGGAAAGTCACGTTCATGCGGGAACGGCTGTCCGTCTTTGCAACCGCCTTATAAAAGTCCTGGCTGTCCAGATAATCGTAGAGCATATTGCTGCGCTTTTCGGCACGTTCCGCCATCACTGTCAGGCCGCCCATAGACTCGATCCACTCCAGCACCAATCCCAGAATGTAAATTGCATACGTGGGGGGCGTATTGTACATGCTGTTTTTTTCCGCCATAAGCTTCCAGTCAAGGATGGTCGGGTATTTCTCCGCAGGATAAGCGCCGAGCAGGTCCTCACGGACAATCACGACGGTCAGACCCGCAGGGCCCATGTTCTTCTGCGCGCCGGCATAAATCACGCCGTACTTGGAAACGTCGACCGGCTTTGACAGGATGTTCGAGGACATATCCGCGACGAGCGGCACGCCCGCCGGCGTTTCGGGATCATATGCATACTCGGTGCCGTAAATCGTATTATTCGCGCAAATATAGAAATAATCGGCATCCGAACGGATATTCAGCTCCTTCTGCGTCGGAACATGGTCAAAGTTGGTTTCCTTAGAGGAAAACGCAAGATGAATGTCGCCGAACTTCTTGGATTCCTTGTATGCGTTGTTTGCAAAATTGCCGGTTAATGCATAGTCTGCCTTTCCTGTTTTCATGAGGTTCATCGGAATCGCCGCAAACTGCGTTGTCGCGCCGCCCTGCAAAAACAGCACTTTATAGTTTGCCGGGATATTCATGACGCGGCGCAGCGCGGCCTCCGTATTGTTGACGATACCGTCAAAAACCTTAGATCGATGGCTCATCTCCATAACGGACATCCCGGAGCCCTGACAGTTCGTCATTTCAGCCGCTGCTTTCTCAAGAACGGGAAGCGGAAGCATGGACGGACCGGCGGAGAAGTTGTAGATTCTAAAGTCTGACATTATGAGGTACCTGCCTTTCATTTTTACGAAATGATTATCTTTTTTTGATGCCGTGCACCATAACTTCTTTATTATAAACCGCGAACGGAAATGAACGCAATAGTTTTATATGCTTTTTATTTATGGTATAATACCTAAAAATAAGAATTAACGAGGGCGTTCAATGAACATTCTCCATAGTTTACGTAAAATTCCGGGCGTGTCTGCGGCGGGCGTCTGCACCTTTGCGGCGCTGTTGCCGCGCATGTCCGATCAAAGCCGCTCATGGGCGGAAAAATTGTGTCCCGGAGCCAAAAGCGCGCTGTTTTCCTTATTTCCTTATAACAGTGGGGAGACAAGCGGCAATCTCTCGCGTTATGCCCGCGGCATGGACTACCACGCGGTGATTGCGTCTGCACTCTCCTGCTTTATTTTGCAGGTTCAGCCGGCCTATCCTGCAAACCGCTTTGTCATCCTGACCGACCACTCACCCTTGCCCGAAACCTACGGCGCCTATCTCTGCGGCGCGGGGCTGCTTGGAGACAACGGCCTGATTTTCGACGACCTTTATGGCAGCTATGTCTTTATCGGCAGCATACTCACGGATCTTCAAATCGACCCGACGCCGGGCGAACGCCAATGCCTGCACTGCGGAATGTGCCGCCGCGCCTGCCCGAGCGGTGCGCTGGGAGAAGACGGTACGGTTGACCAGAACCGCTGTCTTTCGGCGCTGACGCAGCAGGGCGGAGAGCTTCAGCCGAAAGAGGCCGCAGCCGTTTCAAACGCGCCGCTTATCTGGGGGTGCGACATCTGCTCCGAGGTCTGCCCGCTCAACCGCGGCGTGCCGCTCACCCCGAATCCTGCTTTTATGGAAAACCGCATTTTATCGCTCGAATCCGATGATCTTGCCGGCCTGAACCGGCGGCAGTTTCACGAAAAATATCCGGAACGAGCCTTTACCTGGCGCGGTCCCGCCCCGCTGCGCAGAAATTTGACCTTACATGAAAAAAGACAGAAGGAGCCTTAGCCCATGTTATCCTATTACCAAAACGCCCCTCTTTACGAAGCCCTGCAGGCTCTTGCTATGCGTGATCCCCTGCGTTTTCATATGCCCGGACATAAAGGCAAACCGCTTTTTGAAGCCTATGCGGGTGTGTTCGCGCTGGATTTCACGGAAACCTACGGCACCGGCAATCTTTATACGGGCGTGGGGCCGATCCGGGATGCCGAACGGCTGGCTGCGCGCTATTACGGCGCGGCGGACTGCCACTTTCTGACCGGCGGCTCGACGCAGGGGGTGCAGGCAATGCTTGGCTCGGCGTGCCCGCCGGGCGGTGCGGTGCTACTTGACCGGGCGGCGCATAAATCCGCTGTTTCCGGCTGCGCGCTTTTCGACCTATCCCCCTCGTTCGTATATCCGCCTATGGTAGCGCCGTTTGATTGCAGCGGGCCGTTCTCCCTGTCGCAAATTGAGGAAGCGCTGTATATGCATCCAGAGACCGCGGCGCTGCTGGTCGTCTCCCCCAACTATTACGGTGTCCTGCAGGATATCCCCGGGCTTGCGGCACTATGCCATCAATATAATAAAC
>JBFWIM010000146.1:0-2730 GCA_050255995.1 Intestinibacillus sp.
GGGGAACGAGAAGACCGAAAAAAGTATGCAACATGACCATCCGAGCGGATTGTACATTCCAAAACAGAATGCATGAAAGAGGAGAGAGATCATGAAAAAAAGACTCATCGCGATGTTGATGGCGGCAACCATGGCATTTACCTTGTTTGGATGCGGCGGTACGGAGAAGCCTGCGGCGGACGGCGCAGCTTCTGAAACAGGCAACGGTACGGACAGCGGTACGGTGAAAATCGGCCTTGCGCTCGACAAGCGCGATCAGTTTACCACTTCGCTTGAGACGGCTGTTACCGAAAAGGCAGAGGAAATTGGCGCCGACCTGCACGTAGTGGAGGCGAACAACGACTTTGCGACGCAGCTGTCCCATGTCCAGACCTTCGCGGTAGACGGCTTTGACGCGGTCATTGTAAAGCTGATCAACACCGACGGCGCGCAGGAAATTATCAACGCGGCGGGCGACATGAAGGTCGTATTCGTCAACTTGAAGCCCGATGAGAGTGTGCTCCAGAAGGGCAACGTCATCTATGTCGGTTCGGACGAGAGTCTCGCCGGTCAGCTCCAGGCGGAGTACGTCGTGAATTACGCCAAGGAAAAGGGTCTGGATACCGTCCATGCGGTCATCTTCACAGGCGTGCTCGGACAGGATCCGACGGTCTTCCGTACACAGTCGTTTAAAGACGGCGTGACCAAGGCAGGCCTCAAGCTGGAAGTCGCCTACGAAGACACCGCTGAATGGGACCGTGCCAAGGCGATGGATAAGATGGTGCAGTTTATCGGCAGCGGCAAGCCGTATGACGTGGTCGTCTGCAACAACGACGATATGGCGCTCGGCGCGGTGGAGGCCATGAAGACCACCGGCGACAAGAAGGTCGTATGCCCGGTGCTCGGCGTTGACGCGACGAATATCGGCTGCCAGTCGATCAAAGACGGCGACCTTACATTCACTGTTTTCCAATCCGCAAAGGGACAGGGCGGCGCCGCCGTTGAGAGCGCGGCCGCGCTGGTAAAGGGCGAGGAGCTGCCCCAGATTGAAAAGAGCACCACTAACGACGCGGGTACGATGATCATGATTGACTTCGAGCCCGTCAGCAAGGATAACGTCGACCAATATATGGGCTAATTCTTCTACTCTTTTTTATCTTCTCCTGAGTACTCCTGCAAAGTGGGCGCTCGAAGCGGAAGGCCGGTTCACCGAACGGTGAACCGGCCTTCTGTTTTTATGTGAGACCGGCGGTATGCCAAAGTATGGAGACCGGCCGGTATGGCATGCAAATACAGAGTCATTTTTGTATGAAATATGAAAACTGCATGAAATGACAACGCGCAGTTTTCAAGATATACTCTAGGTACAGAGTGAGAAACAAACAAAACCGGCGAAAATATTGCAGAAAAAATACGGATGAGAAGAAACAACCACATCGATTGAGGAGGAGCAAATTATGAAAGAAATTCGCATTGGCCTGGTAGGCGCAGGCTGGATGGGCAAGGCACACTCAAGCGCGCTGCTCGACGCGCAGATGCTGTTCGGGCCGGACTACGGCGTAGCGGTTTTTGAAATCGTCGCGGACGCGAACGAGGAGAGCGCGAAGAATGCGCAGCACAAAATCGGCTTCAAGCGCATGACCACCGACTGGACCAAGGTCGTCACCGATCCGGACGTGGATCTCGTCGACATCGCCACGCCGAACGCGTTCCACTATGAGGTCGCCAAGGCCGCGCTGGAGAACGGCAAGCACGTCTACTGTGAGAAGCCGCTGTCCATTTCCGCCGACCAGTCTAGGGAGCTGGCGGAGCTCGCGGCTGCCAAGGGCGTCATCAACTACGTCGGCTACAACAACACGATGAATCCCGCAAACGCCTATGTGCGCGACCTGGTGCAGTCCGGCAAGCTCGGCAGGATCATGCGCTTCACGGGCACTTATGATCAGGATCAGCTGCTCGACGAGACCCTGCCCATCACCTGGCGGCACATCAACAAGCTGGCGGGCTGCGGCGCGCTCGGCGATCTCGGCTCCCACCTGCTGTCGGTTTCCCAGTTCATCATGGGCGACATCAGCGCTGTCAACGCGATGACCACCACGGTATTCCCGAAGCGTCCCAAGTCCGCCGGCTCCACAGAGATGGCCGACGTCGAGAACGAGGACATCATCACCTTTATGACAGAATATGCGAGCGGCGCGGTCGGCACAATCGCGGCGAGCCGTGTCGCAACCGGACGCAAGAACTATCTGACCTATGAAATCCAGGGCACAAAGGGCTCCGTGTTCTATACGCTCGAGCGCATGGGCGAAGTGCAGGTCTTCTTCCAGTCAGACGACGAGGCCGACCGCGGCTTCCGCACCGTACTGCTGAACCCCAAGCACAAGGGCTACTCGGCCTTCCAGCCGGCAGGCGGCATTTCGATCGCCTACAACGACATGAAGATTCTCGAAGTGCACGAGCTGTTCGCCGCGCTGACGAAGGGCGAGCCCTATGCCTGCAACTTTGAGTTCGGTTACAAGATCGACCGCACGGTCGCGGCGGTTCTCGAATCCGCCAAGAAGCGCGCGTGGATCGCGGTCAAGTAAGGAGGAGACGGAATATGGCGATTAAAGTCGGTATCGCGCCCGATTCCTGGGGCGTTTGGTTCCCTCAGCACGAAAAGCAGACCCCGTGGGAGCGCTGCATGGATGAAATGCGGCTCGCAGGTTACGACGGCGTAGAGCTCGGCCCCTGGGGCTACTTCCCCAATAC
>JBFWIM010000147.1:0-2662 GCA_050255995.1 Intestinibacillus sp.
AACCCAACCGCGGCCGCGTGATCGAGCATTTCCTCAAACGGCATTTTGCTGAGGCCGTCTGTCACGAAACATAGTCTCATGTTTCTTCTCCTTCCGGGCGTTTTACCGCCCATGTATGAATTTCCCCTCGCAGGCTTCTCTTCTTCTATCCGATCTTCTTTCAATATAGCAACCCGTTTCCCCTGCGTCAATCGCTTTGCGCCGGACGGTCCCGTTTTTCTGCGTATCGCCTATTTCCGCCGTGCTGTTTTTATGCATTACTAACATATATTTTATGCGGGTGCGTGCACGTTATCTGCTATATTTAAAAAGCGACACAAAATCGCCCCGCCGGATCAACCGGCGGGGCAACCCCTCTTCAGCTCCCGCAGGGGAACCGCGTGCTTTAAATATCGTAGCCGATGCTTTTCAGGTAATCCACGCTGGCCTTGACGTTTGCCAGACTGTTTTCAACGTTGCGCGGGTCGCACTCCTGCTCGATGGTGATATAGCCGTTGTAGCCGATCTCCTTCAGGACGTCGGAAACCGCCTTGTAATCGATCATACCCTTGCCGATCGGGCACATGGAACCCTTGGCGCAGCCTTCAAAGAAACGGATGTGCTCGCCCATGACCTCTTCATAGACCTCAGGATCGATGTCCTTGAAGTGCACATAGTCCAGGCGGTCCTTGTACTTGCGCAGCCATTCGACCGGATCCATACCCGCATAGTACAGGTGGCCGGTATCCAGCACAAAGCCCGCAAGGTCGTTCGGGATCTCGGCGGCCAGACGGTCGATCTCGTCGGCGAACTCAATATAACCGCCGCAGTGCGGATGCAGCACCGGGCGCACACCGTAGCTCCTGGCGCGCTCGCACAGGCCCTTGAAGTGCGAAACAAGCTGGTTCCAGCCCTTTTCATCCAGTCTGGGCGCGCGGTCGGAATGTCCGGCGGCATAGTCGCGCTCGTCATGTCCCCAGTCCATCACGGTCATATAGGGCGTGGGCCAGCGCTGTCCCGGCTCCATGGGAAGGGGCGGCAGCTTTGTGATGAGCGAGCAGATCCCGTCCACCTGCTCGAGCAGCTTGGGATAATTCTCCTCGGAGAGTACATCGTCAAAGATCGTGCCCGCGACAATCGCAAGCTGGTTGCGGCCGAGCTCCTCGGAAACCGCGTCGATGTCGTCGGTCGGAATCCAGCCGTTCGGCCCCAGTTCAATGGCGCGGTAGCCCGCCTCATGCGCCTCGCGCATCACGCGCTGCCAGGTCGGCAGATTTGGATTGGTAATGTCGTCCACACCCCAGCAGCAGGGCGCGCCGCAGATTTTAATGCCCATTTTATACTTCCCTCCTGATACGTCTCATTCCCATCGGGTTTGATCCTTTTGTTTTATTATAAGGCTGTCCTCCGGGCTTTTCCTTCGAAATCTTGTTTTCTTTTTACAAAATATCGTCCGCGTTTCGAGATCCGCTGTGCACTTTTCCCGAACCGGCTGTGAATTCTTGCGGTCGGAATTGAAAACGGCACGCCAATCGACGCGCCGTTTCCCCGTGAGATTTGAGAGAGAGATTTAGAGATTCAGAGATTTTTATTTGATATATTGATCGACATTATCCTTGGTGACAAGCTGCGGGACAATATTGTAGTAGTTGTCCTTGAGGTTCTCAATCGGGGTGCCGTTGGCCAGACCAACCGCGCACTCAACCGCGCCGCCGCCCTGCGCCGCAGGATCCTGGAACACGGTGCAGAACATTTCGCCCGCCTTGACTGCCTGACAGCCGACGTCAGTCGCATCAATGCCGACAACCGGGCAAAGCACCTTCTTCTCGCCGGAGGTCTTCATCGCTTCGATGACGCCGAGCGCCATTTCGTCGTTGTTGCAGATGACTGCGTCAAACGCCTTGCCGGAGCCCATGAACTGGGTGAACTTATCCATCGCCTTTGCACGGTCCCACTCGGCGGTATCCTCATATACATAGTTGACCTTCATGCCGGCCGCGGCCAGCGCGTCCTTCACGGACTGGGTACGCTTGATAACAGCGTCCAGACCCAGAACGCCCTGGAACATCACCGCATTGATCTCGGTCTTGCCCTGATCCTTGAAGTACTGCGCGAGAGCCTCGCCCTGCGCCTTGCCGTACAGGTTTTCATCCGTGCCGACATAGACGATGTTGTCCTTCAGCAGGGAAACGTCGGGCTGACGGTTTACGAAAACGATATTCATGCCATTCGCGGCATTGATGATCTCCTGCGCGGAGTCGTTGTTGACCAGCGCAACGATCGCTGCGTCATAGTTGTCGGCTGCCCAGGTCTGCACATGGGAAATCTGCACGGAAACGTCGTTGTTGGCGTCAACCACATCCAGCTGGACGTCGCCGACTTCATCCGCCTTTGCCTTCGCAGCGGTCTCCATCGAGGTCAGGAACTGGTCACGAACCGGCATGGACAGACCAATCTTCAGGGTCTTGCCGGTCGCGGTATCGCCGCCATTATCGGTCTGACCAGCCCCTGTGTTGTTGTTTGTATCTTTCGATGCGGTTCCGCCACATCCTGCGAGTGCGCCGAGCATCATCATGCCGGCCAATCCCAACGCGAGAATTCTTTTCTTCATAATCCTTCTCCTCTTTTCTTGTTGTTTGGGGACGCTCCCCATCGCTGTAGGTATATTATAGTGATCTTTGTT